>NZ_JAHLZY020000001.1:3406186-3715840 GCF_018967865.2 Hymenobacter siberiensis
CACTAAGTCCTACTTTTTCGTAGAGGGCCAGCTCAACGCCATTCTGCTTGGCGGCGCCGCTCAACTGCGAGGCAGCGGCGGCGGCGCTCATAGCCGTCATGGCCGGAGCAGCGGGCAGGGCGGTGCCCATAGCCACACCATCGTGAACCACTTTATCCCAGGCAGCATCTGTGGGGGTGATACCACGCCAGTTGGCGCGCAGGAAACGGTAGTAAGTCGTATTGTTACCAGCCCAATGCAGCAGGCTTTCCTGAGCCTGACGCGTGGTGAACAGTGGCGTAATAACCGGCTGAGACAGGCTTAGGAAGCCAGTTTTTGGCTCGAAGTCGTTCCACGATTCCAGCCAGTGGCTGTCAGGGGTAGCGTACTGGCAGAGGCTGCCGGTTTCGTCCAAACGGTCGTTGAACGAGATGGTGAGCGGCACTTTGGCAATGCCCGCCTTCACCTTGTCGCCCATCGGGTGGTTGAACACCGGGTTGGCATTGTAGAAAATAACAGCACCTACGCTGCCATTATTCATGTCGTTTACCAGCGCGGCCATACGAGCGTCGTCGCCCTGACGCACGTTGCTCGAAGCAGCATCGATGGTGGTGCCAGCATTACCGAGCGCCTGGTTGATGGCAGTAACCAGCGACTGCACGGCCGGGTCGTTCGAACCCGAAACCACGAGGCCGGCGCTGCCGCTTGCCTTCAACTCAGCAGCAGCAGTAGCCAGTTGCTTACCATAAGGAACGGAAGTCGAAACGCTGCCGCCGCTTACCACGGCATTGTACAGTGCGAGTGCTATTGCACCCTGCTCCGAAGGCTTCACCGGCACACGCACGTCGGCATTGGAGCCGGTGAGCGACATGGCAGTCTCGAACTGGAAGTGGCGCGACATGGTGCGCTTGTCCGTGCTCACCTTACGGTTGACTACGTACTGCTTGGCATACTCTACCGGCGAAATCCAGGTACCGAGGAAGTCGGCACCGAGGCTTACGATGACGTTGGCTTTGCTGAAATCGTAGCCGGGCACCACACCGCCGTTGGCTTGCAGCAGGCCGGTGGCCGACTGCGCATCATACATGACGTGGGTGGTATTGGGGTAGCGGGCTGCGAATTCGGCAATGGCCTTCTTCGTGCTGGGGCTGATAATCGTGTGCGACACGATGGCAATGCGGCCCGTGGTACCCGCCAGCTTCGTACGGATTTCCTGGTCCACCTGCTTCATCTCGGCCTTCTGACCTTTGATGGCAAAGTGCTGCAAACGACCACCGTCGTAAAGGCTCAACACGGCGGCCTGAGCGCGGGCCGACAGACCACCTTTGGTGATGGGCGACTCGGGGTTACCCTCCAGCTTAATCGGCCGGCCTTCGCGGGCCTTTACTAATACGGCGTTGTAGTCCGAGCCAATGAAGTAAGTAGAAGCGTAGAAGTTGGAAATGAGCGGGTCAATTTCCTCGGGCTTGTTCAGATACGGAATGGCCTTAATAACCGGCGTCTCGCACGAAGCGAGTACGGCGGCACCTACGCCGAAACCCATTAGCTTGAGGAAGTCGCGGCGGGGAGCCGAGGTATCGTCTTTGCTCTCGTGGCTTTCCTTTACCGGCATGAACTCGGCAAAGGCCGATTGCATGAACTCCGGGGCGCTTTCCAGTTCCTCAATTCCTTTCCAGTACTTCATTTGGGAGGGTAATCAGTAATCAGTATTGGGTAGTCAGTAGTTAATAACGAGCAGGCTAGAATACTGACTACCCAGTACTCCCTACTGAAATCATATTATTAGTAGTGGCACTTCGAGCACTCGGTGCCGCCGTTCGACGACACGGTGAAGGGAGCGCCGGCATTCTTGGTGTCGTGCAGCTTCACGAGGTTGTCGTAGTACTTGTTGTCCTTCGTATTGAGGGGCATCTCGCGGTGGCAATTGATGCACCAGCCCATGGTGAGGGCCGAGTATTGGTATACCACTTCCATGTTCTGGATGGGGCCGTGGCAGGTCTGGCACTGGAGGCCAGCCACCTGCGTGTGCTGCGAGTGGTTGAAGTAAGCCAAATCAGGCAGGTTGTGAATACGAACCCACTGAATTGGCTGCTTGCGCTCGATAGCGCGGTAGATTTTCTTGATTTCGGGCGACTCTGTCTTAATCTGCGAGTGGCAGTTCATACAGATGTTGGCCGAAGGAATGTTGGCGGATTTGCTCTTGTATACCGACGTGTGGCAGTAGGCGCAGTTAATCTGGTTGGTGCCAGCGTGCAGCTTGTGCGAGAAAGCAATGGGCTGCGTGGGCTGGTAGCCCTGGTTCAAGCCAACGGCCATTACGCTTTGCACACCTTCGTAAAGTAAAACAAGCGCGAAAACGACACCTACAATACCACGCAATACGGGCGAGCGGTAAAACTTACCCCAGTCGAAGCGCTGCTCCAGAATTTCGATGTCGCGGCCGTCGAGGTCTTTGCGACCACGCAGTACATCCTTCATCAGGTTACCAATGATAACGAGGGTTACCACCAGCACAATCAGCACTACTACAAGGACAATGAGGAGGATGTCCATGTATTTGCCCGCACCGGCTTCGGTACCGCCAGCAGCAGATCCATCGGCAGCAGCACCGGTGGCAGGAACACCACCGGCTACAGCAGCGGTTTTGCCTTCTTCCGAAGTGATGTACGCAACGATAGAAGTGATTTCCTTGTCCGACAGGGCGAAGGAGGGCATCTGCTGTTTGTTGAACTTGTTGTAGAGCGCTACGGCATAATCATCGCCGCTGGCTACTACTTTGCTGGAGTTCTTAATCCAGGGCAAAATCCAGGAGATGGGACGACGCTTGGTGATGCCACCGAGGGCGGGACCAACTACCTGCTCATTCACAGCGTGGCACTGGGCACAGTTGCCTTTGAAAAGCGCATCGCCGGCGGCGATGGCAGCAGCATCGCCACCGCCGGCAGCCGGAGCAACAGCGGTTGCGGGAGTAGCTGCGGCGGTGGCGCCGGGAACTACCCCATCCTTTTTAACATCGGCGGGTGCCTGGGCCGAAGCCTGCTGGATGCCAGCAAACGTGAGCACTAGTGCCAGCAACAAATGAGGTAACGAACGAAGTCGAATGCTATTCATAAGAAAATAGACGGTAAAACGAAATGCTAGGGGCATTTCAAGGCCACAAATGTAGGTCAGGAATCGTAGGCGGCAAAAAGTAAAAGGCAATTTCCGGGCATTTGCAGCCGTTTGGATTGGCGATTATATAGGTTTTTGGCCGCAAGGCAGATAATGGCAGAGAGCGAATGAATGAGCCGTGACAGCATCAAAAGCAACCGGCGAATACTAGTTAGGAGGTGATTTCTAAAGCACTAAATCTGAACTACCAGCAGCCGCTTTTGTTAGCTCGCGCCAAGTATTTTGACGGATATTTTTCATGTGATGAGTAGTGGCGGGGCCCTGATTTTTACCTCATCCCATTTCCTGCTTACGATTATTAGGTTAGCAACGGCCATGTCAGAGGAAGGCGAGTGGTAGGATTACGGAATGGGCAGCGCGGGTATCAGGCAATTTGGACGGATGAGTAGGGCGGCCTTGGCAATGTGCCGGAAAGTCAGTACCTTTGCGCCCCAATCAATTTTTTTCACCCACAATTCACCCCCATCGTAATGGAACAAAGAAATTACGAGACGGTCTTCATCGTAACTCCCGTATTGAACGAGAGCCAGGTGCAAGAAACGGTCGAGAAGTTCACTCAGGTGCTTAAGGAAAATAGCGCCGCCCTTTTGTCAAACGAAGCCTGGGGCCTGCGCAAGCTGGCTTACCCGATTCAAAAGAAGAACACAGGCTACTATTTCTGCCTGTCGTACACTGGCGAAGGCAACATCGTAGACGTGCTCGAACTGGCTTTCCGCCGCGACGAGCGTGTTATTCGTTTCCTCACGACCGTGCTCGATAAGCACGCCGTGGAGTACAACGCCCGCCGCCGCAACGGCGAAATGAACCAGCAGAAGGCTGCCAAAGAAACCGAAGCCGTAGCCCAATAATTTAGCAACGACATGGCATCTCCCGCATTCAACCGCAACAACGACCGGTCGGCTATGAACAAGCCGCAGGACACTCGTAAGAAATATTGCCGCTTCAAGAAGAACGGCATCAAGTACGTGGACTACAAAGACCCGAACTTCCTGCTGAAGTTTGTGAACGAGCAGGGCCGCGTGCTGCCCCGTCGCCTCACCGGCACCAGCCTGAAATTCCAGCGCAAAGTGACTCAGGCCATCGCTAAGGCCCGCCACTTGGCCCTGATGCCGTACGTAGCCGACGCCCTGAAATAAATTTTGAATGTTGAGGGTTGAGTGTTGAATGTTGAGTGTGGATTTTCCAACTCAACCCTCAGCATTCAACACTCAGAATTTCTACAAGACATGGAAATCATCCTCAAAGACGACGTTAAGGGCCTCGGGTACAAGAACGACATCGTGACCGTGAAATCGGGCTACGGTCGCAACTTCCTGTTGCCGCAGGGTCTGGCCATGCTGGCCGACAAGACGAATAAAAAAATCACGGCCGAGAACGTGCGTCAAGCCGCTCACAAAGCCGATAAAATCAAAGGTGACGCTCAAGCCATTGCCGACCAGATTGGTAACATGGTGCTGGAAATCCCCGCTAAGGTGGGTGAGAGCGGCAAAATCTTTGGTCGCGTAACCACGCTGCAATTGGCCGAAGCGCTGAAAGCCAAGGGTGTGGACATCGACCGTAAGCGTTTGTCGTTCGACCAAGAGCCTGCTTCGGCTGGTGATTACACCGCCACGGCTAACCTGCACAAGGAAGTGAAGCACACGATTAACTTCCGCGTAGTAGCCGAGTAGTCTCGGTTTCTTTGCTAGATTGAAAAAGCCCTGCCTGCTGGTAGGGCTTTTTTTATTCCGGTTCTCGGGCCATAGCCCGGTTACGGGCTATTTTTGCTTTAATGTTTAGAACTGAATTGACAATTGCCCCGGCCACCGGCCAGCTGACGCGCACGGCGCGGGTGCTCACCATGGGCTCGTGCTTCGCCGACAGCATTGGTACACGACTGGTTTCCAATAAGATAGAAGCACGGGTGAACCCGTTTGGCACCGTATTCCAGCCACTAGCGCTGGCGCGGCTGCTGCGAGCCGCCGCTGGCGAAGACGTGGATTGGCAGCGGCATCTTGTGCAGGCTCGTGGCCGCTGGCAGAGCTACGACCTGCACGGCAGCATCGGGGCCGATTCGCCGGTGGAGCTGCTGCAGCACATTCAGGACCTGGTGCGGCAAACGGGCGAGTTTCTGCGCAATACCGATGTGGTATTGCTGACGCTGGGCACGGCCTGGGCCTACCGCCTGCGCGAAACCGGCGAGCTGGTGAGCAACTGCCACAAGCAGTCGAGTGACCTGTTTGTGCGCGAACTGCTGACGCCAGATGAAATCATCAATGCCTTGGCGGAGACGCATGCTTACCTGCGCCGCATTAACCCGGAGCTTCGCTTTGTACTGACGGTGAGCCCCGTACGGCATCTGAAAGATACGCTGCCGCTGAACTCGGTGAGTAAGTCCGTGTTGCGGCTGGCCACGCACATTGTGAGCGACCTGCTGCCGGGCGTGGCTTACTTTCCGGCTTATGAGCTGCTGATGGATGATTTGCGCGACTACCGCTTTTACGCGGCCGATATGCTGCATCCGTCGGAAGTGGCGGAGGACTATATCTGGGAGAAATTTGCCCGCACGTATTTCGACGCTGATTTTGGGCGTTTCCGCAAGGAGTGGGCGGCGGTTCGGCAGTCGCTGGGCCACCGGCCGCTGCATGAGGGCGCACCCGAGCACCGGCAATTCCTGGAGAGTACCCGCGAAAAGCTCGAGCAGATGAGCCTACGTAAAGTGGACGTGGCCGATGAGCTGCGCACGGTGCAAACGCGCATTGCGGCACTTCCGGAGCCGTTGCAGCCGCAAGCAGCGGCCGATTTGGACGACGACGAGGAGCGGATTGATATTGGCGAGGGTTCGGTGGCCTCGATAGCGACACGCGTAGCTCCGACTGGTGAAGCTGCAACAGCTGAAACGCAGCAATCAGCTAACGATAATGCTAGTAGCCGCCCACCTCGTTTGTCGCCGGAAGAATTCCGGGCGCAGCGAACGGGCCGTTCGGACCGACCTGAGCGCGGGCGGCGTGACGGCCGTGGCAAAGGCCAGGTGGCTTCGCTTACCGAAACGGAGGCATTCCAGGCCGCGAGTTTTGGGGAAGCAGACGAATTTGCGCAACAGCCCTTCCTCGGCGATAAAGATTCGGCACCGGCGGAGCTAACTCCCATGGCAGTTGCGCCCGAAGCAACCATTGGTGCGCCCGTTTCGGAACAGGATGCGGATGACCAGGAGCCCGGCCGCAAGAAGAAACGCCGCTCGCGCGGTGGTGCCAAGCGCACGGCACGAAAGCACGCCCTGCGCCTCGCCGCCGAATCGGAGGTGGATGAAAGCCAACTGCCGGCATCGGAAGCGGCTTTGGAAGCGGCGACCGGCGCATTGCCGAATGAGGCAGGCGGGCGTTCGGATGCGCAGAAATCGAGCGTTATCACCAAATCGCAGCCGGTGAAACGGGGCGGCCGACGCAATGAGCCGGGCCGCGTGCCGCGCGTAGAGCTGTTTGCCGCTCCGGCAGCCGATGGGGCTTTCGTTACGCAAGCATCTGCTATTCAGACCGAAGTGCCGGCACTGATTGACTTCGACTCGACGATGGATGCACCGCAGGTAGTGAGCAGTAATGCTGAGGCAGATTTGACTGCTTCCAGCGCTCCTTCCCGCAACAGCCGCAATCGGAACAAGAAAAAGGCCCGCAAACAAACGGCTGATACCAATGCGGCGGGTAGCATTGAGTCGGGTGCTTCTGGACTGGAAATGAATCATTCATCGCCGGTTGCTGGTAGCGAGCAGCTTGCTGCTCCCCGCGAATCGGAGCCAGCCGTTGAAAGCCAGCGCGGAAATACGCGGCAGTCGCAGGAAACAGTGGCAGCGCTGCCAGTAAGTGGGCAGGCCATGGCCGCCGTTTCAGCGGTGGCCGCCGATGCTGCTGATACTGGTGAAGCCCCCGTGGCAAAGCCAGCCCCGGCCAAGCGCACGGGGCGTAAGAGCCGGGCCGCTATTGGTGGCCGGGCAGAAAAGCCGGCCATTGATACGCCGGTAATTCCGGTGATTGACCCTACGATTGTTCGTACGCAAGTAGCCGCCGGCCGCATGATGGGCTCCTCGGCCACGCTGATAGCGCAGACTCCCACGCCGAAAGCGGCCGCGACCAAAGCGGTGGTACCCAAGGCTGCCGTGGCTAAAGTGGTAGCACCGGTAGCGCCTAAAGCGGCCGTGGCTAAGACGGCTGCTCCGAAAGCTAAACCGGCTAAACCGGCTAAACAGGCTAAAGCGGCTGCAGTAGCACCAACGGCTGTCCTGCCTAGCGCACCAGTAGCGGCTGTTGCTACGCCCGCTACAACGACTCCAGCCCCTTCAGCATCGAAGCGTAAACCGGCCGCGAAAGCCAAGGCTGTAGCGGCTCCGGTTTCGCCCGTAGCGCAGGAGCCGGTTGCTGCTACAAAAGTGGCCCCGGTAGCTGCAGTTAAAGCCAAATCAGCTAAAACGACTCCGAAGCCTGTTGCTGCGGCAGTTGAAAAGAAGGTAGCGGAGGCAGCTAAGGTAGTGTCCAAAAAGGCGGCGGCTAAAGCGGCTCCGAAGGCAGCAGCGACCAAAGCAGCTGCTCCGAAAAAAGCAGTAGCCAAGACTGAGAAAGCGGCTAAACCGGCGGCTAAGTCAGCGGCCAAGCCATCGGCTAAACCCAAAACACCTAAAAAGTCAGCTTAGCTTTCAGATTTTAGGCTGGTGAAACCCGGCTAGTTGCGTTATTTATTTCCCAGACCCGGCTTTTTTCGCCGGGTTTGGTATTTCAGCACCTCCCCTACTCCGCTTCTATATGGCCCACGCTGCTTCGCACACCAACCGCCTCGCCGAGGAAACCAGCCCTTATCTGCAACAGCACGCCCACAATCCCGTGGACTGGTACCCGTGGGGTCCCGAGGCGCTAAACCGTGCCCAAACCGAGCAAAAGCCTATTCTGGTGAGCATCGGCTACGCGGCCTGCCACTGGTGCCATGTGATGGAGCGCGAATCGTTCGAGAACGAGGCCGTAGCGGCAGTGATGAACGCGCATTTTGTGTGCATCAAGGTTGACCGCGAGGAGCGGCCCGATGTGGACCAGATTTACATGGATGCGCTGCACGCCATGGGTTTGCAGGGCGGCTGGCCGCTGAACGTGTTTCTGACCGCCGACGCCAAGCCTTTTTACGGCGGCACCTACTTCCCGCAGGGCAATTGGACCAAACTGCTCACCAACATCGGCCAGGCTTACGCCGGTGAGCACCGCACCGAGTTAGAACAGTCGGCCGAGCGGTTTATGGAGGTGATTGGCAAGAGCGAGCTGGCCAAGTATGGCGGGCACAACCGCAACGCGGCCCAGGAAGCCGATTACGCGGCGCTGGAGGCCATTGGTGTAGCACCCGAAACCGGCCCGGCCGGCGTTTCCGAAGAGGAATTCAAGCTACTGGTGTACAATCTGAGCACCAGCTTTGACCGCGAGCGCGGCGGCACGAACCGCGCCCCGAAGTTTCCGATGCCCAGCATCTGGCGTTTTTTGCTGCGGGCCCACGCCATTAGCGGCAGCCGGGCCGTGCTGGACCAGGCCGTACTGACTTTGCGCGAAATGGCCTGGGGCGGGATTTATGACCAGGTGCACGGCGGATTTGCCCGCTACTCGGTGGATGGCGAGTGGCTGGCCCCGCACTTCGAGAAGATGCTGTATGACAACGGCCAACTAGTGAGCCTGTACAGCGAGGCTTTCCAGCTGACGCAGGACGAGCTTTTTCGGGAAACGGTGTACGATACCATCGAATTTATCCGGCTGGAGCTGACCAATGATGAGGGCGGCTTTTATTCGTCGCTCGATGCCGACAGCGAGGGCGAAGAAGGAAAGTTTTACGTTTTCACGAAGCAGGAACTGCAAGGGATTCTGGGCGATGAGGAGCAGCTGTTTTCTGCGTACTACAACTGCACGGCCGTGGGCAACTGGGAACACGGCCGCAACATCCTGCACCGCCGCGAAACCGATGTAGACTTTGCAACCGCTCATCAGCTGGCACCGGGCATTCTGCCCGAGCTGGTGACGGGCTGGAAACAGAAAATAATGGCCGTGCGCGCCACCCGCGTGCGCCCCGGCCTCGACGACAAAGTTCTCACCGGCTGGAATGCGCTCATGCTCCAAGGCCTGACGGATGCCTACCGCGCCTTCGGCGAGCCCGAATTCCTGGCCATGGCTGAGCACAACGCCCGCTTCATCGAAGCCAACCTGCGCAACGGGGCGCGCCTGTATCGGACCTGCAAAGACGGCCGCGCCAGCATCAGCGGCTTCCTGGAAGACTATGCGCTGGTCATTCAGGCTTATATCAGCCTCTACGAGGTCACCTTCGCCGAAAAGTGGCTGCGCGAAGCCGAGGTGCTGACGGAATACGTGCTGGCCAACTTCTTCGACCCCACCGAAACGCTGTTTTTCTACACCGACAGCAACGCTGAGCCGCTTATTGCCCGCAAAAAAGAGCTGTTCGACAACGTGATTCCGGCGTCCAACTCCATCATGGCGCACAACCTGCGCCGCCTGGGCCGCCATCTTGAGAAGGCGAAATACACGGACCTGGCGGCCGAGATGCTGCTTCAGCTGCGCCACCTCGTGGTGAAAGAGCCGCAACACCTCACCAACTGGGCTTCGCTCTACGCCGCGCTGCTGCGGCCGGGAGCCGAAATTGCCATTCAGGGCCCGGAAGCGGACACGTATCGCGAAGGGATGAGCCGCAATTTCCTGTTCGATACCGTGCTGGCCGGCACTGAAGCCACCTCGGAGCTGCCGCTGCTGAAGCTGCTGCCCACGCCCACAGATGGACGCACGGCGGTGCACATCTGCCGCAACTATGCCTGCCAGGCCCCGGTTTATAACGTAGCCGATGCGCTGGCGGCGCTGTAGTATGCTGGCTGCGGTTTAGCGCGCCATTAGCCCGTGCGCCGGCCTTAGCGTGCTGGCCGCAGTTTAGCGCGGCGCGCTAAACTGCGGCCAGCATGCCCCAGCATGCCCCAGCATGCCCCAGCATGCCCCAGCATGCCCCAGCATGCCCCAGCATGCCCCAGCATGCCCCAGCATGCCCCAGCATGCCCCAGCATGCCCCAGCATGCCCCAGCATGCCCCAGCATGCCCCAGCATGCCCCAGCATGCCCCAGCATGCCCCAGCATGCCATTAGCCCGTGCGCCGGTCTTATCTTTACTATCCGCCCCTACGCTATACCTGTTTTGAGTCTTACGCTTGATTTTATTTCCCCGGCCGCCGCGCCCGCGCCCGACCGGGTGACGCTGTTTGCCGACGTTATTCTGCCGCTGCCCCTGCCCCGGCTCTACACCTACCGGGTGCCGTATGAGCTGAACGACAACGTGGTGATTGGTGGGCGCGTCATCGTGCAGTTTGGGGCTAAAAAGACGCTTAGCTGCATTGTGGCGGCTGTGCACGAAACCGCGCCCAAGGACTATCAGGCCAAGTACATTCTCGAATTTATTGATGATGCGCCGGTGGTCACGCAGGCACAGCTCAAGCTCTTTCGCTGGATGGCCGACTATTATATGTGCACCATCGGCGAGGTGATAAACGCCGCGTTGCCTTCGGCGCTCAAGCTCAGCTCGGAGTCGCGCATTCAGCTGCACCCCGGGTTTTCGCGGGAGGAAAACGAGTACCCGCTCTCCACGCAGGAGGAGCTGATTGTGGACGCGCTGGGCGCAGTGGAAGATGGCAAAGCCCTGACCTTTACCGAGGTTGGCGACTTGCTGGGTATCACGTCCTTCCACAAGGTCATCAAGTCCTTGATGCACAAGGACGTCATTTTCCTCTTCGAACACACGGCAGATAAGTACGCGCCTAAGGTGGTGAAAAAGGTGCGGCTGGCGCACCATTTCGTATCGGAGGCTTCGCTGGAGCAGCTATTTGAGCAGCTCACCAGCAAGCCTAAGCAGCTCGATGTGCTGATGAAGTACATGCAGCGCGTGCCCGTGTACCAGAACGAGCACGCCAACCAGAACGGCATTGAAAAGGCCTACCTGGCCAGCAACCCGCACCTTTCGGCCTCGGCGGTAAACACGCTCATCAAGAATGGCGTACTGGAGCAGTTTGATGTGATTGTAAGCCGCTTTCCGGTCGAAAACGAAGGCGCCATTCACCTGAATTTCGCTCTGACGGAGGCCCAGACCTCGGCGCGGGATGAGATTATGGCGCACTTCGGCGAGAAGGAAATTGTGCTGCTGCACGGCGTGACCGGCGCGGGCAAAACCGAGATTTACATCGACCTCATCCGCAAGGCCATGGAGGGTGGCGGACAGGTGCTGTACCTGCTACCCGAAATTGCCCTCACGGCCCAGATTGTGACCCGGCTTATTCGCGTGTTCGGCTCGCGGCTGGGCGTATATCATTCCAAATTCTCGGATAACGAGCGGGTGGAAGTATGGAATGGCGTGCTCTCGGGCCGCTTTCAGGTGGTAGTGGGGGTGCGCTCGGCAGTATTTTTACCATTTGATAATTTGTCGCTGCTAATTGTAGACGAGGAGCACGAGTCGAGCTACAAGCAGTACGACCCCGCCCCGCGCTACAACGCCCGCGAAGTAGCCCTGATGATGGCCAACTTTCAGGGGGCCAAAACCCTGCTGGGCTCGGCTACGCCGGCCGTGGAGACCTACTACCAGGCCAAGCAGGGCCGCTACGGGCTGGTCACGCTCAGCAAGCGCTTCGGCGAGGCGGGCATGCCGGAGGTGGTGCTGGTGGACACCCGCAAGGCCCGCGAGCAGAAAACCATGCACAACCACTTCACCGCCGACCTGCTGGGCGAAGTGGAGCGCACCCTGGGCCGCCAGGAACAGGTGATTCTGTTCCAGAACCGGCGCGGCTACGCGCCCGTGGTGGCCTGCCAGGACTGCGGCTGGATACCCAAATGCACCAACTGCGCCGTGAGCCTGAGCTACCACAAGCACAGCCACGAGCTGCGCTGCCACTACTGCGGCTACCACGACAGCATGGTAACCCAATGCCCTGCCTGCGGCTCGCGGGCCGTGAAAACCCAGGGTTTCGGCACCGAAAAGATTGAGGACGACCTCAAAATCATGCTCCCGCAGGCCAACATCCAACGGATGGACCTGGACACGACCCGCGCCAAAAACAGCTACCAGCAAATCATCGGTGACTTCGAGAAGCAGACCACCAACGTGCTGGTAGGCACCCAGATGGTAACTAAAGGCCTCGATTTCGCCAACGTGAGTCTCGTGGGCATCATCAACGCCGACAGCATCATTCATTACCCCGATTTCCGGGCGCACGAGCGGGCCTACCAGATGTTTGTGCAGGTGAGCGGCCGGGCCGGGCGCAAGGGCAAAAAGGGCAAGGTCATCATCCAGACCTCGGACCCCACGCAGGTAATTTTCGACAAGGTTATCCGCAACGACTACATCGAGTTCTACAACTACGAAATCGTGCAGCGGCACGAGCACGGCTATCCGCCCTTCATGCGCGTCATCAAGATGACGGTGAAGCACATCGACCAGGGCGTGGGCGAGGCAGCAGCTATTCTGCTAACCCAGGAGCTGGTGGACCGGCTGGGCCGCGCCGCTGTGCTGGGTCCGGAAGCACCCTACATCTTCCGCATCCGTAATTTCTATCTGCAGGAAATCACCATCAAGCTCGACCGGGCCCACACCGTGCTCAAGCAGGCTAAGCAGATGATTTGCGAAGCCATGGACGTGGTGAAAGACCAGAAGGAATTCCGCCAAGCCCGCCTCGTGGCCGATGTCGACCCGATGTGACCACGGATTTTA
Source organism: Hymenobacter siberiensis (assembly GCF_018967865.2). Lineage (NCBI taxonomy): Bacteria > Pseudomonadati > Bacteroidota > Cytophagia > Cytophagales > Hymenobacteraceae > Hymenobacter > Hymenobacter siberiensis. The sequence continues at coordinate 3,419,080 of NZ_JAHLZY020000001.1, forward strand.
CGGATTTGGTGGACGTGCGAGCATGTGCCGTCAAAAATTAAAAAGCCCCGATTGCACAATGCAATCGGGGCTTTTTGGCAATAAATCACTGGCTGGGATTACATCTGGTCGAGCAACCACAGGATGATGAAAATCAAGCCGATGATGGCGATGATGGTACCAATCAGGCCATTGAGCAGGCCCACCAGCAAGCCCACGAGCAGCAGGATAATGCCAATGCGCAGGTTACCGCTGATGGCCGCCGTGCTGGACGTCGAAGCCGTGTTATCATGCTGGCGAACCGAGCCCGACTTCTGCATCAGCTTGTCCATTTTGCGGGTCACCTTGCTCAGGGCCATGCGCTGCACCAAATTCAGCTTGGGAGCCGGAGCGGCCACAACCGCAGCGGGCACCTGAACGGCTGTGGCGGGCGTTGCAACGCGGGCCATGGTTTTAGCTGCTGGCGCGGCAGCAACTGTAGCCAGAGCGGCGGGCTGCACCGTGGCTACTGCGGCCGGGGCGACAGTGGCACCGGACTCGGCAGCGGGCATAACGGCCGTTGCGGGCGTGGCGGCGGGCACGGGAGTGGCCACGCGCGTAACGCCGTGGTAAGAGCTGCCCTTGGGCAGCATTGCGTACTCGGAACGGCTGCAGCTACCCAGCGTGAGGGCACAGGCAGCCAGCGCAACGAGTTTGGCGAAGGGAGGAAAAAAATTCTTCATAAGGTTACGGAGTAAAAAAAATTGAATGCCCATTCTACGGCAAAAATTGTAAATAGGCGATTATTTGGAAATACTTTTTTATCCCATCACTTTTTAAAATCGGTTTTCAGCACGATTCATGCTACCCTTCAGCTTGTTTCCAGTAGCGGCCGGGCTGAACGCAGCCCAACAAATTGCTGTTGAATAGCCCAGATGTGCTTACTTGCAAACCGTATGAAATACTGTTTTTCTACCTGGCAACGGGCTTTGGGCGTAGTGGGAATAGGAACGGGAGCCGGAGTGCTGGTATTGAGCTGCACGCAGCTCCCGGCCGAAACCCGCCCGTCGATAGGGAATGAGCAGCGCTTGCAGGCCCTGCAGGTAGCCGATACCAGCGGCTACGAAACAGCCTCGCCCCGCGACCCCAACGGCATTGGCACCTATTACCTGGGCCGCCAGATTGCCCACGTAATGGGCCACGAAGGCGCGAGCTGGCTGGAACGCAACGGCCGCCGCCAGGAAGAAGGCACCGACCTGCTCCTGAAAGAGCTAAACCTGAAGCCCACCGATGTGGTGGCCGACATTGGGGCCGGCACGGGCTTTTTCTCGTTTCAATTAGCCAAAAGAGTCCCCAAAGGCGCAGTGTTGGCCGTTGATATTCAGCCCGAAATGATTGCGGCGCTGCAGGACAATAAGCGCCGCCTGAAGGCAACCAACGTGCGCTCCGTGCTGGGCACTACCACCAACCCCGGCCTGCCCGCCGATAGCGTGGACCTGGTACTCATCGTGGATGCGTACCACGAGTTCGACCATCCGCGTGAGATGGGCCGGGCCATTCGGCGGGCGCTGCGCCCCGGCACGGGCCGGCTGGCCCTGGTCGAGTACCGAGCCGAAGACCCCAGCGTGCCCATCAAGCGCATTCATAAAATGAGCATTGGGCAGGCCCGCAAGGAAATGGCCGCCGTGGGCATGGTTCTGGCCGATTCCATTGAAACGCTGCCGCAGCAGCACCTGCTGCTGTTCAGAAAGTAGCCTCCCTTGCACCGTAAGCTTCAGCTTGCAACAGGCGGCAGCGAGTTCAATCGTTGCGGGCGTTTCACTCGCTACGCTCGTCGCAAGCTAAAGCTTACGGTACAGTGCGACCTTTGCGGAATGAACCCCGACCCGCGCCTGCTTTCCATTCAGGATTTCACTTATCCGCTGCCCGCCGAGCGCATTGCGCCCGAGCCCCTCCCCGACCGCGCTGCCAGCAAGCTCCTCGTGAGCCGCCACGGCCAGCTTACCGATAAAAACTTCCGCGACCTGCCCGGTGAGCTGCCGGCCGGCGCGCTCCTCGTTTTCAACGACACCCGTGTGGTGCGGGCCCGGCTGTTGGCCCGGCGGCCCACTGGCGGGCAGGTCGAGCTGTTTTGCCTGGAGCCAGTGGCCCCGCATCGCAGCCTGGAGCTGGCCCTTCAGCAAACCGACCACTGTACGTGGCGCTGCCTGGTGGGCAATGGCCGCCGCTGGAAGGCAGGCCCCGTGATGCTGGACTTCACGGCCGCCGATGGCCAGCCCGCCACGCTGCATGCCGAGCGCCAGGCGCAGGAAGCCGGCACCGCCCTCATTAATTTTCGCTGGGAGCCGGCCGAGCTGCCTTTTGCCGAGGTGCTGCGTGCCGCCGGCCACCTGCCCCTGCCGCCTTACATCGACCGACCCGACACCGCTACCGATGCCGTGCGCTACCAGACCGTGTATGCCGCCACCGAAGGGGCCGTGGCCGCCCCCACCGCTGGCCTGCACTTCACCCCGGAAATTCTGGCTGAGCTACAGGAAAAAGGCTTTGCCACGGGGCACGTTACGCTGCACGTAGGGGCCGGCACGTTCCAGCCCGTGAAGGCCGACCACATGGCCGACCACCCCATGCACACCGAGCCCATTCTGGTCACGGCCGGACTGTTGCGCCAGCTGCTGGCCCATCGGCCCCGGCCGGTGATTGCCGTGGGCACCACCAGCCTGCGCACCCTGGAAACCCTGTATTGGCTGGGTGTGGGCCTGCTGCACGCCGCCGCCGATGCTACCGACCCAGCCCCAGCCCCCGCGACTGAGCTGCTGGTAGCGCAGTGGCAACCCTACGAAATGGCCGGCGCAGCGGCCCGTATCAGCCCCGAAATGGCTCTTACGGCCCTACTCCAGCACCTCGAAGCCACGGGCACCGATACCCTGCAGGCCAGCACGCGGCTGCTGATTGCGCCCGGCTACCAGTTCCGGCTGGTCGATGGGCTTATCACCAATTTTCATCAGCCCGAAAGCACGTTGCTGCTGCTGGTAGCAGCACTGCTGGGCCCCGGCTGGCGCACAGTATATGAGCATGCTTTGAGCCATGGCTACCGGTTTCTGAGCTACGGCGACAGCTCGCTGCTGCTGCCGTGAGGGAAGCAAAAAACGGTTTTCAGGGACTGGCCCAACTGCGGCATACCCCTTGCACCAACCTTTGCCCGTAGGGAGCGTACAAACCCCTCACAACCCTTTTTCCTTCTCCTGACTCTGATGAAAAAAATAACCCTATTGCTCGCATTTTCCGCTTTTGCTACTGCTGCTTTTGCGCAAACCACTCCTTCTACGGAAGTGAAAGTGCGCGACAATGGCACCACCAAAGTGGTAACCAAAACCGGCAAAACCAACGTTGGCCAAGCCCTTGACAACACAAAAGATGCCGCCGGCAACGTGGCCCACAAAACGGGTAGCGCCATCAAGCGCGGCGCGCGCAAAACCGGCCGCGCTGTGAAACGCGGCACCCAAAAAGTAGGCAAAAAAACGGTAAAAGCTACTCAAAAGGCAGAAGCCAAAACCGAATAGTCCTTTCCAAGAACTGTTCCTTTCCGCTTTCCAGCAAGAAGAACCCCGGCCAAGGCCAGGGTTTTTTCTTGCCCGCTTGCGAAGCGAAAGGGCTACTCCGCGCTGGGCTTTTCGCGCACTTCGTGCAGCACTTTTTCTACGATGCTGCGCCCAAACAGGCTGAGGCCCGAGTTGAGCACTACCAAGGCCGCCGTGCCGGCAGCCAGCCACTTTGAAGCGGGCTGGCGCTGGTCTTTCAGGCTGCCGGCCCAGTGCACCATGCTGGCGCCCGCGCCAATGGTAGCCAGCCCCAGCGGGGCAAAAATCAGCCATTTTGATTTATGCGTCATCGAATAAAAAAGGAATAAGGGTGTAATGATGAGCCACGCGCGGCGATTCAGCTTCTGGGCTGTTATCAGCACGTACCTTTCGGCTTTCTGCTTACGCACCGTACCGAGCCGTGTTTCGACTACGGATTCCGCCTTCGCTTTATGACGCCTTACGAACAACTGCTGCACCTCGCCTTCACCGCGCCCAACGACGTGAAGTATTATCTCACCCCCAATGCGTTGCAGGCCTACGACCTGATGCGTAAAGCCCCGCCCGCGCAGCTGCCCTTCCGCTTCGAGCAGGTGCGCCTGGGCCTGGCCCTGAGCCTGCTCAAACTAGTATCGGAGCTGGGCGACCACGACGAGAGCCGCCAGGTGCTTGATGTGCTGCACCGCGCCCTGAACGAGGCCCACTCGCCCGAGGACATCGACCGCATTATCGGCCGCGAGGCGCGCTTGTTCGACCGCCTCTACGAAAACCTGTATGTGAACGAAGAAGGCGAAGAGCTGCTCAACCTCTTCGGCCGCACGCTGGATGCCGACGCACCCGAAGTGCTCGAAGCAGTGGCGCAGGAAGGCGTGGACCTGGCCCGCACCCTCGATTTAGACTCCGACGAGGACGAGTAAACCACATTTTTTATTCGGAGTATTACCAATCCATCCCCATTTCTTAACCCCTGCCCATGGCACTTTCCATTCTTGGTTTTATTATTCTGGTACTGGGGCTGAATGCCAGCCGCTTCTCCGAGCGGCTGGAGCGCCTGCGCGGCGGCCTCATTTTCCTGGGCGGCGCGTTTCTGATTCTGGGGCTGGCCCTGAGCACCATCGTGCAGGTCGGAGTGGGCCAAGTGGGCGTGCAAACGCTGTTTGGGCAGGTGCAAAAGCGGGTGCTGCAACCCGGCCTGAGCACGGTGAACCCGCTGGTGGACGTGACCCGCTTCGACACCCGCACGCAGAACTACACCATGTCGGCGCAGCACGGCGAGGGCTCCCAGGCGGGCGACGACGCCATTCGCGTCCTCTCGGCCGACGGCCTGGAAGTGATTATCGACCTCACTGTGCTTTACCACGTACTGCCGGCTCAGGCCCCCAAAATCCTGGCCACCATTGGCGAGGACTACCAGGACAAGATTGTACGGGCCATTTCGCGGACCCGCATCCGCGACAACGCAGTTTATTACGATGCCGTGGCGCTGTACTCCACGCGCCGCGAGGAGTTCCAGACGCGCATTCTGGCCGCCATCGAAAAGGATTTTCGCACCAACGGCCTGCAGCTCGACCAGCTGCTTATCCGCAACATTCAATTGCCCGAGTCGGTGAAACGCAGCATCGAAAGCAAGATTTCGGCCGAGCAGGATGCGCAGAAAATGCAGTTTGTGCTGCAAAAGGAAAAGCAGGAAGCCGAGCGCAAGCGCGTGGAAGCCCAGGGCATTGCTGACTACCAGCGGATTGTGAACACCGAGCTGAGCGACAAGCTGCTGCAGTACGAAACCATCAAGGCCAACCAAGCTATTGCCACTTCGCCCAATGCCAAGGTTATCATCATGGGCGGCGGGCGTGGCGCTACGCCGCAGCTGCTGATTGGCGATAAGTAGCACCATATCTGCATCTACAAAAAAAGCCCTGGCAGTGTGCCAGGGCTTTTTTTGTAGATGAAAACGTGGGCAGTTTAGTAGCCGTCGTTCTGTTGCAGGTTGGCGTTCAGGTCGCGCTCGCGCTGGGGGATGGGGAAAATCAGCTTAGGCGAGCTGTAGGGCAGGCTGCCAACGGACGCGGCGTTGCGCTTGAGGTCGTGCAGCAGGAAGCCTTCGAAAGCCAACTCCAGGTGCCGCTCACTCAGGATAGCAGGCAGCGTGAGTGTAGTGAGGGCCGGCAGTTTTGCGCGGGCCCGCACGCGGTTCACATCGGCCAGCGGAGTAGCACCCAGTGTGGTATTAGCACGGAAGTTGCCCTCGGCACGGGTGAGGTACATTTCGGCCAGACGGATGAGGTGAATGTTGCCGTGAATGTTGTCGAACTTCAGGGTAAGCGCCGCGTCGGGGCCGTTGCTGGTGTCGAACAGGTTCAGGCGGTCATCGGCCGCATTGTAGAGGCCCAGGTGCAAATCGAGCACGGCCACATCGCCCCGGCCGTTGCTGGAGTAGAACGTATTCAGGTCGTTGGTACCGCTTTGGGTGGTGAGCTGAACGTCGAATATGCTTTCGCTGGTGTTGGCCTTATTGGCAAACTCATCAGCGTAGCGGGGTACCAACGAGTAGCTGCCGGTCTGAATTACCTTGTTGGCCTCGGCGGCGGCATCGGCGTAGCGGCCCTGCTGCAGGTACACCCGCGAGAGCATGGCCGAAGCGGCCGCGCTGGTAGCAAATACGCCGTTGGAGGCGGGTAGTTGACGCTCGGCATCCAGCAGGTCCTTGATAACCTGGGTGTAAATCTCGGCCACCGAGTTGCGCTTAGCCAAGCCCGTCACCGTGAGGGCATTGGCGGGGTTATTAGGGTCGGTGGGGGTAACTACCAGCACCACGCCGGGGTTGCTGGCCGGCGTGCCGTCGTTCCAGGCGCGGGCATAGAGGCGCACGAGGTCGAAATACAGCGAACCGCGCAGAAACTTGGCCCCACCGGCCACGGCATCGGCCTTGGTAGCGGTTACTTTGCCAAGGTTGGCCAGCACCGTGTTGGCCACGTTGATGGTGCGGTACGCATTAATCCAGGTGAAGGACACGAAGGAGTTATTCACCAGAATGCGCTTGTTGAAAATCTCTTTCGGCTGGCTGTAGGTGCCGCCAAACTGAATTTCGCCGTTGTCGCCCAAGAAATCGGAGTAGTACTGGAAGCCACCGCCGTAGAGGTACTGGTCGCCGGCCAGCTCGTAGCCGCCTTTCAGCAGCGTTTCCACGTCGTTGGAGTTGTTGAGGGCCGTTTCGGCGGGCACCGAGTTCACGGGGGCCACATCGAGGCGCTTGCCGCAGCCGCTCAGCATTGCCGCGCTGAGGCCGGCAGCCAGGGCCAGGGGATAAAATACCTTTTTCATATAGTTCGAACTGTCGGAAGTGAGGAAAAGAGCCCGGGCTTAGAAGCCCACATTGATGCCCACGGTGTAGGTGCGGGCTTGCGGGGCCGAGTAGAAGTCGTTGCCCTGGCCAATGTTACTAGCTTGGTAGTCGGCGTTCACTTCCGGGTCCCAGCCCTTGTAGGGCGTGAAGGTGAGCAGGTTGACACCAGTGAGGTAGATGCGCACGCGCTCAAGCATGGCCTTGCCCACAACGGCGGCGGGCAGGGTGTAGCTCAGCGTGGTCGTCTTCAGGCGCACGTAGTCGCCGTTGGAGAGGTAGCGAGTCGAGTTGGCGGTGCCGTTGCCCTCAAACAGACGGGCCTGGGGCACATTGGTGATGTCGCCGGGCTTCTGCCAGCGGTTCAGCTGGTCGGTGGTCTGGTTGTCGAAGCCGTTGCTGGCATTGGCGGCCTGGTACTGCCCGCCACCGTCAAAAATCTTGTTACCAAACACGCCCTGGAACGTGAAATTCAGCTCCACACCTTTGTAGCTCAGGGTATTGGTTACGCCGCCCACCCAGCGCGGGTTGGGGTTGCCCACTACCACGCGGTTGGCATCGTTGTAGTTGCTGGTCGTGCCAGCGCTGTGGTCAATGGTTGTGCTGCCGTCGTCGTTCGTCTTATTCTTCCAGTACAGGGCATCGCCGTTGGCGCGGTCTACCCCAGCGTATTCCACAGTGTAGAACACGCCGATGGGCTGGCCTTCTACGGCGCGGTTCACGTAGCCGCCGTTCAGGATTTGCTTGTCCAGGTTCGTGATTTTGTTCTGGTTGGTGGCCGCGTTGAAGGTGGTGGTCCAGGCGAAGGCACCCACCGCGTTGCGGGTAGTCAGCGAGAATTCCAGGCCCTTGTTTTCGAGGCTGCCCACGTTGCGGAACTGTCTGGTGTAGCCCGTGACGCTGGGGGTGTTCACCGCCAGCACCAGGCCGGTAGTCTTTTTCAGGTAGGCATCCACCTCACCGGTAATGCGGTTATCGAGGAAGCCGAATTCGAGGCCGGCGTCGGCCTGCGTGGTCGATTCCCACTTCAGGTCGGGGTTACCCAGCGTCTGGTCGGGCCGGATGGTGGGGCCGCCCGCGTAGGAGCCACCCGAGTACAGGGAACGAGATATGAAGTCGCCGAAGCCCTGGTTGCCGGTTTTGCCGAAGCTGACGCGCGGCTTGAGCAGGCTCAGCACTTTCTGGTCGTGCAGGAAGGCTTCATCGGTAACTACCCAGCCCAGCGAAGCAGCCGGGAAGAAACCATAGGGATTGTTTTTGCCGAAACGCGACGAACCGTCAACGCGGCCGCTCAGGGTGAGCAGGTACTTGCTGGCAAAGGCGTAATTGACGCGGGCGAAGTATGAAACCAGCGTGCTGCCCGTGCTGCGCGACGAACCGGCGTTAATCAAACCAGCGCTGGTGATGTACTTGAAGGCATCGCTCGGAAACTGCTGGCCCGACACGCTGTTGCTGTTGATGCGCCGCTCTTCGTACGACGTACCCACCACGGCCTCCACCGAGTGCAGCTCGGCAAAGCGCTTCTGGTAGGTCAGAAAGTTGTTGGTTGTGAAGCGGTTGTTCTGCACATAGGCGTTGTAGCCGTTGCCGTTGCTGGTGAAGTCGGTGTTGCGGGCCGTGAGGCGGCCCTGATAAGAAGTCTCGTTCTGGTTCAGCAGGTCCATGCCCAGCTCGCTGCGGAATGAGAGGCCATCGACGATTTTAAACTGCCCGTACACGTTGCCCACCGTGCGGTATACCGTGGTCACAAACGAGGCGTTTTCCACGCTCAGCAGCGGGTTGTAGTACACCGGAAAGTTGGTGTTGGGCTGGCCGGTGGCCGGGTCCAGCGCCCCGCTCAGCAGCCCCGTGCGGGGGTCGATGAGGGGTGTGATGGGCGACAAGGCCACCAGCTGAAGCGGCGTGCCGAAGGAGTTGTCGTTGTCGAGGCGGTTGTTTTTGGTACGGGCCAGGTTAATGTTCACGCCCAGGGTCAGGCGCTTGCTGGCATTGTGGTCCACGTTGATGCGGGCGCTCATCTTCTCAAACTTGTTGTTGATGAGGATGCCCTTCTGGTTGGTATAGTTGCCGGCAATGTAAAAGCGGGTTTTCTCGTCGCCGCCGTTGGCACCCAGGTCATACTGGCTGAAGGGAGCCCGCTGAAAGGCTTCGTTCTGCCAGTTGGTGTTCACGGCCGCCGTCTTGTAGTCATCGTTGCCGGCCGAAAAGCGGCGCAGGCGGGCCTCAGTGTAGGCCACGTAATCGAACGAAGGGTCGCGCACGTTTTCGTTCGCGGCAGCTTCGCGTTCCAGCATCACGTAGTCGGCCGAGTTCAGATACGACTTTTTGCGGGTAGGCTCGCTAACGCCAGTCTGGTAGCCCAGGTTGAACTTGGTGGGGCCGCTCTTGCCGTGCTTGGTGGTGATAAGGATAACACCGTTGGACCCGCGCGAACCGTAAATGGCCGACGACGAGGCATCCTTCAGAATGCTGATGGACTCGATGTCGTTGGGGTTGAGGTCGGCAATCGGGTTAGTAGGGGCCGAGGTGCCCGACTGGTCTTCCGAGGTAATGGGGATGCCATCAATCACGTACAGCGGCTGCGTATCACCGCTCACCGATGTAGTGCCGCGCACGCGCACCTTCACGGCCTGGCCCAGCTTGCCGCTGCCGTTCTCAATAAATACGCCGGCCGCCTTGCCCTGAATGGCTTGTTCGAACGACGTAACCGGCGTGTTGGCAATTTCCTTGGACGAAACCGTAGCCACGGAACCGGTGAGGTCGGTTTTAGACTGGGTGCCGTAGCCTACTACTACCGCTTCGCTCAGCTGCGTAGCCGCCACGGCCAGCGTCACGTTGATAGCCGTTTGGCTGCCCACCGCAATAGTCTGCGCCGTGTAGCCCACCGAGCTGATAACCAGCGTAGCACCTGGCTTCACGCTCAGGCTGAAAGCACCGTTGGCCCCGGTGCTCACCCCATTGGTAGTACCGCGCTCCAGAATGGTGGCACCAGGCAGGTCACCACCATCGGAGCCGGTAACGTGGCCACTAATGGCCACCGACTGCGCCCAGGCCGGAGCCGATAGCAGACAAGCCGCCGCTATCATGGCTGGTCTTATGGGGACGAATAAACTTTGTTTCATGTCCGTGTTGAATGGTGATTAATGAATCCGAAAAAAATGACAAAACCGTGCTTCAAACGTTTTGTTAAAAAAAACGCAATAGTTGACCCGGAGTGATGAATTGAGTTTAACTCCAACTACACGATGTTGAAACAAATATAATTACACACCTTTCTCCTCCAATAGTTTTTTATTGGGATAGCCCCTACTCCGTTGGGCACTGCCATACCTGCTACCTTTGCTGTCTCAACCTTGTGCTGTCCTCAGTGCCAGCCTCGCTGACTCCCTTTTTGCCTCAATGCCAACCATTCATTACCTCACCACGGCCGACGCTATTGCTACCGCCGCCGCACATTTCGCCACCTTGCCGCGCATCGGCATCGACCTGGAATTTGACGACATGCGCCACCGTTACGGGCGCCATCTAGCACTTATTCAGGTATTTGACGGTACTGAAGTGTATCTGATTGACCCTTTGCCCCTGCCTGACATGGCAGCCGACCTGGAACCACTATTTGCGGTGCTCCGCGACCCGGCCGTGGCCAAAGTGTTCCACTCCTGCAAGTCAGATATTCTGCTGCTTGACGAGGTATTCAGCGTTAATTGCCGCACCATTGTGGACACCAGCGTTCAGTTTACTTTGCTGGCTGCTGAGGATAATAATATTTCGCTGGGCCGCCTTATTCAGGCCGAACTGGGCTTCGAAGTCGACAAAGGCGAGCAGAAGTCGAACTGGCTGAAGCGCCCGCTCACCGAAGCCCAAAAGGAATACGCCGCCAACGACGTACTCTATCTCTTCGAGCTCACCGACCGCCTCAGTGCCCGCCTCACCGAGCTGGACCGTGCCGACTGGGCCGCCCAGGAAAACCTGGCCCTCGAAGCCGTGCGTTACGGCCGCGACGACCCGCGCCCGTGGTCGCGCAACGCCGCTAAGTATAAGATTTCGGCCCAGGAAATGCCCATGTTCCGGGAGCTGTTTATGCTGCGCGATACCGTGGCCCGGCAGCTCGACCGCCCGCCCTACCACGTTCTCAGCAACGACCGGCTGGCCGAGCTGGCCCGCAATCCGCTCGAAACCGCGCTCCAGCTGCGCACCGCCAACGGCCTGCACCCCGAGCTGAAACGCTCGCCCTACGCCGAGCAGCTCCTCGCCATCGGCACCACCGACTTGGAGCCCGATGCGCCGCTGCCGCTCGAGCAGCGTAAGTTTCCGTTCCGCCGCCGCCTCAACGGCCCCGCCGCCGCCCGTGCCGATGCCCGCGAAGCCCTGCTTATGGCCCTAAAAGGCCACCTTACCACCGACCACGGCAGCACCATGGCCAACATGGTCCTCAGCAACCGCCTCATCACCGACATCATCGAGCTGGGCACCGAAGCCGCCCTGCGCCCTTGGCAGCAGCAGCTGCTGAAGGGTTCGGCTGAGAAGCACGGCGAGGATTACGCGTCGATTGAGCAGCTATTCTAGACCACGGATTAGCGCGGATTTTAGCGGATTTCACGGATTTTGTAGTCGTCTTTTCGCGCCAGTTTTAAATCAGGTTTTCATAAAAAAGGCTTGCCTGACGGCAAGCCTTTTTTATGAAGCGTATTCTCCAGTCCGACCGTCCTAGGCGGTCGGACCGGCTGTCGTTAAACCGAAATCGCTGGTGCTTCAACCGGTCCGACTCGAATACGGTTACTTCTGCGCCAGTACTTAGAATTGCGCCTCCTCGGTGCTGCCCACCAAGGCGGCGGTGCTGGTCTGGTTGCTGGTCACCACGTTCTGCACGGCATCGAAATAGCCAGTGCCTACGAATGACTGGTGCTTGACAGCCTGGTAGCCGTCTTTGGCCAGGGCGAATTCGCGCTCCTGCAGCTCCGAATAGCCGGCCATACCGCGCTGGCGGTAGGCCTGGGCCAGCTCGAACATGCTGGTATTGAGGGCGTGGAAACCAGCCAGCGTGATGAACTGGAACTTGTAGCCCATAGCGGCCAACTCCTCCCGGAAGGTTTCCATCTGCTCCACGCTCAGCTTCGAAGCCCAGTTGAACGACGGCGAGCAGTTGTACGCCAGCAGCTTGCCGGGGAACTGGGCATGAATGGCTTCGGCAAACTTGCGGGCATCGTCCAGGTCGGGGTGCGAGGTTTCCATCCAGATGAGGTCGGCGTAGGGCGCATAGGCCAGGCCACGGGCAATACCGGCCTCAATACCGCAGCGAACGCGGTAGAAGCCTTCGTTGGTGCGCTCGGCTTCCTGCAGGATGAAGGGTTGGTCGCGGGGGTCCACATCGGCGGTGAGCAGGTCGGCGGCGTCGGCATCGGTGCGGGCCACGATGAGCGTGGGCACGCCCATCACATCGGCGGCCAGGCGGGCGGCCACCAGCTTGTTGATGGCTTCCTGGGTGGGCACCAGCACTTTACCGCCCAAATGCCCGCACTTCTTGGCCGATGAGAGTTGGTCTTCGAAATGCACGCCAGCAGCCCCGGCCTCAATCATCATCTTCATCAGTTCGAAAGCATTCAGATTACCCCCGAAACCCGCCTCGGCATCAGCCACGATGGGCGCGAGGTAGTGAATGTCGCTCCGCCCGTCGAGGTGCTGAATCTGGTCAGCGCGCAGCAGGGCGTTGTTGATGCGGCGCACCACGGCCGGCACGCTGTCCACGGGGTACAGGCTCTGGTCGGGGTACATGTGGCCGGCACCGTTGGCATCGGCCGCCACCTGCCAGCCGCTGAGGTAGATGGCCAGCAAGCCCGCCTGCACTTCCTGCACGGCCTGGTTGCCGGTGAGCGCGCCCAGCCCGGCCACGTACTCGCGGGTGTGCAGCAGGTCCCAGAGCCGCTCGGCGCCCTGGCGGGCCAGCGAGTATTCGATGTGCACGGAGCCCTGCAGCTTCACCACATCCTCGGGCGAATAAGGGCGTTGAATGCCAATCCAGCGGGGATTGTGGGCCCAGTCGAGGGCGATTTCGGCGGCGCGTTGGGGTTTGGTCTTCATGGGGCTTGGGATTAGGTTGGTGGTGGGTTGGGTTTGGGCAAAGAGGTACTGGGCTGCCCATCGGGCGGCTTTTTTGGGAGTTCGGAAGTGGGATGTAGCGTGGACTTTGCGAGTCCACGCTACTGCGTATTTACGCCAGTTGCTCGTAGGCCGGCACGGTCAGGAATTCGATGAACTGCTCGCTCATCACCAGTTTATCAAAAAGCCGGGCGGCATTCACGAAATGACCTGTTGAGTAGGCCTCCTCCCCTACCTGCGCCTTGATTTTTTCCAGCTGCCCGGGCACCAGGCCACGGTACAGCTCCGTGGTGACGGGGCGGCCATCGGCCAGCACGGTACCCGGCGTGTGCAGCCACTGCCACACCTGCGCCCGGCTGATTTCGGCCGTGGCGGCGTCCTCCATCAGGTTGTAAATCGGCACGCAGCCGTTGCCGCCCAGCCAGGAGGCCAGGTACTGAATGGCCACGTCGATGTTCAGCTTCAGACCATCCTCGGTGATGCTGCCGGTGGGCGCTTTCACCAAATCGGCGGCCGTTACGTGCACATCCAGGCGCTTGTTCTCGATTTGGTTGGGGCCGGGCATGAGGCGGTTGAAGACTTCAAGCGCCACCGGCACCAGGCCGGGGTGGGCCACCCAGGTACCGTCGTGGCCGTTGGTGGCTTCGCGAATTTTATCCTGCCGCACCTTTTCCAGGGCCGCATCGTTGGCGGCGGGGTCGTTTTTGATGGGAATCTGGGCGGCCATACCGCCGATGGCGTGCACGCCCCGGCGGTGGCATATTTGCACCACCAGCGCCGAGTAGGCGGCCATGAAGGGCACCGTCATGGTCACCTCGGCGCGGTTGGGCAGGCGGAAATCCGGGTTCAGGCCCAAGCGCTTGATGTAGCTGAAAATGTAGTCCCAGCGCCCGCAGTTCAGGCCCGCGCTGTGCTCGCGCAGCTCGTACAGGATTTCATTCAGCTCGAAGGCGGCCGGTAGGGTTTCAATCAAAACAGTGGCTTTGATGACGCATTTCGGCTGTTTCATCGACCATTGCGCGAAGCCGAACACGTCGTTCCACAGCCGGGCTTCGAGGTGGCTTTCGAGCTTGGGCAGGTAGAAGTACGGGGCCGTACCCCGGGCGCACAGCTCGTGGGCGTTGTGGAAATAGTAGAGGCCGAAATCGAGCAGCGAGGCGCTGATGGGCTCGCCATCAATTAGGATGTGCTTCTCGACCAGGTGCCAGCCCCGTGGGCGCACCATAAGCACGGCCGTTTTCTCGTTCAGGCTATACTCTTTCGTAGGCGTGCTGAGCGAAATAGTGCGGCGCACGGCATCGCGCAGGTTAATCTGACCCTCGATGACGTTGTTCCAGGTGGGCGCGTTGGAGTCCTCTAAGTCGGCCATGAACACGCTGGCGCCGGAATTCAACGCATTGATAATCATCTTCCGCTCCACGGGACCAGTGATTTCCACGCGGCGGTCGAGCAGGTCTTCGGGCAACGGGGCCACGGTCCAGTCCTGGTCGCGAATGCGCTGGGTTTCGGGCAGAAAGTCCGGGAGGATGCCGGCCTCAAAATCGGCCTGGCGCTCGGTGCGGCGGGCCAGCAGGGCCTGCCGCGTGTGGTCGAAGCGGCGGTGCAGCTCGGCCACGAAGGCCAGGGCCGAGGGCGTGAGGATTTCGGCAAACGCCGGTGAGTATGCGCCGATGACTTTCACCCGCTCGGGAGTGAGGTAGGTGGGCGCTGGGGTGGGGGCAACGTCGGTGAAGGTCATTTTTTTAATGTGAGAAGGTGGAAATGAGAAAACGACTTCGTTCAGTCTTCCTCTCGCGGCTGGTGCATGACAACCGACACAAACATAGTAAAGCGAATTTAAATATCTAGCGAATATTCGCTAAAATCAGAAAATTTGCTTCCTCGCTTACCTTTGTTAGAAAGCTGGCTTCGTCACGAAACGGTTTCTTAACGGCTTGAAACGGCTTTTTACGGCGGCAGGCGTTTGCCAATCCAACCAAAAGAAATTTCTCGCATTTTCAAATCCCCACATTTTCAAGTCAAAAAATGCTCAATCACGGCCAGGTCGTTCGCCTCATTTTTGGTCTGAAGCTGCGCGAGTTGCGGCAGGAGCGCAGCCTGAGCCCGGCCGAGCTGGCGCGGGTCTGCGATGTCTCGGTGAGCTACCTCAACGAGATTGAGAAGGGCAAGAAGTACCCCAAGGCCGACAAGATTCTGAGCCTAAGCAAGGCCCTGGACGTGCGCTACGACCAGCTGACTTCACTGGAGCTCCCGCGCCGCCTGGAGCCCATCGGTGAGCTGCTGAACTCCAAGATGCTGAAGGAGTTTCCGCTGGAGATGTACGGCCTGGAGCCCACCCGCATTATCGAGCTGATTGCCAACGCCCCGGCCCGGATGAATGCCTTCATCAGCACCATCTTCGAGATTGCGCGCAACTACGAGATGCGCCAGGAACACCTGTTTCTGGCCGCGCTACGCTCGTTTCAGGAGATGCACGACAACTACTTCGAAGACCTGGAGCAGGACGTGCGCGCCTTCGTGGGCAGCCATCAGCTGAGCACCGCCGCGCCGTTCGACCTCAGCCAGCTGGAGCGCGTGCTAACCGGGGAATACGGCTACACGCTGGACCGCGAAACGCTGGGCCGGCACGCCGTGGCCACCCAGGCCCGGCTGCGGTCGGTTTTCCAGCCCAAAACCAAACGCCTGCTGCTGCGGCCGGGCCTGAGCCGGGGCCAGCAGGCGTTCGTACTAGGCCGCGAAGTGGCCTTCAACTACCTGAAGCTGACGGAGCGGCCTTACGTGAGCAGTAGCCTGCAGGTGAGCTCCTTCGATGAGGTCCTGAATAACTTTAAGGCCTCCTACTTTGCCGGGGCGCTGCTGATGGAAGAGGAAAGCCTACTGCGCGACGTGAAGAAGTTTTTCGGGGCCAAAAAGTGGCAGCCCGAGCTGCTGCTGAACCTGATGACGCAGTACGACGTGAGCCCCGAAATGTTTATGCAGCGCCTCACCACCCTATTGCCGCGGCATTTCGGACTGCAGAGCCTGTTCTTCCTGCGCTTCGACCAGACCGACGCCACCGCGCCCTACGAACTGACTAAAGAGCTGCACCTGGCCCGCCTGCACAACCCCCACGGCAACGAGCTGAATGAGCACTACTGCCGCCGCTGGGTGAGCCTGCGCCTCCTCGACGAGGCCCGCGCCCTGCCCCTGCCCGACACCGACGACGCCCCCGTGACGATGGCCGGCGCGCAAAAATCCCGCTATTTCGGCACCGAGGATGAGTACCTCTGCTTCACGCTGGCCCGTGCCGGCACTCCCACCCAGGTGGCCCTAAGCGTGACCGTGGGCCTGCGCTGCGACGACAACCTAAAGTCCCACATCCGCTTCCTGGCCGACCCGGCCCTGCCCTTCCGCATCGTGAACGAGACCTGCGAGCGCTGCCCGATTGTCGACTGCGAGTCGCGCGCGGCGGCCCCGACGGAAATTGTGCGGCTGGCCGAACGCGCCGCGTTTGAGGCGGCCGTGGCGGAGCTGGTGGCGGGGTAGGTGGCCCTCCGCGTCGGCCTCACCCCCTAGCCCCTCTCCGGTGGAGAGGGGCTAGGGGGTGAGGCCGACGCGGAGGGCGTCAAGGCCCTAACTTTACCCCTCACCACGCCCCGACGCATTTGCCCCCCCGCTCCCGCCGCCTGCTTCCCTACTTCCTGCTGCTGGCCCTGCTTGCATCCGCCGCCGGCTACACGGTCTGGCGCGTGGCCTACCGCCCCAACGTCACAGCCTTCGCCGAAGGCCCGGCCTACCTCTACATCCGCACCGGTACAGGCTATGCGGCGGTGCTTGACTCTTTGCAAAAGCATGAGCTGCTGCTGGAACCGACCACCTTCCGCTGGGTGGCCGAGCACCACGACTACCCCACCCACATACTGCCCGGCCGCTACCGGCTGGACCCCGGCATGGGTAATATCGACCTGGTAAAGATGCTGCTGTTTGGCCGGCAGGATACGGTGAAGTTTGAGCTAAAGCCCTTTCATTACCTCGACCAGCTGCCGCGCAAAGTATGCGGCCGGCTCGAGACCGACTCTTTTAAGCTGGAGCTGCTGCTGGGCGATAACGAGGGCCTGCAACGCCGCTACCATCTCGACACCTGCACCATTCGCACCATGTTTATCCCGGGGCAGTACCGGTTGCTGTGGAACACCAGTGCCCCGATTTTTCTTGATTCGGTGGCCGCCCGCTACCGCCGATTCTGGCGGCCGGAGCGGCAGGCCCGGGCCGATTCGCTGAAGATGACGCGCACCCAGGTGAGCGTGCTGGCCAGCATTGTGCAGCGCGAAACGGCCCAGCCCACCGACAAGCCCCTCATTGCCGCCGTGTACCTCAACCGCCTGCGCAACGGCCAGCCCCTGCAGGCCGACCCCACCCTGCTCTGGCCCCTGCACGGCCTGGGCACCCGCAAGCGCGTGCTGAACGTGGACAAAAAAGTGGACTCACCCTACAACACCTACCGGCACAAAGGCCTGCCGCCCGGCCCCATCACCACGCCCCTGCCGGGCTCGCTGCTGGCCGTGCTCAAGCCGGCGCACAACCAGAACCTGTTCTTCTGCGCCCGGCCCGACGGCAGCGGCTTCTCCGACTTCGCCGAAACCTACGCCCAGCACAAGCTCAATGCGCGTCGCTACCAGCACCGGCTAGACAGCCTGGGGGTGAAGCGCTGAAAAAATCCCTGCGCCGCCAGCCAGCTTTTTGCCGAACTAAAACCCGCTCTTCCAAACACTCTGCCCTGGGCTTGAGCACTTCACAGCACCTGCGCAGAGCAGCCCGGCGCGACTGTGGCAGTGGTGGTCGCATTTCATTTCTTAATGTGGGCCACAGGCCGGGGGCTGGGCTGCTACCGGCTGGCTGTGTACATTTGTTTCCCAATTTTCCGCAAAACCGCCCGTATGCGCCAACCTCTTCTTTTTCTAATTCCTGTCTTCTGTGAATTAACGGCTTCGTCGGCCCTGGCCAGCGGATATGACAGCGGCCCGCAGGGTGCCCGGGTACTGGGCCTGGGCGGGGCCAGCACGGCCTACATCAACAGCATTGCCAGCCTGAGCACCAATCCCGGCCTGCTGGGCCAGTGGGCCGACTCCCTCACCCGCATCAGCATTGGGGGCATGGGCCAGATACGGCGCGCTTCCTTTGTGGGGCAGGACACCTACCAGCGCACCGACCAAGACCTGGTGGTGCAGCCCGGCGGCTACCTCTACGCCACCCACGCCCTAAACAAGCGCGTGGCCCTGGGCCTGGCCGTCACCACTCCCTACGGCTACCACACCAAGTGGCCCAGCACCTGGGAAGGCCGCTCCGTGATTCAGGAAAGCCAGCTCAATACCTACTTTGTGCAGCCCACGGTGGGCATCCGGCTCAACGACAACTTTAGCGCCGGCGTGGGCTTTGTGTACGCGTTTGGCAAGTACAGCCAGCGCAGCGCCCTGGGCCAGTACGACGACCAAGCGGCCCAGACCCAGCTTAGCACCAGCGGCTCGGGGTTTGGGGTGAACGCGGGCCTGTACGGCCGCAGCGGCGACAAACTGTCATTCGGCATCAGCTACCGCAGCAGCGTGCAGCTGAAAATGAACAACGGCACCCTCACCACCACCGGCGTGCCCGCCCGCGATGCCGGCCTGGCCCCGGCCGCGTCGGCCTTCACCACGCGCATTACCATGCCCAGCACACTTTCTGTGGGCATCGCCGACCGCATCACCAAGAAATTGCTACTCACCTTCGATTTCTCGCTGAGCGGCTGGAGCTCGGTCGATTCGCTGAAGCTGAGCGTGGCCGCCACGGGCAACACCCCCGCCCGCACCCAAAGCAGCGTGCGCCGCTACGAAGACGCCCTGAGCTTTCGGGTAGGTACCGAGTACCAGGTCAACCCCAAGCTGACCGTGCTCGGCGGCTTTCACTACGACGAGACGCCCGTGCGCGACGAGTACATCAACCCTGAGTTCCTCGATGCTAACCGCCTGGGCATATCGGCCGGCCTGAGCTACCAGCTCAGTTCCCGCCTGGCGCTGGAGGCGGCCTATGCCTTCGACTACAGCCAGCTGCGCACCGCCCGCGTGGCCCCCACCAACGCGAAGGTGTCCAATGTAGCCGGCACCTACCGCATGGCCGTCAATACGGCCTCGATGGGCATTGCGGTGGCCTTCTAAGCCTGCTATCGGCTCCGCACCCCCTCATTCTGCATTTTCGATTTCGATTTCCGCGATGAAGCATTTTTCTTTTACGCTCCCGGGCCGCGCTGCCTATGTGGCCGCCACCGCGTTGCTGCTGAATGCCTGCGCTCCGGCTCAGGATACCCCTACTCCCACCGCTGGCCTGGACCTGAGCCACTACCTGGCCGTGGGCGACACCTACACGGCCGGTGTGAGCGCGGGCGGCCTCACCCGCGCCAGCCAACAGTATTCTTTCCCGAACCTGCTGGCACAGCAGTTTCAGGGCATCTCGGCCGGGGCGGCCTTCACCCAGCCGCTGCTGGAAGCGGGCTCGGGCACCGGCTACCTCAACTTTGTCGATTTTATCGCCTCAGGGTTGGCGCGCACCACCCGCGTGGCCGGGCAGGCCTTCCGGGGCAACCTCATTATCACTCCCGGTACCTGCGGTACTCCCGACACGACGCGCCTGCTGGCGCGCGCTGCCACGGCCAGTGCCCTGCCCCAAAACCTGGGCATTCCCGGCATCACCCTGGCGCAGCTGGAAATAGTGGGCCTGGGCAACGAGGTCAACGCCAAGCCTGGCACGCCTTTCAACCCTTATTTTGAGCGCCTGCTGCCGGCCGCCGACAGCCGTACCTATCTGCAAGCCGTGACCGATGCGGCCGCCACAGCCACCTTCTTCACCTACTTCCAGGGCCTCGACGACCTGATGCCCTACGTGCGCAGCGGCGGCCAGTGCGGAGCCAACGCGGCCGCGCTGCCCAGCATAACCGTTATGCGAAACAATGCCCGCAAAGTGCTCGACCGCCTCACGGCCAAAGGCCAGCCGGGTGTCATCATCCGGCTGCCGGCACTCACGAGCCTACCGTTTTTGCGGGCCGGCCAGGGCCTTGGCCTGCAGGCCCGCCTGCAAGCCAGCTTTGGCGACACCGCCCGCATTTATATCGAAGACCCGATTGGCCTGCGTGGGGCCCAGCCCATTACCAATGGCGACTATGTACTGGCCACGGCCATTGCACGCATTGGCCGCCCTACGCCCGTGGTAGTGAACGGCGCGACGCTGATGCTGCCCTACGGCCGCGACAGCCGCAATCCGGTGCGCGACGCCGACGTACTCGATAACTCCGAAGAGCTGAGCCGGATTGCGGGGGTGATGAGTAGCTACAACAATGAGCTTGACCGCCTGGCCAGCACCATCTACAAGCTGCCCATCCTCACCCCTTCGGCCAGCACAAGCACGCTGGATTCGGAAGTACTGCTTTTTAATCAGGTAGCCGGTATTATTTCGGTGGCCGGCGTACAATACTCATCTGAGGTGGTGCGGGGCAATTTCTTTTCGCTGGATTACTATACGCTCACGCCGCGCGGCAATGGGCTGCTGGCCAATACCATCATCGCCGCCCTCAACCGCGCCTACCGCACCAAAATCCCGGCCATCGACGTGAACAAGCTGCCGGCAACGGCACAATAGCGTTGGTACGACGGGTTGAGCCCATTTATTCAGCCGAAAAAATCTCCGTGGTTAAGCCCTCCTTTGAGGACCGAACCACGGAGATTTTTCGTTGGCACAACATCCAACTCATTCCGAAGCAGCTTTCAGCTTGATGTATGGCCGATTGAACGAGGTACTGCACCAACCTGAAAAGCACTCTATTTCAGCCGGTACAGTCGCAGGGGCAGTGAGTCGGCCCGAGCGGCCTGCCAGGCGGCTAGGGTTTCGGCGTAGCCCAGCCCCGTGTATTCGGAATGCTCCAGAAACAGCAGCGGCTGCTGCAGCGCCGGCTCAGACCAGCCCGCCACCGGACGCTGGGCCTGGAGCGAATCGAACCGGGCCACCCCCGTTACATGCCGGTAGCCATCGAGCAGCACGTATTGCACACCCTGGCGGCGCAGGGCCGGCAGCTCGCGCTCGTCGGTGATAACGGTCAGGGTTTGCTGGTTATCGAGATAGGGCGCCAGGCCCAGGCTCACGGTGCTGGCTACGCGAGTGGCCCCGTGCTGCCGCAGCCACGCCGCCACCTGCGGGTAGTGCGTGGGCAGCGGCGCATAAAGCTCGCGCTGAATACGGAAAATATTCTGGCCCACTGCAGCCAGCAGCACCACGGCCAGCGCCCAGCCGGGCAGCATGCGCCGGCCGCTCAGCACGGCCAGTGCGGCCAGCGGCAGGTAGGCAAAAAACAGTCCCCGGGGCGCTTTCACCAGCAGCGACATGCCGGCCAGCAGCAAGGCTGCCCACACCAGCAGGTAGGGCATCACCGTGCAGGTGCGCGCCTGGCGCTGCAACCGGCCTGTCCATTGCCGCAGCACCAATCCGCCCGCCAGCACCAGCCCCAGCAGCAGGAGCGGCGATTCAAAGCTGAGCAGGTAGCGCAGGTAGTAGGTAAAATCGGGGTGCAGGGCGGCTTGCCGGCCCGCCAGGTTGGGGGTGTTGGGAAAGGCAATAAGTACATAGAAAGCCGGCCAGCGGTACCATGGAAGGCCATTCAGCCACCCCAACGTGCACAGCAGCACATAAGGCAGCGCCAGAATGCCCAGCACCCGCCACCACACGCCGGGCCGCCACCACAGGCCATCGCGCTGCCACACTTCCAGCACCGCCAGAATGGGAATGGTGAGCAGAAATTTGTGGTCCACGCTCAGGCCCAGGGCCAGCCAGGCGGCTACGTGCGGCAGCGAGGCAGCCTGTGGCCGCTGCAAACGCGCCAAGTGGCTCCGCAGCAGGCCAGTGAATAGAATCAGGTTGAGGGAGCTCATGGTGAAGTCACGCCCCGAGAACGTGAGCAGCAGTGAGGTGCCGCCCAGCAACGTCAGGCCCGCCGTTTCGGGGCCGGAGAGGTTAGCTTGCCGGCTCACCCAGGCCACAAAGAAGCCCAGCCCCGTTATCCCCAGCAGCGCATTGATGGTTTGAAACGCCAAAAACCGGTGCGTGAACCCAACTACCGGCAGATAAACCAGGGAAAATGCCGGGCTGCCGTGATGGAAGAACTCGGAAAAGTCGCCGTGCGCCAACCGCTGAATTATCTGCCAGTTGTGTACCGAATCGAAGTCGAGCCCACCGGTTTCGGGTAGCCGCCAAAGCCGGCTGATGGCCACCAGCAGCAACGCCCCCAGCAGCCACCAGCAGCGGCTGGCAGATAAGGGGGCGTTATTTGCGGGAGCAGAGGTAGTCATGGGCGGATTGGCGCGAAGGTCGGCACGCCTGGCGCAACATTCGGCTTCATTTCCCACTTTACCCGTTTCACTTTAGAAAATATGCGTCTCGTTATTCAGCGCGTTAGCGAAGCCTCGGTCACCGTTGAGGGCCAGGTTACGGGCCAGATTGGCCCCGGCCTGCTGGTGCTGGCCGGCTTCGCCCCTACCGATAACACGGCTTCGCTCACCTGGATGTGCCGCAAGCTGGTGCAGCTCCGCATTTTTGGCGACGACAACGGCCAGATGAACCGCAGCGTGCAGGACATCAGCGGGCAAATTCTGGTGGTGAGCCAGTTTACGCTGCTGGCCGATGCTCGCAAGGGCAACCGCCCCAGCTACATTGGAGCGGCCCCGCCCGCCGTGGCCGAGCCGCTATACGAGCAGTTTGTGGCGATGGTGGCCGCCGAGCTGGGCCGGCCCGTGCCCACCGGCATCTTCGGGGCCGATATGAAAGTCCGCCTGCTCAACGACGGCCCGGTAACCATCGTGCTCGATTCCCCGGCTTAACCTCTTTCCCCAACCCGCACCCATGACCATCGCAGAAGCCCAGAAAACCGTCGATACCTGGATTACGACCACCGGCGTCCGTTACTTCAACGAGCTGACCAACATGGCTATCCTCACGGAAGAAGTGGGCGAAGTGGCCCGCCTCATCTCCCGCCAGTATGGCGAGCAGTCGTTCAAGGAATCGGATAAGGGCCGCGAGCTGGGCGACGAGCTGGCCGATGTGCTGTTCGTCGTCATCTGCCTGGCCAACCAAACCGGCATCGACCTCACCGAGGCCATGACCCGCAACCTGGCCAAGAAAACCCAGCGCGACAGCCAGCGCCACCAGAATAACGAAAAGCTGAAGTAGTATAAGCGAATACAAAAAACGTCATGCTTCGCGGCTACGCTCAGCACGATGTGCCTCTAAGCGTTAGCCAACCGGTCCTCCTGCCACACGGGCAGTACGTCGGCGTAGGAATCAATCCGCAGGCAGAATTCAAAATCCTTGCTGGCTTCCAGCGAGTTGAGCCGCCGGACGTGGGCCGACTGCAGCAAGTACGCGGACAAATCAGCCTTGCCGTGCTCCCACAGGTGCAGCGCAGCCAGCGTGGCATCAGAGCCGTGCACGTCGAAATCCGGGGCCAGCTGCGCGGCCAGCGCGCCACCATACACAGTGTCTTCGAGGCAAAACTGGCCTTTCCAGCCGGCGCACACCACCAGCACATCGCGCTGCTGGCGGCGGGCAAAACCGGCCACAGCGGCCAGATTCAGGAAACTGCCCACCACTACCGCCTCGGCTGCCAGCGAGCGGCGCAGAGCCGCCGTGCCGTTGGTGGTACTGATGGTAAGGGAGCGGCCGCGCACCGGCCGGGCAGCATCCAGAAAGCCGAAGGGCGAGTTGCCCAGGTCGAAGCCGGGGGCGGCCAGGCCATCGCGCTCGGCGGCGGTCAGGCTGCCGTGCTGCTGGCCGTAGGCAGCACATTCTTCCAGCGAAGCCACCGGGAAAACGTGCGTAACCCCTTCGCCCAGCGCCGTAACAATGGTACTGGAAGCCCGCAGAATATCCACGATAACAGCCACTTTGCCGCGCAGGTCATACAAAGGCAGCAGTTCGGGCGAAAAACAAATATCTAGTTTGGGCACTGTTTGAGTTAAGAGTTAGGAGTTAAAGGTTAAGAGTTGACCGTTGGAGACCTTAGAGTCCTTTGTCAACTCTTAACTCCTAACTTTTAACTCTATTCCTCCGTGCCTTTGGTCAGCGGCAGCTTGCTTACCGTGGCGGGCAGGTTTTTGCCGCGAATCTGCACGAAAATTTGGGTGCCGGGGGCTGCCAGCTCGGTTTTCACGTAGCCCATGCCGATGCCTTTGCTGAGCGAGGGCGACTGCGTGCCGCTGGTTACGTCGCCGATTTTCTGGCCGTCGGCATCCACTAGCTCATAGTGGCCGCGCGGGATGCCGGTGCCGTCCATCACGAAGCCCACCAGCTTTTTGCTCACGCCGGCTTCTTTATGCTTTTTCAGGCTGTCCGAGTTGGTGAATTCCTTGGCGAACTTGGTAATCCAGCCCAGCCCGGCTTCCAGGGGCGACGTCGTGTCGTCGATGTCGTTGCCGTAGAGGCAGTAGCCCATTTCGAGACGCAGGGTGTCGCGGGCTCCCAGGCCGATGGGCTTGATGCCGTAGGGCTGGCCGGCAAGCATGATTTTATCCCAGACCATCGCGGCGCTTTCGTTGGGAATGTACAGCTCGAAGCCACCCGCACCGGTATAGCCGGTGGCCGATATGATGACATCGGGCGCACCGGCGAAGGTGCCCTGCACGAAGGAGTAGTACGGGATGGTGCTCAAATCCACATCGGTCAGCGACTGCAAGGCGGCCTGCGCCTTCGGGCCCTGCACGGCCAACAGGCTGGTGCGGTCCGAGATGTCTTCCATCTCCACGCCCTGCGTGTTGTGCTGCTTAATCCAATTCCAGTCTTTCTCGATGTTGGACGCATTGACTACCAACAGGTAATCCTCATCGGCCAGCTTGTACACCAGCAGGTCGTCCACGA
Source organism: Hymenobacter siberiensis (assembly GCF_018967865.2). Classification (NCBI taxonomy): domain Bacteria; kingdom Pseudomonadati; phylum Bacteroidota; class Cytophagia; order Cytophagales; family Hymenobacteraceae; genus Hymenobacter; species Hymenobacter siberiensis. Next base: position 3,443,953 of record NZ_JAHLZY020000001.1, read on the forward strand.
TGCCACCGTCGTTGTTGGGCAGGCAGGAATACTGGGCTTTGCCGTCGGCGAGCTTACTGGCATCGTTGCTGGTCACGCGCTGGATGAGGTCGAGGGCCTGGGGGCCGCGCAGGCGAAACTCGCCCATGTGCGACACGTCGAACATGCCCACGGCGCGGCGTACGGTGTGGTGCTCGTCGAGGTCGGAAGAGTAGCGCACCGGCATGTCGTAGCCGGCGAAGGGCACCATTTTGGCACCCAGCTCGCGGTGCTTGCTATCGAGGGTAACGGTTTTCAGGGACACGGTCATGTATTGGACGGGTTAGCGGATGGGTGGGTAGGTGAATTGCGCTGCAAAGGTGGGGCAAAAAAGAAAAGCCGCTTCGGTAGGAAGCGGCTTTTTTAGTACCGTGGACTGTTGCGAGTCCGCGAGTGGGTCGTTTAAATATCATTTACGTGCGGACTCGTAAAGTCCACGGAACATTACACAGGCGCTACCCAGTTGTGCACGTCGGCACCTTCGCCAGTGCGGATGGCATCCAGGGTGGCCCCCACGCGCTTCGAGAAGGCATCGGGGCGCACAGCGGGCAGCTCGTAGTCGTGGCCCTCGTAGCCGATAACGGCAATGGGCGCAATGGTCGCGGCCGTGCCCACGCCGAAGGCTTCCTCCAGCGTACCGGCCTCCAGGGCCTCAATAATTTCGCGGCTGCTCACTTTGCGCTCTTCCACCGTCAGGCCGAAGTCGCGGGCCAGCTGCAGTACGCTGCGACGGGTAATACCGTCGAGAATGCTGGTGCTGAGGGCAGGCGTAATCACGCGGCCATCAATCACGAAAATGGCGTTCATTGTGCCCGATTCTTCCACGTAGCGGTGCTCCGAGGCATCGGTCCAGATGAGCTGATTGTAGCCTTCCTGCTGGGCCAGCTTGGTGGGGTACATGGCTGCGCCGTAGTTGCCGGCGTTTTTGGCGTAGCCCGCGCCGCCCTCGGCCGAGCGCACGTACTTCTGCTCGAAGCGCACGCGTAGCGGCTTGCTGTAGTACAGGCCCACAGGGCAGGTGAAAATCATGAAGCGGTACGCCTCCGAAGGCCGCACGCCGATGAAGCCATCGGTGGCAAACATGAAGGGCCGGATATAGAGCGAGCTGCCCGCAAACGTGGGTACCCAGCCGGCATCAAGCTTGATAAGCTCGCGCAGACCCTGCATGAACAACTCCTCCGGAATGGTGGGCATGCACATGCGCTCGGCCGAGGCATTGAACCGCGCCCAGTTGTCGAGGGGGCGGAACAGGGCCACACCGCCGTCGGCCTGGTGGTAGGCCTTCATGCCTTCAAAAATGGCCTGGCCGTAGTGCAGGGTCGAGTTGGCGGGGCTCACCGAGATATCGCCATACGGCAGAATCTGAGCGTCCTGCCACTCGCCGTCGCGGTAGTCCACCACGAACATGTGGTCGGCGAAAGCTTTGCCGAATTCGAGGTTCCCAAAGTCCTGCGAGGCCAGCCGCGGGGCGGTGGTTACCTGCGTGTGAATCGAAAGAGTGTCTATCATAAGAAAGCGGTTACGGGTACGCGTGGGTGGGATTTTCCGAGTACGGAATTGGAGAGCGTGTGGGTAATTAAACGGGTATTATACGGCTGGCAAAGGTCGTTATGCTGTACGTAGCGGAAGCATGACGACTACTTTACTGTAGGCATTGAGCCTGAATGGGTTCACATGCGGGCCTGCCAGGTCACTTCTTCCACGCCCAGCTCGTGGGCCATGGCCCGACTCAGCACAAACAGGAAATCGGACAGGCGGTTCAGGTAAACCACCACCAATTCGGCCACAAAAGCATCCTCGGCCAGGTGAATGGCGAGGCGCTCGGCGCGGCGGCACACGCAGCGGGCTACGTGCGCGTGGCTCACGGCCGGGTGCCCGCCGGGCAGAATAAAGGCGCGCAGCTCGGGCAAATCAAGGTTCAGGCGGTCCATTTCGTCTTCCAGCAGCGTCACGTCGGCGGCGTGCAGGTCGGGCAGCTTCATTTTCGATTTCTCTGGGTCGGCGGCCAGGGCCGAGCCGATGGTGAACAGGCGGTCCTGAATTTCCTTCAGCAGCGGCCGGCGGCCGGCATTCACCTCCTGGTCGCGCACCAGCCCGATATGGGAGTTCAGCTCATCTACCGTGCCGTAGCACTCAATGCGCAGGCTACTCTTGGGTACGCGGGTGCCGCCAATGAGCGAGGTAAGGCCTTTATCGCCGGTTTTGGTGTAGATTTTCATTTTGATTGATAATTTATTTGACCGTCATACAGAGCGCAGCGCAGCATCTTGCCCGCTACCACTAACAAAAGCCACCCTTGCAGGTCGATTACTATTGCGGGCAAAATGCTTCGCTGCGCTCTGCATGATGTTATGTTCCACAACTCAGTGGCCGACTACGGCATGCTTCATAATATCGCGGTTGATTTCATCCGTTTCCACCAACCCGTCGCGCAGACGCACGATGCGGTGGGCGTAGCGGGCGATATCCTCTTCGTGCGTCACCATAATAATGGTATTGCCCTTGTCGTACAGCGCCTCAAACAGGTCCATGATTTCGTGGCTGGTTTTTGAGTCGAGGGCACCGGTGGGTTCGTCGGCCAGTAGCACGCTGGGGTTGTTCACGAGAGCGCGGGCAATGGCTACGCGCTGACGCTGGCCGCCGCTCAGCTCATTGGGGCGGTGCGAGGCCCGGTCGGCCAGGCCCACGGCGCGCAGGCTTTCGAGGGCGCGCTCGGTGCGCTCGCGCTTGCTCAGGCCGGCATAGATGAGCGGCAGGGCCACATTATCGAGGGCGCTGGCGCGGGGCAGCAGGTTGAAGCTCTGGAAAACGAAGCCGATTTCCTTGTTACGCACTTCGGCCAGCTGGTTGTCGCTCATCCGGCTCACATCCTGCCCATTGAGGATGTACTGGCCTTTAGTAGGCGTATCGAGGCAGCCAATGATGTTCATCAGCGTTGACTTGCCCGAGCCCGACGGCCCCATAAACGCCACGTATTCACCGCGCGGGATTTTGATGGTAACCGAACGCAGCGCGTTGATTACCTCCGCGCCCATCACATAGGATTTGGCGATGTCAGTGGTTTCAATAACGTTCGGATTCATGGGGAGAGGGGCTTATTGCAGAGGTGAGGAAGGAGGCGCTTGGGAGAAGGACGCACCAGCAGCCGCACGGGCTGCCTGACGGGTGGCATACTCGGTTGCTAAAGTAGCATAGGTATCGGGCGGCAGCAGCCGGCGCAGCTGGGCCAGGGCATCGGCGGCGTACTCGGTCAGGCCGGCATCGGCGGCGGCCAGCACGTAGGCCTTCAACAGCGGCAGCGACTGCGGGTTTTCATCGAGCCCGGTGCGCAGGGCCGAGTAGGCGGCCGTGTAATCGTGGCGTCGCGTGTAAAAGTTGGCCGCCGCCAGGATGGCCGGGGCGTTGAACGGCGCTTCGCGCACGATGCGCTGGTAAAGCTGTTTCTCCACAGCCGGCTGGTTGCGCAGTCGAGCCAAAACAGCGTTTCCGTAGAGTTCGACACCGACTGGCAAAGATTCTTTTGAGTAAGGACTTGTCGTATAACCTACTCTACCCTACTATTTTCAGGTACAAAACAGGGCAGCCCGACCTTTGGGGTTACGACACCACCAAAAACCCGTTCTGCCCCGTGAAGCAACACTTCGCCGCTAAAATTACGACGCTTTTGCAGCAGGCCCCGTTTGTGGGCCACTTGTCCCGCCAAAAGTTTGTGGGCCAGTTTATTCTTGGCCTGATAAAGAGCCGCAACGTGCAATTCGGCGAGGTGGCCCAGCACCTCAATGACGCGGCCAAGCCCGCCTCGAACGAAACGCGCATTCAGGACTTTTTCCGCGAAGTAGACCTCAATTACGTACTGGTGGCCAGGATTTTACTGAGTTTGTTGCCTGCGCAGGGCAAGCTGCGCTTATGCCTCGACCGCACGGAGTGGGACTTCGGCCAGTGCCAAGTGAACATCCTGCTCGTCACCGTCGGCACGGGCGAGGTCCACGTGCCCCTTTATTGGCACCTGCTCGACAACCGCAGCGGCAACTCCAACGCCGCCGACCGCATCGCGGTGCTCGAAAAGTGCCTGGCCTTGCTGGGCAAAGACCGCATCGGCCTGGTCGTGGGCGACCGGGAATTTGTCGGCCATGCGTGGTTCAAGTGGCTCAAAGACAATGGGCTTAATTTTGTCATGCGCCTGCCCAAGCACCACTGCCTGACCCACGCCGACGGCCGGCGGCAGGCCTTAGCCGACCTGGGCCTGGTGCCGGGGCAGGTGCGCCGCTTCGCCCACGTGCAGGTCGACGGAGTCTGGGGGCAGGTCTGGGTCAAGGCCGTGGCGGCGGACGCGTTTGTCTTCCTGTTTGCCACGGCCGGTCTGAACCACCTCGAGCAACTCTATGCCAAGCGCTGGACGATTGAGCAATGCTTTCAAAATCTGAAAGGGCGGGGCTTTAACCTGGAAGCCACCCACTTGCGCTGTTTCCAAAGCTGCGCAAGCTCGTGGCCCTGGTCAGCCTGGCCTACGCGTTTTGTCTGGGCGTGGGCGCGGCCGCCCACGGCGGCCGCCAGCCCATTGCCCGCAAAAACCACGGCTACCGGGCCGCCAGCCTGAGCCGCCACGGCCTCAATCTGCTCCGCCAACTCGCCCGCCCGCTGACCCTGCCCGAGGACCCATTGGCCCGCTTGGTTGAAACGCTACTGAACTGGATTACGAGGCAACTTGCTAAAAATCAATTACTAAAAATAGTAGGGTAGAGTACGTATAACCAACAATTTTCTTAAGCCATGCCGCTAAATCCTCGGGCTTTCTGTCTCTGGCAATTGCATCAATATAAGTCTTCCAACCCAGTCGGTCTTCAAAGTTTCCCCAATTGCTATCTATTTCCCTTAAGATGCGCCGCGCATCTTGCTTATCAACCGAATCCGTTAGGGCACCCAGCTCTTTTCGAATCACTCCCAGTGAATCCGGCCCATAACTAGCAAGTAGAGCAAATGAGCGAGCCGAAAAAGTGCCTCTGAATCCATTTTGAGCAGCCAGCGCAATTTGTTCGGCAGCAACAGCGTATTGCTCTTGTTGTAGCTGCCACAGACCTAACAAGTACTGGAAGTAGGCTGAATTAGCTCCAGTGCCCGCCGCCAGCGGCAACAGCAGCTGCCGCGCCACCTGCTCCTGCCCCAGCGCGTGCCGCGCCAGCGCCTGCAGAAACAGGAGCTGCTCGTAGTAGCTGGCATTGGCGGGCTGCGTAGCTAGGCGGTTCAGCTGGGCCAGCAGGGCGGGTGTGAGCTGGTCTTTGTGCCGGGCCACATCCCACAGCACTACGTGGTAGAGCTGGGCAAAAGTGGCTTCGTCCAGCACCTGCAAATCGGTGGGCGGGGCGGTGGGCGCGGGTTGGAGCGGCGTGGCGGTTCGCAGCTGGAGCAGCGTGTAGTTGCTCCGCAGGGCCGGCTCGGTGGTTTTTAGCGTCAGCTTAGCCGCGCGCTGGCGGGCATCGGCCAGCAGGTTCTGGCTGAGCAGAAAGGCCAGTTGGTTGGTGCTGCTGGCGTAGCTGCCGGGGGCCAGCTGCTCGGCTTTGTCGAGGTAGAAGGCAACGGAATCTGTTATCGTAGTGCGGGTAAAGAGCTGGGCCAAATCGCCGGCCAGGGCTGCGCTGCGCGGGTAGGCCCTGAGGCCGCCGCGCAGAATATCAAGCCCCTCAAACAAGTCATCCGGGTCGTTATAAAGCGTGGCCAGACGCAGCGACACCTTCTCATCAGGCCCGCGCAGTAAGGCGCGGCGCAGCGAGTTTATCTCGTTCTGGCGCTGCTGCCGGAAACGAAAAATTGCCGCCCGGCCAAACTCGGCGTGCCGGTTGGCGCGGTACAGCACGTCGCCGCTTTCGGCGTAGTAGCGCTCGGCCAGGCCGGCTAGGCTGAGGTCGTCGGGCGTGGCTTCGCTTTGCTGGCGCGTGAGGTCGCCGAGGTTGTTGTATTGCCCGGCCATCACCTGGTCGGGCAGCGGGAAGTTCTGGCGCGACTGCACCGCAATAAGGCCGCCTATCGCCAGAATATACACCGAGTAGAACGGCAGCCGGCGCGGCTCAAACACCACCCGGTATACCCGCAGCCGCTGCCGGATAAGCGGCGCAAAATTCATGAGCACATACAGCAGAAAAGGCGCGCCCAGCAGCAGCAGCGCCAGCCCCGTGAAGCGGCGGGCGGCCACCAGCAGCGGCGTATTGGCCGTGGCAAACGCATAGCCCAGCGCCCCGGCCGCCCCTAGCACCACCATTGGGTACAGCTGCGCCGCGCCCCGGGCATACGGCACCCACGCCGCGTAGCTGGGGGCCCGCAAGCGCAGGCCCAACCAGCCAGCCACCACGGCCGGCAGCAACAATACCAGCGGGTCGAGGCTCAGGCCGGGCAGCAATTGCAGCACGCCGTCGTTCCATTCATACAGCAGCAACACGCCCAGGTACAGCAGGCTGGCCGCCACAAACGGCAGCAGCCCGAACCGTCCCCCCGGCTGCTCCGCCTGGGTATTGAACCACAGCAGGGCCCGGATATTCTCCATGCCTACCCACAGTACCAGCAGCGCCACCAGCACCGCGCCGCCCGGCGTGGCATACGCCGCCAGCTGCAACACGGTATCTGCAATGGGCAGCTGGCTTTGGGCGAGCAGCAAGGCGCTCAGCCCGGACACCACGGCGCCCATTGCCACCGCCCGCCGCCACAGCGGCCAGCCCTCGGCAAAAGCGTGCAGCATGAAGCCGACGCCGCCCACCATTCCCAGCATCAGGTACAGAAAATACCGCTCGCTGGTATTGAAAAGACCCAGCGACTCGGTGTTGAGCGACAACAGCAGGAAAATAATCGGCACCATGCCTGCTACGAAAGCACTGCGGGCCAGCGTGCTCACCACCGCTACCCAGCCCGCCAACAGCACCGCCAGCAGCACCAGGAACACGCCTGCCGCCACGGGCTGCGTGAAGGGCCCCGCCACGTCGTGCGTCAGCGTCACAATGAAGCTGCTGGCCTGCACCGGCAGGTGCACCGGCCCGGCCGCCACGCTGTCCAGCGTCAGCGGCAGGGCTTGCAGGTGCGCCACCTCCCGCACGGGCAAGGTGCTGTTTTCACCCGTGAAATAATAAAAGATGGTCAGGCCCACGGCCAGCGCGGCCAGCCACACCAGCCAGCCGGGCCGCGTGGTAGCGCGAGTGCTTACGGATTGCGGCGTCACCAGCTATTCCAGCACTTTGGGCACCCGGAAGTAGTCCGAGTCCTTGCGGGGTGCATTGCGCAGGCCATCCTGGTGGCTAACGGTATTGCGGGCTTCGTCGTCGCGCAGCACGTTGATTTCCTGCGAGAGGTGCACCAGCGGCTCCACGCCCGTCGTGTCGAGGCCTTCGAGTTGGGCCACAAAATCCAGAATGTTGTTCAGGTCACCGAGCATTTGCTGCTCGCGGGTTTCGTCGAATTCGAGGCGGGCTAAGTGGGCCAAGCCGCGCAGGGTGCCAAGGTCGGTGCTCATTTAGAGTTATGGGTTAAATGTTAGGAGTTAAGAGTTGGTGGGCTGCCCGGATGGCGCAACGGCCGCCGGCGCGCGCCAGGTGCTGGGGCCGGGTTTTACCGCGCCCGCAGGCAGAAAATCGGCGGCCAGCTGGGCATATACCCGCGCCTTCAGCTCGGGTATATCGGTCAGGGCGAGGCCGGCTGTGGAAATGGGCGGATGGAAAACGATTTTGAGCCGGTGATAGCGCACGCGCAGGTCCTTTTCCACATCGGGCATAAACATGTGGTTGAGCGGCATGCCCACCGGCACGATGGGCACCCCGGCCTCAATGGCCATCTGAAACGCGCCGTCCAGAAACGGCAGCAGCTCCTTGCCGGGTGTGGGCGAAATCCGGCCTTCGGCGAATATGGCAATGCTCCTGCCTTCCGCCAGCGTGCGGCGGGCCGCCACCATGGCCCGGCCCCGGCTCACGGCGCTGGCCCGATCCACGGTAATATATACGTTGCCAAAAAGTGGCCCCCACACCGGCACGCGTGCCAGCGAGGCCTTGCCCATCATATTCAAAAAGCCCGGGATGTACTTAAACAGCATCATGATATCGATGTACGAGCCATGATTGGCCACGTATACGCAGGGCCGCGGGGTGGGGCCTTTGCTTTCACGCACCACTTCCACCGGCATGCCCCACATCGTAATGGATAGCCACGACCAGAAGCGATTCAGCGCGTGCACCACCCCTCCCCCGGTGGGCCGCCGACTGAAATACCACTGGAAAGGGTAAATCAGCACGAAGGGAATAATGAACCACACCACCGCCCACGTAGTGTAAAGGCGCTGGCCGAGGTAACGAAGCATATGGCGCATAATGGCAAAGTTAGGCTAGTTGGCCGTTGTGCATTGTGCACAGGCGGTGAGCCAGGCAGCACCAACCTCCACAAAGCGGCAAATTTCCGTCTCCAACCCATTGCTAGGCACGGCCAGCCAGCACTTTTTCGGCCTTCAGCAGGCCGGCTACGCTGATGCCATCCGTAATCCGGTCATCCATCACCATCCGAATGGCTTCGGCCAGCGGCAGCTTCCAGAGGCGCAGGTCTTCGGTTTCCTCCGGCTCTAATTCCCCCTGCGTGAGCTCTTCGGCCAGATATACGAAGCCCTCTTCATCCGTCACCGAGTTGGACGTATGCAGGCGGGCAATGCGCGTCCAGCGCGCCGCCGTGAGACCGGTTTCTTCTTTGAGCTCGCGCTGGGCCGATTCCAGCACATCCAGTTCGACCAAGCCGCCGCCCATGGGAATTTCCCAGCTGTACTCGTTCAGCGGGTAGCGGTACTGGCCCACCAGCCAGGTATTGCCCTCCGCATCAACGGGCACAATGCCCAGCGCCTTGTTCTTCATCGTCACCACGCCATATATGCCCTGGCCACCGCCGGGAGTCTGCACTTGGTCTTCGCGCACCGAAATCCATGGGTTGTGGTACTTGATTTCACTGCTGACGGTGTGCCAAGGATTATGGGTTTCGTCCACATCGGGGCGGGCTACGAATTGCATGGCTATTGGCGGGATGGTTATGGAGTAGAGAATGCAAAACTACGCCCACCAAGGCCTTCACGAGTCACCGTTCGCAGATACCTATCTGCCATCCGCCGTGTAAAATGGACCGTTGGCAGCTTATATGCCCTGATTAATCCAATACGACTTGCATCCCCCCCTCCGGGCTTCGTAGCTTTGACCTATAAGTACCCCCGCACGGGCTGGAAATGTGGAAAGGAAGGACCTCTCGTGCGGCGGCGCTCTGGCTGAACAGGTGGGGTAGACACCTCTAAGCCGGACCCGCCACTTTAAGGCCGTCACCCTCGGGTGGCGGCCTTTTTTTGTGCCTGCCGGTGGGCAAATACTTACCAGCCCAACACTTAACCCACGGCGGCCGTGTTTCGTATAAATTAACAGGAACTCACCGTTCACATTCCGGCGCGCTCCCGCACTACTTATGGCCGATTCCTCAAAAAACAAGAAAGCTGATACCGCCAAACCCGAGCTCCAGGCTGGCGACCCACTTTTTAACCTGCACCACGCCCAGGCCGAAGCCGAGCTAGCCAAGCATAACGGCGGCCTCGGGCCCACTACCAACGTCTACGTCACCAACGACGAGGAGGAGAATATCGACGAGGCCATTGCTCCTATTGATAGCCAGGGCTTTACCCGTGGCGAAGATGAGCCCGGCGTCATTGGCAGCAACGCCGGCGACCACTAATAAGCTTACTTCTGCCCCACGGGCAGTCCTTTTATATAGTACAGAAAAGCCCTTCCGGTAGCCAGATTAGCTACCGGAAGGGCTTTTTGCTGCACCGCAACCGGGCAGCTTACACGTATTTTTGCTGGCTCTTTTATTATTTATTATTCTATGCTCCTTGCCTCCCACACTGGCCATGCCCTCGAAGCGGGCCTCGACGAAGCCGGCCGGGGCTGCCTGGCGGGCCCGGTGTTCGCGGCGGCCGTTATTCTACCACCTGATTTCGACCCGCGCTTCCTCAACGACTCCAAACAGCTCAGTGCCAAGCGGCGCGATGCCCTGCGACCCATCATCTGTGCCGAGGCCATTGCCTGGGCAGTAGGCCAGGCATCGGTAGAAGAAATTACCAGCATCAACATTGCCCAGGCCAGCTACCTGGCTATGCACCGGGCCGTGGCGGCGCTTGCCGTCACGCCGGGCCACCTGCTGGTTGATGGCAACCGATTTAAGCCAATGGCCGGCTTCCCGCACACCTGCATTATTGGCGGCGATGGCTTGTACCGCAGCATTGCCGCAGCCTCCATCCTGGCCAAAACTTTTCGGGATGAGCACATGGCGGCCCTGGCCGAAGAATTCCCGGAGTACGGCTGGCAGGAGAATGCGGCCTATCCTACGGCTAGCCATCGCGCGGCTATCCGCGCGCACGGCCCCAGCCCGCACCACCGCATGGGGTTCCGGCTGCTGTAATGGCCCGGCATTACAGCGGTAGCCGGGAATGTAGCACGGACTTTGTAGTCCCCGCACTACGTTCTGCTGCGTGACAGCAGTGAACAAAAGGCCTAGCTCTTGAGCTTCAGCAGGTCGAGAAACAAGCTGAATCCATCCAGGCTGGTACCACCCTCGCCGAAGGTATCGAAGCTGAGGGGCTTGATGATATAGCCGCTCACGGCCAGCTGCTGCGCTTTCAGGCGGTCCGACTCAAGGTCGGAAGTCGTCATGATGAAGACGTTCAAATCCATGAATTCCGGGTCGGCGCGCAGCACTTCCAGCAATTCCAGGCCATTCATGCGCGGCATGTTGATGTCGAGCATCACCAGGCTAGGTTTGGCTATCTGGGGCTCATCGCCCTCGCCGCGCAGCATGCGGAGGGCATCACGGCCATTGCGGGCGTGGATTAGGGGCACGTTGATGTTTTGGCGGCGCAGCTCGCGCTGCACGTTCATCACGTCCATCTGGTCGTCTTCCACAAGCAGGATGCTGGGCGTGGGATAGTCGGCGGACATAGGCTAGGCAATTGGCAAAAGCGGGAAAATACCCGCAAACGGCAGTGCAGAACTGCTATAAACTAGAGGTTGATACGGTAGAATTAACCGTTGTGGTCACCGTAGCAGCCATATTTTTGGTTTTGGCCGGGTACTTGGGCCAGGTAAAAATAAACTTAGCGCCCTGACCTTCCGCCGATTTGATGCTGATACGCCCCCCTTGGCGCTCCACAATTTTTTTCACGATGGCCAGCCCCACCCCGGTACTCTCAAAGGTATCGCGCTCCGTCAGGGTCTGAAAAATAACAAAAATACGGTCGTGGTATTCGGGGTCAATGCCCGGGCCATCATCGGCCACCGAAAACGAGTAGAACTCGCCGGCATCGTCGCAGCCAATGTGCACGGTGCCCTTTTCGGGATGGTCGTGGTATTTCACGGCATTGCTGATGAGGTTGGTGAAGACCTGCTGAAGCTGCACGGCATTGGTGGTGAGCGTGGGCAGAAAGAAGGGGAGCTCAACCTTAAAGCCGGTGGGCAGGTGCAGGCTGTCGATTATTTCGCGCAGCAGGGTGCGCACGAATACCGTTTCGTTGGCCTGTATTACCCTGCCCACCCGCGCCAAATCCAGAATGCCACTGATAAGCTTTTCCATGCGGTGCACGCGCTGGCGCATCATGCCCAGAAACTCGCGAATGTGAGGAGGCAGCGCGTCTTTGCCCATGTCCTCCTCAATCCAGCGGGAAGCACTTTCGATGCCACGCAGCGGCGCCTTCAAATCGTGCGACACTACGTAGGCAAACTGGTCCAGCTCCTGGTTGCGGCTTTCAAGCTGGTTGATGTTGGCCCCCACGGTGCGGGCCATCACGTTCAGGGCCGCCGTGAGCTCACTCACCTCGTCCTGCTCATTGTCCACAATCTGGGTATCGTAGTCGCCACCGGCCATGCGCCGGGCCAGGTTCAGCATGCCCCGCAGCCGCCGGGCAAACGTGCGCACGATGTACAGCGCCCAAAGCAGCCCCAGCACCAGCGCCATAATTGCCAGCCCTACCGACAGCCATTCGGCTCGCACAATGCTGTCGTTCAGGCGCTGCCGCATAGTTTTGCGGGAAGCAGCTTCCGTCAGCTCAAATTTATTCAGCCGGAATCGGATATTATCCATCAGCTGCTTGCCGGTAAGGGCTTCGGCCAGGCGGCGGTGCGGCAGGTCGTCGAGGCCACGTTGCAGGGGGTTGCGGCGGCGGGCTTCTCTTTTTTCAGCAATCAGCAAATGACTGTAGCCCATCCATTGCTGAAAAAGCCGCTGAGTCTGGTCAGTCAATTCAACCTGCTCGGGAGTTTCATCTACCAGCGTGCGCAACTGGGAAAACCGGCCAATCAAGTCGCGCTCGCCCGTATAATAGATATCCAGCGTCATCTCATTGCCAATGAGCATGTAGCCCCGAAACCCGGTTTCCATGTCGACAATGCTGCGCAGCATGCTCACCGCTTCGTTCGAAACGTGCTGAGATGCTTCTACCTGCCGGGAGTTGCGCAGCACCTGGCCCGCCAGCTTGTAAGAGAACAGAACAATTACCGCAAACAGCGCCAGCAACAGCACAAATCCGGCAAACAACTTCGTGGTGAGGGTAATTTTCATGCACTGGTGCGCGGGCGCAACGCTTCGGGTCAGGCCTTGGTACGAAGCTTGGTCTCCATGGTTTGGAGCAGGCCCATCATTTCATCGGCAATAACCTGGAGGGGAGCGTAGCCCGCGCCTGCTTCCTCTATGCGGCCGGCCAAGTAGAGGTCCATCAGGCGGGCGGCTTCCTTGTGAATCAGCACGTGTTGCTGGTCAAACCGTCGGGCTTCGGGCAGGTGCGCGTACACCCCGGTTCCGCGCAGGCGGGAGGCTATCCATAGCCCCATGCTACACTGCTCGGGGTCGCGCAACGAGCTTTCGGCACCACCATTACCAAAGAGAAAAGAGCGCAGCTTGCTCTTAAAATGCACATGTTTGATGCGCGCGGAATCAAAATCCTGCTTCAGGTCGTCCGTTGTCATGAGCAAAGCTATACCCGTAAGCGAGTAATATGGTGCAAGCCACCCGTTGCGAAACCGGGAGCTGCCCCGTTGAGTGGGGGGGAAATAGCTGCGAAACGCTGCCGGCCCCAAAGGTACGCCACAAGGCCAAGGCCGGTTGCCGCTTTGAAATTCGGTACTTTCGCGATTCACTTATTATTCCGGGTGAGCCGGCGGCATTGCCACTGGCCACCTTTCACCATTTCCCCCACCATGACCCAAGACCAGATAAAGGACTTGAAGGGCCGCGCCGAGGCCCTGAGGAGGTATCTTTGACTACGATGCCCGCAAAGAACAAATAGCCGCCGCCGAGGCCCAAACCACGGCCCCCGGCTTCTGGGACGACTCCAAAGCCGCTGAAATTACCCTGCGCGAAATCAAGGCCATTAAAACCTGGACCGATGATTTTGAGGGCGTGCAGCAGGCCCTTGCCGATACCGAAGTGCTGTTCGATTTTCACCGGGAGGGCGATGTGCCCGAAGCCGAAATGCAGACCGACTACAACGCCACGCTCAAGAAACTAGAGCAGCTGGAGTTCAAACGCATGCTTTCGGACGAGGAAGACCAGCTTTCGGCCATCATCGACATCAACCCCGGGGCCGGGGGCACCGAAAGCCAGGACTGGGCCGAAATGCTCATGCGCATGTACATCATGTGGGCCGAGAGCCACGGCTTTGGGGTGAAGCAAATCAGCTACCAGCCTGGTGAGGGCGCGGGCATCAAGTCCGCCTCGCTCGAAATCGACGGGGACTTCGCCTACGGCTACCTGAAGAGCGAAATCGGGGTGCACCGCCTCGTGCGCATGTCGCCGTTCGACAGCAGCGGCCGGCGGCACACGTCGTTTGCCTCCGTGTTTGCCTACCCGGTGATTGATGACACCATCAATATCGAAATCAACCCCGCCGACATCTCCTGGGACACGTTCCGGGCCGGCGGCGCGGGGGGCCAGAACGTGAACAAGGTGGAAACGGCCGTGCGCCTCACGCACGCGCCGTCCGGCATCATCATTGCCGTGCAGATTGAGCGCAGCCAGCTCATGAACAAAGAGCACGCCCTGCGCATGCTCAAATCGCGCCTCTACCAGATTGAGATGGACAAGCGCCACGCCGAGCGCGACAAAGTGGAAGCCACCAAGAAGCGTATCGACTTCGGCTCCCAGATTCGCAACTATGTGCTTCACCCCTACAAGCTCATCAAGGACCTGCGCACTGGCATCGAGCGCACCGATGTGCAGAATGTCCTGGATGGGGATTTGGATGAGTACATCAAGGGCTTTCTGATGCAGAGCTAGAACTACCGGGACCGGACCGTGAAGGTGCGGTGCCGCTTCGCGACACAAAAAAAGGGCTGCCCAACTGGGCAGCCCTTTTTTGTGTCGTGCAATTGCCAGACCCTTACGGATTAGCAATGTCCCATGACACTTCGGCAAAAGGAATCGGAAGCTGGCGAACGATGGTCGTTTGCAAGTTCGTGGACGAAACCTCGGGCAAGCTGGTGCCGGGTACGTTCAGGCGGTTCAGCTGGTTCAGGCGACGCAAATCAACCCAACGCTGACCCTCGAAGAACAGCGAGTAGCGACGCTGGTACAGAATTTCGTCGAGAATGTCGGCCGACGGCGAAGTGGCCGTCAGGGGCGTAGGACGCAGAGCAGCGTAGGTGGTAGCTACCGAGTTTACTTCGGTCACGGCCAGGGCCAAGTTCTGCTGCGGACCGGGCATGGCATGCGCTTCGGCCGACAACAACACCAGCTCTTCCTTTTTGATAATCGGAATTGGCGACGTGTTGGTGGCGTACAGCACTACGTCGTCGGAGCTGGAGAAACCCTGACGAGGAGGCAGTGCCGCGGTACGAGCCGCGATTTTGTTGATGCGCGTATCGGTAGCGCGGATGTCGCGACGGAACGAGGGATGCGCCACTGTTACCACCGAACCAGTGAAATTCGGTTTCTGGAACAACGGATTAACTACGTCGGGCGAGGTACCACCGTATGTGAAGCGAGGTCCATCGGTCAGGAGACCAGCATCTTTGACAAAGCTACCGGACAGTGCATCAAGCACTTCCTGATAGCTGCCGTTGGGGCGTGATGCGCGACGAACGGCTAGACGAGCAGCCAGAGCACGGTTGAATTTAAGAAAACCTGCCGGGGTACTGAAGTTGAGACTGTTAACATCGCTCGGAACGTAGCCGGAAGGCAGGGGAAAGGGCAGTGCCGTGCCAGCACCAGCTAAATCATCGCGGCCGGAATCAAGCAGCGCTTTAATAGCAGTAAGAACTTCGTCGTAGGAACGAATCTTGCCCGGCTTCTCTGGGTCAGCAACGTCGACGCGCAGACCATTCTCATACTGTAGGTCCGACAGTACCATCATGGCATAAGCTTCGGCCGTTTTTGCCAGGGCCGAGTAACCCTTCTTTTGCTGGTCAGTTACCAATGAAGTATTGGCAGTTGATTGGGCAAGAATGCGCGCCGTGCGACGAGCCGACGAATACGTGATGAAATAACGGCCGCTCAGGAAGTTATTGTTATCAAAACCAGCCGTGCCGATGCCCAACAGGTTGGTAGCATAGCGCGAGTCCGAACCGGCCAGCACATATACCTCACGACCAATAGCACCGGTAATCTGGTGATACCAGACAATCCCGTCGGCGTTGGTTCGCATGTCTGAGAAAGTACCCGTAGCCAGATAGTCAAGCTGCTGCTTGGTGGCGTTGGTCAGCACCGAAGGAAGCGCGGGAAAGTTGGGGTCTTCCAGCTTATTGATTTCAACGTAGCTGCACCCAGAGAGGGAGGCTACGACACTACCAAGCAGTAGTGCCCGGATAAAAGTTTTATTCATGTTGTGGAGGAGCATAAGTAAGAAAATTTGTAGCTGAACTCAGGCTTAAAAGTCGAAGTTCAAATGCAGGAACATCCGACGTGCGCTTGGGAAAGCGTACAGGTCCTGGTTGCCACCAACCGGACGGCTACCGAAGTTGGACACCTCGGGGTCGTAGCCACCTTTGTAAGGCGTCACCAGGAACAGGTTGTTGCCCGATACACCCACTTTAATGCGCTGCACAAAGCGGCCCATGGTAGCACCCAGCTGCTCTTTGTCGAAAGAGTAGTACAGCGAAACCTCGCGCACCTTCATGTAGCTGGCATTCTGCACGTAGTTCTTGGTCTGGCCCGAAAGCTCGCCGTTGAAACGCTCGTAACCGATAACCGACGTAGTGCCGTCGCCCAGGGTAACGGGATTCATGTAGTCGGGCGAAGTACCGCCCTGGTCGTAGGCGTTCTGCGTCAGGGTGCTGTTGTAGCCGCCCTGCTTCACATGAATCAGGAACGAGAAGTCGATGTGCTTGAAGAACGTGAAATCGTTAGCAAACGTGACCTGGTAAGTAGGCTGCGACTCCTGGAAGGGGGTTGGAACACCACCTACAACAGGGTTACCAAACCACCGGGTAGGCGACTCGCCCAGGGCGAGGAAGTTCTGACCGTAGAGCGAAGCGAAGCCGGGGCCGGCCGTCGTGGTGGGTACCACCAGACGGGTCACCTCCGAGCGGTTCAGCCAGAATTGGGTCTGCGAATGGTAACGGAAGTTAGGACGGTCAATGGCTTGTACGCCAAGGGCAATTTCCAGACCGCGGTTTACGAGGTCACCCACCGGGAAAGCAGCAATCGAGGTAATACCCGTAGAAGGAGCCAGCGCGTAAGCAAACAGCAGATTGGTCACTTGCTTGCGGTACACCGTGCCCGACAGGGTAATCTTGTTGTTCAGGAAACCCAGGTCAGCACCCAATTCCAGTTCAGCAGCCCGCTCGGGAGCTACGCGGTCGTAGCCCAGCACGGTCGAGTTGCGCAGGCCCAGACGTTTGTCAACCACTACCGAGTTCAGCTGGTTGAAGTACGAGCCGAAACCGGGAACACCACCTGTTTCGCCGTAAGCGGCACGCAGCTTTACCTGGTTAACAACCTCTTTAAAGGTCCAGAAGTCGAAGTTGGCAACGTTCAAAGCCAACGAAGCGTGGGGGAAGAAGTACAGCTTCTTGGGGTCAGCGTTCAGGTTGCTTTGGTCGGCACGAATGCCTACAGTACCAATTACGCGGTCAGCGAAGTTAACTTCTTCCTGGGCCGAGTAGCCCAAGTCAACGCTCGACTGGAACGCTTGGCTTTGGGTCTGAAGGTTAGCACGAGCAGGATTGCGCAGCTTGGGCTGCAGGCCCTCACCTTGTACGAAGTCGGAGTTGATGTCCTGCGTGAAACGCGAGGTGCCGGCCGAAGTCGTCAGGCCCACGGTACCCAGCTGTACGGTATGAATCAGCAAGCCCTGCAGGTTGGTGTTCAACTGCTTGGTTTTGCTGTAGCGCGAAGCACCCGGGTTGGCTAGACCAGCCTGCGACTGCATATCCTCCGGCAGGTACAGCTCGGCATCGGTCAGGGCGAAGTCTACGCCGGCCGAAGCAGCCAGGCGCAACGACGACTTCTCGTTGCGGATGAAGTACAGGTTAGAAGTGAACGACTCGAGCAGACGGTTCGTGGTTTCGTTGTTGATGCCACGGTCGCGCAGGGCCAAGGGGTTCTCACCAGCATACGGGTTGCGGGGGTAGACGCCGTTTACAGGGTGCAGGTCGGCGTAGCTCGGCGTTACGGCAATCAGGTAAGGAACGGTCGCATCGGTGTTGGCGTTGTTCGAGAAACCACGCTGGTTGCTCGAATTCACGTAGCTCGAATTCAGCGCGATATCCCAGTTCTTGGTGATATCCGTCGATACGTTAGCCCGCAAGGTGTTACGCTGGAAGCCCAGGTTTTTCTGAATGGCACCTTCGTCGGTGCGCGAACCAGAAATGTAAAACTTAACCCGCTCACCACCACCGGAAACGTTCACGTTGGTGTTCGACAGGAAGCCTTTGTTGCCGAAAATCTCCTGCTCGTAGTCGAAGATTTTTCCCGAAGCATTGGCAGCAGCCAAAGCCGCTTTCTCGTCAGCGTCGCCACCGAATACGTAATCAATTTTCTCGTTGGTGAAGTCGGACTTGCCGTACTTACGCAGAATGCTGGTTACGCCAAGGTCCTGACGCACGCTGATGCGGGTCTGGCCGGCTTTGCCTTTTTTCGTGGTGATGATGATAACACCGGCGTTGGCACGCTGGCCGTAGATGGCAGCAGCCGACGAGCCTTTCAGCACTTCGATGTTTTCAATATCATCGGGGTTGATGTCGGCCAGGCGGTTGGTAGCACCATCCTGACGGCCACCGCCGGCGGCGCTGAAAGCACCGGACGCGCGGCCCGAATCGTATGAGTTGTTATTGGCGTATACGCCATCGATGATGTAAAGCGGCTCCGAAGAACCCGTAATCGACGAAGGGCCACGCAATTGCACGGAGATACCTCCGCCGGGAGCACCGCTGTTCTGCGTGATAACCGCACCCGAAAGCTTAGCATACATGGCAGCATCTACAGTAGATGGACGCGTGCGCCCAACCAGTTCGCTGGCAGAAATGCTGGCCACGTTGTTGGCAGCGTTCGAGCGGGCAATGCTCGTGCCCAGACCCGTCACAACTACTTCGTCCAATTGCTTGGTATCAGTAGCCAAGGTTACATTGATGGTGGAAGCATCACCCAATGCCAGTTCCTGGGCCACATAGCCCACGTAGCTGAAAGTAAGGCGGGTTGCCGCAGAGGGCACCGACAAGCTATAAGCGCCATCGGCATTGGTAGAAGCGCCGGCCGTAGTGCCTTTGGCCAATACCGTAACACCTGGTAGGCCTTGGCCGGTAGCCCGGTCCGTCACACGACCCGAGACGGTTCGGTCTTGGGCATTTACCTGCTGCAACAGGCAGGTCATCAATAAGACGACCATAAAAAAGAAGTGTTTCATGTAGTAGTGAAAATGGTGAGTGAGTTAGAAAAAAAGTGGCAGGAATGGAAAAAAAAGGAACTTAACGTGACTAATCTACTGGCAAGGTATTACAAGTTTTTTGTTACGCCAGTATTTTGGGGTAGTCAAGAGTCAATAATAATATTAAACTTATTAGATACCTAAACCAATATTAACACGCCAATCCAAGCTCGCCAGACATCACATTACGGCCGCAAGTATTTTGTAGTCTATTGGTTAAGTAATTATACTGTTCTGGGCAGTATGACACAGGCCCCTAATAAGAGCGGGCCGGGATGAAGATTAATTTCATCGGAGCCCTATGAGTAAATCGGGGCATAAAGCACGTAATTCTGGCTGGGCACCTCGATAATTCATGAATCCATCATGGTCGGGATAGGTGTGGCCAGTAGTCAGGTTTTGAGGATACAATTGGCCAGACGGGCCAGTTGCCATGCTGCAGCGGTAACCATCCCATGCCCCCAGGAAAACTATTTAATATATAAAATATACAATTTAAAGCACTACTTTTCATTACTCCTTTATAGTTAGCGCAATGAAGCAGCCGCCACTTATCGAACGGCTGCGGAAGCGAGCCCTCAGCAGCTAAAGGATTGTTAAAGCGAAATATCGCAGCGCTACTGTTGGGACGTTTTCGGCAAATGCCGTACTTTCATCTTTTTAAACTGCCACCCCCATATTTTTTCCCTCTTTTTTTCACACACCCACTATTACAACTCGATGAAGAGAACCTTACTATTAAGCCTGCTCTTGCTGCTAACCCTGGCCGGGCGGAGCTGGGCGCAAACGCGGCAGGTATCGGGCCGCGTGCTCGACAAAACCAATAACGAAGGCCTACCCGGGGTGAGCGTTATCGTGAAAGGCACCACCACGGGCACTGCGACCGATGCCGATGGCAAATTTGAGTTGAATGTGCCTGTTACGGCCACTACGCTGCAATTTAAGTACCTGGGCTACATTACCACCGACCAGGCCATTGGGGCCAGTGGGCCGGTAAATGTTGCGTTGGCGCTTGACAACAAGCAGCTGGACGAAGTGATGGTAACGGCCCTGGGCATCTCGCGCGAGAAGCGCGCCCTGGGCTTTGCCGTTTCGGAAGTGAAAGCCGAGCAGATTGTGCAAAAATCGGAGCCCGACCTGCTGCGCACCCTCACCGGCAAGGTGCCGGGCGTGAACATCCTAAGCTCGAGCGGAGTACCCGGTGCGTCTTCGCGCATCACCATTCGGGGCAACACCTCGTTTTTTGGCGATAACCAGCCCCTGTTTGTTGTGGATGGAGTGCCTTACGACAACACCCAGACGGAATCGGACAGCCCACTGGTGAACGGCGCCTCCTACTCCAGCCGGACGTCGGACGTGGACCCGAACAACGTTGCGTCCATCAATGTGCTGAAGGGAGCGGCGGCGGCGGCACTGTACGGCTCGCGGGCCGCCGGCGGCGTTATCGTGATTACGACCAAAACCGGCGGCGGCGGCCGTGGGGCCAAGGGCATTCAGATAGGCTATACCACGGGCTATGCCATTGAAAAGGTAGCGGCGCTGCCAAACTACCAGAACAAGTATGGCGCGGGTGCCAACTTCGTGAACTCTGCGGCCAACGGCTCGTGGGGCCCCGAGTTTGGTAATGCGGCGCAGGGCGCACCGGCTACCATCGAACACCCCCAGGCCGGCAACGTGGACTTTCCGAACATTCCGGCGGGCACGCGCATTCCGTACCAGGCCTACCCCAACAACGTCAAAGACTTTTTCAAGACGGGTCACCTATACGAAAACTCGGTTTCGCTGAGCTCCACCTCGGACAACTCGACCTTCTCGACCATTATTTCGCGGGCCGACCAGCAGGGCACCATCCCCAACTCGTCGTTTGTGCGCAACAACATCAGCGCGGGCGGCTCGGGCCGGTTCAATAAGCTGACCGTGAACGGCAACGTTGCTTATACCAACACCAACCAGCAGGGTCCTATTGTGGGCGCCAACAACTCGGCTTCCGGCAGTGCCTCGGCATTTGCCCGCACCTTGTTTCTCACCCGTAGCCTCGACCTACAGGGCCTCCCCTACCAGGACCCGGTGACGAAAGGCCCCGTGTTTGCCTGGCTGACCACCCAAGCCGACAACCCCCTGTGGTCGGTGGAGAATGCCATCTATAAATCGCGCGTAGACCGCGTGGTGGGCAGCGTGGGCCTGTCGTATGCCTTTAAGGACTGGCTGTCGCTGACGTATACCGGCGGTATCAACTCCTACACTGACATTCGGTCGAGCACCATCCGGCCCGGCTCGCTGGCCAACCGGGGCGTGAGCCAGATAATTGAAGACAACATTCAAAACACCGAATTTGAGCAGACTGCCCTGCTGAACTTCAACAAGAACCTGACCGAAGACATCAGCCTGACCGCCAGCGTGGGCCAGAACATCAACGCCCGCAAGTACGAAGGCAAGTCTTACCTCGGCACAGGCATCATCACGTTTGGAATCGACAACATTGAGAATACCACGGAGAAAAGCACCTACGGGTATGCCTACGCCGAGCGCCGCCTGATGGGCCTGCTGGGCAACGCCACCGTTGGCTACAAGAACTTCGCCTTCGTAACGGTGACGGGCCGCAACGACTTCTCGTCGACTCTTAATAAGAACGGGGTTATCGGCAATACGGGCCGCTCCTTCTTCTATTCGAGTGCCGCTGGCTCGCTGGTATTGAACGAAGCCCTGAAGCTGGATTACCGCTGGCTCGACCTGCTTAAGCTGCGCGCCGCTTACGGCCGCGTGGGCCGCGATGCACCGGCCTACGCATCCGGCCCCACGGGCTATGTCACCAACCCCAGCGCTTCCCTGCCTTTCAAGGGCGTGCCCGGCATCGGCATCAGTGGCGTGGTAAACAATGCCAAGCTGACCCCGGAATTTACGTCTGAGTTAGAAGTAGGTACCGAGCTGGCATTGTTCCGCAACCGCATCTCGTTCAACGGTACATACTACGACAAACGCACCACGAACCTGATTGGGGTGATAACCTACCCTTCGGCCACCGGCTATGGTGCCGCCCAGACCAACTTTGGCGAAATCACCAACAAGGGTTTCGAAGTAGCCTTTACGGCCGTGCCGGTGGATGTGGCAGGCTTCCGCTGGAGCAGCACGTTCAACTTTAGCCGCAACCGTAACATCATTGCCCGCACCACGGACAACGGCGACACGCTCATCCTGGGCAACACGTTTGCCGGCAGTGTCCGGTCGGTGCACATTCCCGGCCAGCCCTACGGCGTGCTGCTGGGCACGGCACCCGTGCGCGATGCCAATGGCGAGCTGTACATCAACCCGCTGGATGGCCGCCTGATTCTGTCGCCGAAGCTCAAGGTTATCGGCAACCCCAACCCCGATTTCCTGATGGGCTTCATCAACCAGTTCACCTACAAAGGCATCACGCTGAACGTGCTGGTGGACTACCGCAAGGGTGGCTCGCTGTATGCAACCACGCTGCAGGAAGAGCTGGGCCGCGGGGTAACGAAGGATACCGAGGACCGCAACCGCCTGGTTGTGCTCAACGGCGTTCGGTGGGACCCGGTGACCAAGAAGGCCGCAGTTGACGCCAGCGGTAC
Source organism: Hymenobacter siberiensis (assembly GCF_018967865.2). Lineage (NCBI taxonomy): Bacteria > Pseudomonadati > Bacteroidota > Cytophagia > Cytophagales > Hymenobacteraceae > Hymenobacter > Hymenobacter siberiensis. Next base: position 3,466,456 of record NZ_JAHLZY020000001.1, read on the forward strand.
GGTTATCCGCAACACGACGGCCATTACGGTCAACGACCTGTATTTCTCCAGCGGCGGCGTGGGCGGCGGCGCGGCTTCTAACGGCTACAACGAGCAGTCCATTTACGATGCCACCACGGTGCGCCTTCGGGAGGTTTCGATGGGCTACGACCTGCCCAAAGGCTTCCTCGGCAAAACGCCGTTCAGCCTCATCAACATATCCGTTTCGGCCCGCAACATCTGGTGGTACTCGCCCAACTTGCCCAAGAACAGCAATTTCGACCCCGAGACCAGCACCTACGGTGCCAGCAACCAGCAGGGCTACGAGTTCACCAACGCACCGACCACCAAGCGCTTCGGCGTGAACGTGCGGGTGAACTTCTAATTAATTGATTTCGGCTTTTTGTCCTATGAAACTTTTTAAATTTTGCCTGATACTCGCTTCGGCTGGTACGTTGGCCGTGGCCCCAGGCTGCAAAGATTTCTATAACGTCAACGTAAACCCCCTGACCCCGACGGCAGTGGATTTGAATTCCCTGCTGCCCGTGGCGCAGGTGAACATGGCTGAGTACCTAGGCGACAACATCGGCGGCCTGAGTCAGTACACCATGGCCCTGATGCAGCAGCTGTACAACACCCGCAACATCGGCAACTTCCAGCAGACCGGCGACGCGTTCAGCGGCGAGTGGGCGGGCCTCTACCGCGGCGTGCTCATCAACAATGAGCGCATCATCACGCAGGGCACCACCGAGCAGCGCTGGAACTACGTGGGCATTGCCCAGCTCCAGAAAGCCTACGTGTTCAGCCAGATGGTAGACGTGTGGGGCGACATTCCTTATTCGGAAGCCCTGAAGGGCGAAGTGAACCCGGCCCCGCGCTTCGACAAGGACGAGGCTATCTACAACGGCACGACCACCATTCAGGGCCTGTTCTCGCTCATCGATGAGGGCCTGGCCAACCTGGCCAAGCCCGGCTCCGTGCCAACCAAACCCACTTTGAGTGCCGTTGACCTCATATACAAAGGCGACCTGGATAAGTGGGCCCGCTTTGGCCGCACCCTCAAGCTGAAGCTCTACAACCAGCTGCGCAAAACCACTACGGCGACCACGGTTCAGAGCCAGGTTGGCCCTTTGCTGACTGGCCCGCTCATGGAGGAGACTGGTGACTTTCAGCTGGGCTACCTCAACACCACCAACCCTGACAACCGCAACCCCGGCTACGTAACCGACTACAACGCCAACCCGGAAAATCGCATTGGCCGGTATTTCTACGAAGGCATGCTGACGCTGAACGACCCGCGCAAGCCCTATTACTTCTTCAACCAGCTGGCCGCCGGCACCACGACGACTAATCAGGACTACATCAGCCCGCTGGACCCCAGCTTCGTGACGGTGCGCCCCGGCACGTCGAGCCAGTACGCCAGCGTGGCTACTACGGCCAGTGTTCAGACTGTGCAAGGCCTGTACCCGGTAGGCGGCCGCTACGACGACGGTAAGGGTGGCAAAACCGGCACCACCTCGGGCAAGGCGGAAGCCCCCCAGCGCCTGCTCACGTACTACAGCCGCAAATACACCGAAGCCGAGCTGCGCCTGACGGTATACAACGACGTAGTAGCCGCCCGCACCGCCTTCGACGCCGCCGTGCAGGCCTCCTTCAACAAAGTGAATGCCATTGCTACGGCTGATGGCAGCCCCGTTATTCCGGCCGCCAGCATCACAACCTACAAAACCAGCGCCCTGGCCCGATTCGATAACGCGCCCTCGGCCGAGGACAAGCTGGAGGTAATCATGTACGAGAAGTATGTGGCGAGTTTCGGTTACGGCGTAGATGTGTACACCGACTTCCGCCGCACCGGCCACCCCACCATCCGGGTATCGCGCGAGGCCGTAGCGCAGAGCGCGCCCAACAGCGGCCTGCTGGTAGACGACGGTGCTACCCGGGCCAACGGCCCGTTTCCCCTGCGCCTGTACTACCCCACCAACGACCTGACGTTGAACCCGAACTCTCCCCGCTCCCAGCGCGACGTGACCGCGCCCATTTTCTGGGACAAGTAGGAAGCGGTTCCCTTCTCTTTAATCCCTGACTTCATCTTTATTGATTCATGAAAAACTACTTTGCCAGTTTCCTGCTGCTGCTCTCGGCAGTTGCGGGGCTGTCGTCTTGCCGCGAGAGCAGTAAGCTTCCCGAGCCCAAAAACGAAAGCGTTCCGCTGATTATCCCGGAAGTAAACGCCACCAAGTCCTTTTTTCCTTTCAGAAGGAGCCAGCTGTCCGAGCAAATCCGAATTGACAGCCTCTCTTCCCGGCCCGACTATTATACCCGGCCCGGGTTTGAGTTCGTCGTGAACCCGTCGCAGGGATACGCCGAGCTGCAGACCGTTGAAGTGTACAAGAGCTTCCGGCGGGGTACTACGTATGGCCCCCGGGTGAAAATCGCGGACCTCACCAGCTTCCCGGCTACCATCAGCCTCACCAGCCAGCAGGCGCTTAAGGACTTGTATACCAATGCTATACCGGGCACCCTCGCCGTTCTGGCCAATCCGACTGTTCTCACGCTAAATAACCGCATTGTGCGGAACGACGCCATTGTATTCACCTTCGAGTACGTGCTGAAAGACGGTCGGCGCATCGTCCTCACGCCGGTTTCGACTGACAATACGCTATTGGCCAGTTCGCTGCTTAACGCGCCTTTGGCAGCAATCGCCGTGTTCAGGTAGAACCTGCCGAGCAGTTCATCAACGGGGCTGCGCAATAGTTTGCCTATAACCCGGCGAAAATCTACCAGCCCTCTGCCAGCCCCTGGTCAACTGAAAAAGACGTCCTTCGACGCTACTCGCGACTTGCTAAACAGTAAACGACTATGGACTTACAGTCCATAGGTTTGATTTGCGAATGAAATTCGGTGGTTTCGGATTAAGCCGACTGAAAGGCTGCCACTCAAGTGGGCGATGCCAGAATGAAATTCTGAGTCCTCCCTTGGCTAGACGTTGAGCTGATTCAGGAGTTGTTTAGAAAGTCACAAAAGGTCCCCGAACGGTCATGCAGCACGCAACGCAGCATGACCGTTCGGGGACCTTTCTCAACAACTTCTCAAAAAGCACTCTCTAATAGGTGACTGATGAGGCTTGTAAAGCACTTGAAAGTGAGTAGCAACTAAAGTCTTGCCCTAAAGGGCATAGCTTTAACTAGCGTGCTTAAAAAGTAAAAAGCGCCCCTGGAATTTGCTAATTCCAGGGGCGCTTTTTTAGGCAGTAATGCCGTGCAAATCCCTGACTATTATCGAAGTACATTTCAGTACTCTGCCCTACTATTTTTCCAGTGCATTGATGGCGAGGGATTTGCCAGCAAAACCAGCGCAATACTGTTTCCACCATTCGGGCGAGCTTTTCAGCCGACCCGGTACGGGCACGGAGGAGCCATTGGCCCAAATGGTGGAAGCGCTACTGCGCTAGCTTTGCTGGCAAATCCCTCGCCATCAATGCACTGGAAAAATAGTAGGGCAGATTAACATTTCATTTAATATATATATAATTACTTACTTTTATACATGCGAAATTACATTATTGAATTCTGAACAATCGCCACAAATGGAGTCCCATTACACTTTAGGCTTGCAAGCCAGATATAAAATTTTATGTCCTAATGTTGACTTTATGGCAACTGTATGGGAACAATGGCTTATTTTTGATAATCTTAAAGCATTACCCCATTTTTTACTTTTTTTCAATCTTAACACTTAGTCCATGAAAAAAATCTTACTCATGAGTGTCATGCTCATGTTTACACTTCTTCACGGAGCGATGGCGCAAACGCGTACCGTTTCCGGAAAGGTAACAGACCAGAAGTCCTCCGAAGGCTTGCCCGGAGTGACTGTGCTTCTGAAAGGAACCACGACCGGAGTATCGACCAATGCCAGCGGTGCTTATAGCTTAGTGGTACCCGAAACGGGTGGCACACTCGTATTCTCATCCGTTGGAATGGCCACAAAAGAGCGGGCTATTGGGGCCGACTCGCAAATTAACATTGCACTGGCACAGGACACCCGTGAGCTGAGCGAAGTGGTGGTAACGGCGCTCGGCATCGAGAAAGACACTCGCTCGCTGGGCTACTCTACGCAGCAAATCAAGGCTGACCAGATTTCGCAGAAATCTGAGCCCAACGTGCTTAGCTCCTTGCAGGGCAAAGTATCGGGGGTAAACATCACGAACTCCAGCGGCCTGCCGGGTTCTTCTACCAACATCAACATCCGCGGCATTACATCGCTGCAGGGCAGCAACCAACCGCTGTTCGTAGTTGATGGCATTCCGATTAGCAACGACCTGGACCGCAGCTTGGGAGGCGCAGGCCTGGGCTCGCTGGGTGCAGCTCAGACGTCGAACCGGGCTTTGGACATCGACCCGGAAATCATTGCCAGCATCAACATCCTGAAAGGCCCTGCAGCTGCAGCGCTTTACGGCTCGCGGGCAGCGGCTGGTGCCATCATCATTACTACCAAAAGCGGCGGTAGCGCCAACAAAAAGCTGGAAGTAACGGGCACGTCGAGCTTCAACATCCAAAACGTATACGGCTTGGCACGTTTGCAGACCGACTACGGCCAAGGCACCAACGGTGTGGTAACGACGACTGGCGGCCTGGGAGATATCTACACCGCCAGCGGCCTGTCATTCGGCCCCCGCTTTGGTACGACTCCTACGCTGGCCAACGGCTTGTTGCTGACTAATGGCAACCAGCTCCCTTACCAGAACTACCCGAACAACATTAAGGAGTTCTACCGTCAGGGCACTATCTGGACCAATGGGGTGAACATCGCCGGTGGCACCGCCGAGCAGAACGTTACGCTCAGCGTGAACAATACCAACCAGAAAGGCATCACCCAGAACTCGGAACTGACTCGCACCAACGTAACACTGGGCGGCAACACCAAGCTGCTGAATAAGTTGCGAGCTGGTGGCTCCATCAACTTTGTTCAGACTGACCAGACGGGTGTATTGCAGGGCAACAACGGTTCGGCATTCGCTACGCTCTCCAACCGGGTTCCCCGCAGCCTCAACCTGCAGGGCAATCCCTACATCGACCCGGTAACGGGTGCCAACCAGTACTTCCCTGGTGTAGAAAACCCTTATTTCAGCCTTACGCAGAACCCCACGACCTCCTCGCTGACGCGCTTTATCAACGTTGCCAACCTGGGCTACGAGGCTACTCCCTGGCTGAAAATTGACTACCGCGCAGGTTTGGATACTTACACCGACCGCCGGAAGCAGGTGTTCGCCATTGGCTCGATTCGCCAGCCTACGGGGCAGGTACAGGACCAGGTGTTTTACCGTAGCGAGTTCAACAGCGACCTTATCGTAACGGCTCACAAAGACAACCTGTTCTTTGAAGGCTTTAACGCTTCGTTGCTGGTGGGCCAGAACGTGAACCAGCGCCGCTTCCAGAACATTGCTTCGCAGGCAGATAACCTCACCCTGCCGGGCTTCTACAATGCTCAGAACGGCAGCGTATTCTCGAATGGCACGGGCGAAAGCACGTCGCTGCGCCGGATTCTGGGCGTGTATAGCCAGTTGTCGCTGGCCTATAACAACTACCTGTTTCTGGAATTGACGGGCCGTGCTGACCAATCGTCGACGCTGCCGGTTGCCAACAACACCTTCTTCTACCCTTCGGCTACGGCCAGCTTCGTATTCACGGACGCGCTTAAGATTCAGTCGAACATCTTCTCCTATGGTAAGATTCGTGCCAACGTTTCGAAAGTAGGCCGCGATGCGGACCCGTTCGTACTCGCTACCACGTATAGCAGCGCCAGCATGGGCAACAACGTTTCGAGCATTAACTTCCCTTTCACGGCTAACGGCACTACCTACCCAGGTTTCGCCATCAGCAACACGATTGGCAGCAACACGCTCACGCCCGAGTTCACGAAGTCGTACGAAGTTGGCACGAACCTGGGCTTCTTCAAGAACCACCTGAGCTTCGAGCTGACGTACTTCTACACGCGCAGCGAAAACCAGATTCTGCCCGTAACCGTGGCATCATCGAGCGGCTTTAACGCCCGCTATGCCAACGTAGGCCGCCTTGACAACAAAGGCTTTGAAGGCCTGATGAACCTGAACCCGATTCGGACGTCGAATTTCCGTTGGGACATCACGGCCAACTTTACCCGCATCAAGAACGAGGTTATCTCCATCACGGAAGGCGTAACCAGCTCCTCCGTAAACGGTTCTGCTTTCATTGGCTCGGTGCCTTCGTTCAAAGTAGGCCAGCCCTATGGTGTAATCATCGGCAACGCTTTGCCGCGTGTGCAGCCCCTCAACGCTGCCGGCCAGCCCAACGACCCACAGTACGTAGGCAAGTACATCATCAACCCCACCAATGGCTCGTTTGACACGGGCATCCCTAACTCGGTAATTGCCAACCCTAACCCGCTGTGGCAGGGTGGCCTGACCAACACGTTCAACTACCGTGGCGTTGAGCTTTCATTCCTGGTTGACGCTAAATATGGCGGACAACTCCTTTCGTTCACCAATGCATCATTGAAAGGTAGCGGCAACCTCTACGAAACCGGTATGAACCGCGATGCTCCGCGCATCATTCCCGGCGTAATTGCCAACGGTGACGGTACTTACCGCCCCAACAACATTCAGATTGACGCCCAGACGTACTGGGGTGCTTCGGGTGGCCTGCAAAGCCAGCTCAACGTGTACGACGCTACGGTATACCGCCTGCGCGAAGTTTCCCTGGGCTACTCCGTACCCACGGGCCTGCTGTCGCACACGCCCTTCGGCCAGGTTCGCCTGTCAGTTTCGGGCCGCAACCTGTATTTCTACGCACCCAATGCCAACTTCGACCCGGACGTGAACACCCAGGGCGCAGGCAACATCCGGGGCCTCGAAGTGCAAGGCGCACCAAACACGCGCAACTACGGTGTTAACCTCCGTTTTACCCTATAATCTAGCGATTGTCTTTCTCATGAATAACAAGAAACTAATCGGCATTACGCTGGCAGCCGCCGTGGCTCTTTCCACGATGAGCTGCAATCGGGACAAGTTCCTGGATATTAATACTACTCCTAACAGCCCAACAGCTGTGACAATGCCGGTGCTGCTTACCAGCACGATTATTAACACGGGCTTCATGGCCACCAACGACCTGGGCCGTGCCTCTGCACTGCTTGCCCAGCAGTATGCGGGCATTGGCAACCAGCCGGCTGCTTACGACGTGTACATTCTGCGTGGTTCTTTCGACAACCAGTGGAACTTTGAGCTTTACGGCGGCACCCTCATCAATTCGCAGACGCTGATTGATTTGGCCGCTACCAAGGGCAACCCTGCCTACAGCGGCATTGCCAAGCTGATGAAGGCCTATAACTTCTCGGTAGTTACCGACCTCTACGGAGACATCCCTTATTCGCAAGCCCTGCAAGGCAATGCCAACCTGCACCCGCGTTACGACAAGCAGGAGGATATTTACAAAGGCAACAGCGGCCTAGGAATCACAGGTCTGATTGACCTGGTGAAAGACGGTCTGGCTGACCTGGATAAGGCTGGCCCCGTTAAACCAGGCGTATCTGATGACCCGGTTTATGGCAAAACGGCCGATAACATCGCGCAGTGGAAGAAGATGGGCAACATGCTGCTGCTCAAATTCGCCAACACCATCAGCGTGAAAGAGCCGGCTCTGGCTACTTCCATCATCAATACGGCGTCGGCCAAAGCTTTCACGGCCAACACCGACGACTTCGAGGTGCCTTTTGGCTCCTCCGTGGGCAACCAGAGCCCGTTGTACCTGTACAACTTCGTTACCCGTCCTGACGACCAGATGATGAGCCAGACCATTCTCAACAAGATGAATGCGCTGAACGACCCCCGGTTGCCTATTTACTTTACCCCGACCCCCACTCCTACGGCCACGGTTAACACAACTGGAACCGTGACCACCATTCCCGGCCCGCTGGTGAGTGGCGTGCCTACGCCTGCGCTCCTGACTTTTACGGGCTATGTCAACGGCAACAACGTTCCCGTGCCTTCGCGCCCCCTCGGCTATCGGTCGCGCTACAACACGTACATCACCGGGGTATCCGGCGAAGCTCCGGCTCGTCTGCTGACCAACGCACAGCGTTTGTTCATTCTGGCCGAATCGGCTCTGACCCTGCCCGGTGTTACGCTACCCGCTGGCAGCACTGCTCAGTCGCTCTACCAGTCGGCCATCAGGGCTTCGATGACCAAGGCCGGCCTTACTTCCTCAGCCGTCGACGCCTACTTTTTAGCTAACCCAGGCGTAGCTACCCTCAGCACGAACACGGAAACTGCCAAAGAACAGATTATCACCCAGAAATGGATTTCGTGGGTTGGCACCGGTATCGAGGCTTACAACGATTACCGCCGCACTGGTTATCCCGCGCTGGCTCCGGCATTGAACGCATCGGGAGATGACGCTACTTTGCCCAAACGGTTCCCCTACCCTCTCTCCGAGCTAACTGCCAACGCAGGCGCGGAGAACCAGGATGCCGGCATCCGTACCAGCGTAAAAGTATGGTGGGGCAAGTAGGCCGCCCATTTCTCACAGCAAAAATTACTTTTCTCATGAAAAAGCAACTTTTAAATGTATGCGTACTTGCGGTGCTGGCTTTGGGCTCGTTCTCCTGCAAGAAAGTGTACGATGACAATAGCCTGGCCCCATTGGACCAAGCCTACGCTACGATTCCGGTTACGGTAACCAATGCCGACTTCTTCGAGCGTTTCTACGTCGTGACGGCTACGGCACCTTCCGGCGCTTTCTCCATCACGTTCTCGATACCTGCCGACAAAGGCAAAATCAAGGAAATAACCCGCGTTTCGACGGGGACCAGTGGATTGGCCCAGGTGCAAGATGGCTCAGCCGCCAAGGCTAGCCTGCTGTATAGCTGGAATGGGTTGACTGGTGCCGCTGCTGGCTCAGTAGTTACCCCTGGCAACGGGAGCAACACCATTACTTTCACATCAGACCTTAGTAAGTATACCGCTTACCGCACCCGGGTTGGCACAACACTGGCTCCTATTGCAGCCACTGCATCTACCAACCCACAGGCGCCTAATCAAATCAATTTTTACTTCTTAATCACGCTGGAAGATGGCACCACCATCATTCCGCCGCTGGTGAGAGTACGTGCGATTTAATTGCCAATAGGTCTTCAAACAAAGAACCCCGCCCAATTTGGGCGGGGTTCTTTGTTTGAAGACCTATTGGCAATTACAAAATATACTGGCTCAAATCCCGGTTTTTCACCATGTCATTCAGCCGCTCGTTCACGAGGGCGGCGGTGATGAGGATGCGGGCGTTGGCCCCAATCTTGTCGGGCACGTCGTAGAGGATGTCGTTGAGCAGGCGGCTCATGACGGTGTGCAGGCGGCGGGCGCCAATGTTCTCAACCTCGGCATTGACCTCGAAGGCGATTTCGGCAATGCGCTCCAGCGCAGCATCCTCAAAGGTTAGCTCGACCTCTTCGGCTTTGAGCAGGGCCTCGTATTGCTTGGTGAGGGCATTTTTGGGGTCTTTCAGGATGCGGAAGAAGTCGTCCTTGGTCAGGCTTTGCAGCTCGACACGGATGGGGAAGCGGCCCTGCAGTTCGGGAATGAGGTCGCTGGGCTTGGAGACGTGGAAAGCTCCGGCGGCGATGAACAGGATATGGTCGGTGTTGACGATGCCGTACTTGGTGTTCACGGCCGAGCCTTCCACGATGGGCAGCAGGTCGCGCTGCACGCCCTGGCGGCTCACGTCGGGGCCACCGCCGCCGTTTTTGCCGCCGCTGCTGGCTACTTTGTCAATCTCGTCGATGAAGATGATGCCGGCATTTTCGCATTGGCGGATGGCTTCGTCCTTCACGTCGTCCATGTCGATGAGCTTGGCGGCTTCTTCGTCGAGGAGGAGCTTGCGGGCTTCGGCCACGGTCACTTTGCGCTTGCGGGTCTTTTTGGGCATCATGTTGCCTAGCATGTCCTGCAGGCCCGAGAGTGTACCCTCGTCCATGCCGGGAGGTGCGCCCATCACGCCAATGCTGGGACCGGCCTGCGCCACCTGAATTTCGATTTTGCGGTCTTCGAGCTCGCCATTTTTAATCTTCTGACGGAACCGCTCGCGGGTACGCTCGTTGAGCTCGGCATCGGAATGGGGCACGTCATCGCCTCCCCCACCGCCAAAGCCGAGGCCGGTTTTAGCACCAGCGGGCTGCTGGATGGCCGGAATCAGGGCATCGAGAATGAGCTCCTCCACGGCGTCGGCAGCCTGGGCTTTCACGGCATCCTGGCGGCGGGCCTTCACGCGGTTGAAGGACTGCTCGGCCAGGTCGCGCACCATGCTTTCCACATCGCGGCCCACATAGCCCACTTCGGTGAACTTACTGGCTTCCACTTTCACAAAGGGCGCATCGGCGAGATTGGCCAGGCGGCGGGCAATTTCGGTTTTGCCCACGCCGGTGGCCCCAATCATGAGGATGTTGTTCGGGACAATTTCGGCCTGCATATCGGCCGGAGCGTGCAGACGGCGCCAACGGTTGCGCAGGGCAATGGCCACGTGGCGCTTGGCCTCGTGCTGGCCGATGATGTATTTATCGAGCTCGGCCACGATTTGGGCCGGGGTGAGAAAATCTTGGTTGAGCATGGGAAGTGTACGGGAACGGAGTAATGAAAGAACGAAGCTGTTTAGAAAGTCCCCGAACGGTCATGCAGCGCGCAGCGAAGCATGACCGTTCGGGGACCTTTTGTGACTTTCTAAACAACTCCAACGTCATGCGGAGCGCAGCGAAGCATCTTGCCCGCAATAAGTAATCTAATCGATGGGTTTACTTGCGGCGGACAAGATGCTTCGCTGCGCGCTGCATGACGTTCTAAACAAGCGGGACTTTATTCCTTCTTCTTAAACAGCGAATTAAAGTTGCGCGAAATGGTGAAATATTCGCTGGAACCGGCCGCCTGCAGGGTGGCATGGGTATAATCAATCTGAAACGTGCTAATCTTCAGCATCACGCCAAAGGCCAGGCCGGCGCTGCCGCTGGTATTGTCGAGGCGCAGCTCGCGGCGCTGCAAGTGGTTGTAGCCGGCCCGGAGCTGAAAGCCCTTGCCGAGTATCAGGGCGGCGCTGACGGTGAGGTGCCGAGCCAGGTTGTCGCCAAAGCTTTTGGTGGCCTTCTTCTCGTTGCCGCTGGCGTCGAGGGTGCCGCGGGCATTGGGGTCGAGGTACTGAATGTCCCACTGCTGCAGATGATGTGCCGTGAGCGAGAAGCGCAGCGGCATGTGCTCGGGCTTCACGGTGGCCCCAATCTGCACATCGAGCGGCAGCCGGCCGCGCTCGGTGCCAGGATAGGGCGAGAACTGATAGCCGGCATTTTTCACAGCCAGGCCCGCCGTGAAATCAGCCGTGGGGTGCTTGTACACTACGCCGGCATCGGCCACACCGGCCAGCGAGCGGCTGCCCGCAATGCTGGATACGGCCAGCTTAGTGGTGGCGCCAAACGTGAATTTGCCCTTGGTGTAGGAATCACTCACGCCCACGGTGTACTCGTTCACGCCGAACGTGCCGAGGCTGTTGCCGGCAGGGTCGTAGCTCTCGAAGCTGCCGTAGTTGAGGTAGGTGATGCCCATGCCGAAGCGCCCGGCTTTCTCGGTATTGAACACGTAGGCGGCGGTGCTCTGCTTGATATCGGCGAGGTAGGCCACGTAGCTCAGGGCCAGACGGCCATCCATGTCAGCATTGAGCAGCGCCGGGTTGCCATAGAGCATGGTGGGGTCGTCGTTGCGGTCTGAGACGCTCATGCCGCCCAGAGCCGCCAGGTGCGCGCTGGGCGGCAGGTCCAGAAACGGAAACACGGTGCGGCCGCCCAGCTGCTGCGCGGCCACCGAACGCACGGCCAGACTAGCCCCAACAACACAAAAACCAATAATCCGGCGGGCGGAGAGGTGCTTCATTGTTCGAAGATAATAGGTGTGTAGTAAGCTTTAGCTGGCACCGCAGGGCCGTGTAGCCGAAAGAACGCAGCCTTGGAGTTGGTAGTATTCATTCGCCCCCACGGCCCTGCGGTGCCAGCTAAGGCTTACCGCACAGCCCTACTGCACCTCCACGCTGGGGCCGGGCGCGGGCACAGGCTCGTCGCGCACGGGCAGCTTTTGCGGGTGCGGCACCAGCTCATCGAGCAGGGCCACGCGCAGCACATCGTCCACCCGGTCGGCGTAGTGAATGGTAAGGCCTTTGAGGTAGTCTTCCTGGATTTCCTCGATGTCCTTGCGGTTTTTGGGGCAGAGGATGATGTCCTTCATACCGGCACGACGGGCGGCCAGCAGCTTCTCCTTGATGCCGCCCACGGGCAGCACCTTGCCGCGCAGCGTGATTTCGCCGGTCATGGCCAGACGCGGGCGCACCCGGCGCTGGGTGAAGGCCGAGGCCATGCTGGTGAAAATGGCGATGCCCGCGCTGGGGCCATCCTTGGGCACCGCGCCTTCGGGGAAGTGAATGTGCAGGTCGTACTGCTCAAACAAGCGGTAGTCGATGCCGATTTCATCGGCCCGCGAGCGCAGGTAGGAAAGCGCCGTAATGGCCGATTCCTTCATCACATCACCGAGCTGGCCGCTCAGCGTGAGCTTGCCGCGGCCCCGGCTCAGCAGGCTTTCCACGAAGAGAATATCGCCGCCCACTGAGGTCCAGGCCAGGCCCGTTACCACGCCGGCCGTGTCGTTGTCCTGGTACTGGTCGCGGTCAAAAATGGCCGAGCCGAGGATTTTGCGCACGTCGGCCGGTTCTATCACCGCCGGCAGCAGCTCCTTACCGGCCTTGCGGCGGGCCAGGTTACGCGTTACGGCGGCCAGCTTGCGCTCCAGGCCGCGCACGCCCGATTCCCGGGTATAGTCGTCGGCCACGCGATGCAGGGCGGCATCGGTGATTTTTACTTCGGTTTCGCCCAGGCCATGGTCTTTCAATTGCTTCGGCCATAGGTGTTTGCGCGCAATCTGAACCTTTTCCTCCTGAGTGTAGCCGGTGAGGTCGATGATTTCCATGCGGTCGCGCAGGGCGGGCTGAATGGTATCGAGCGAGTTGGCCGTGGCAATGAACAGAACCTTGCTCAGGTCATATTCTACTTCCAGGTAGTTATCGGTGAAGGTGGCATTCTGCTCCGGGTCGAGCACTTCGAGCAGGGCCGAGCTGGGGTCGCCGCGAAAGTCGCTGCTCACCTTGTCAATCTCATCGAGAATGATGACCGGATTGGAGGTACCCGCCTTCTTAATCTGGGCGATGATGCGGCCGGGCATGGCCCCCACGTACGTTTTGCGGTGGCCCCGGATTTCGGCTTCGTCGCGCACGCCACCCAGGCTCATGCGGATGTACTTACGGCCCATGGCAGCCGCAATGCTGCGACCCAGGCTGGTTTTGCCCACGCCGGGCGGGCCGTAGAGGCACAGAATCGGCGCTTTTAAATCCTGCTTCAGCTTGAGCACAGCGATGTACTCCAGGATGCGCTCCTTAACTTTTTCGAGGCCGAAATGGTCGGCGTCGAGGATTTTCTTGGTTTGCTTGAGGTTGAACTTGTCCTTGGTGTACTCGCCCCAGGGCAGGTCGAGCAGGAACTCGACGTAGTTCATGTTCACCGAATAATCGGGGGCCATGGGGTTGGTGCGGGCCAGCTTCTCCATCTCCTTCTTGAAATGGAGCGCCACGGCCTCGGGCCATTTCTTGGTTTCGGCGCGGGCCCTGAGGCGGTGCACGTCTTCCTCGGTGCCGTCCTGGCCCAGCTCGTCCTGCAGGGTTTTGAGCTGCTGGCGCAGGAAATACTCGCGCTGCTGGGCATCAATTCCGGTGTGGGTTTTGGAGCGGATATCCTGCTTGATTTCGAGTAATTCAGCCTGGCTGAGCAGGGCTTCGAGCAGCAGGCGGGCCTGGGCTTCGGGGTCGGCCAGTTCCAGGAGGCGCTGCTTGGCGGGCAGGTCGAGCTGCACGTTGCTGGACAGGAAGTGCGTGAGAAAAGCCGGCGACTGAATGCCATCGAGCATGGCCCGGGCTTCCATCGGAATCTCGGGCGTGAGCTCCAGCACCTTGGTCGCGGCCTCGCGCAGGGCCTGCAACAGGCCAAACTCGCCGGGAATTTCGGGGTTCAGCGATACTTCGGGAAAATAGCTGACGCGGGCCACCAGCGGCGTGAAGCTCAGCTGCTCTTCGACCGTGAAGCGCACCTGGCCCTGCAGGATGATGGTAATGTGGCCATCGGGCTGCTCCAGCAGCTTCAGAATACGGGCCAGCGTGCCCACGGATTGCAGCTCGTCGGTGGTGGGCTCGTCGGCATCGGGATTGAGCTGAGCCACCACGCCGAGGAGCTTGTCGGCGGCGTAGGCTTTGCGCACCAGCTTCACGCTTTTTTTGCGGGATACCGTTACGGGCAACACCACGCCCGGGAAGAGGACGGTGTTGCGCACTGCCAGCAAGGGCAGCGTGGGCGGGGCATCGTCGCCGCGCAGGAGGTGGTCGGGGTCGGCGGCCATAATGGCGATGGCTTCGGGTTGAGAGTTAGCGTCGCTAAATGTGCGAATCGGGGCCGCAGCGGAAGAATAAAGGGAAGCCAGATGCATGAACGGAGATAAAGCAGAAGCAGCGGCCGCAGGTGCCAGATTGGCAGTTTGCGGCCTTTCGGTTGGGAAGATACAAGGTACGCTTTCCCGGCGCGTTTGGGCTTCAAGGGCCGTGCCAGCGGGCTAAAACCGCCAAAGCGGCGCACCTGCGGCCGGAGCAGATGCCGAATATGGCTAATTCGTTAAATTGTCGGCAACTTGCGCAATATTATATGTTTAAAACTCTACCCATGTCGGCTTTATTGCGTCGAAGCTGGTTGCTGCTGAGCGCGGCCGCGTGGCTGCTGACTTCGCCCACCGCCCTGGCCCAGCGCCGGCCCACCCAACGGATTCCCGCCGCCGCCTCCCCTTCTGCCGACACCACCAGCGGCGGGGCTTCGGCCGCGCCCAAAAAGGCCGCTACCAGCCGCCCGGCCGCCGCAGTTCCCAAGCCAGCCATAATGCCCGGCGCCTACCGCGTGCGCGGCCTCAACAGCCGCGTGAGCCGCAAGCTGCACCTGCGGGCCGATGGCACGCCCGACTTCGTCAATATCAACAAATACCCGTTTTTTGAGGACAGGAAGGCGCTAAAAGCCATTGCCAAAGCGGAAAAGCGCCGCCAGTACCACCAGACCCGGCTGCTGCTCGAAGACTACGTGGCCCGGTTCGGGCCGGTTAATTTTGAGAAGAACACCAACATGCTCTGGCGGCTGGGCCAGCTGCTGGAGCGCGACAGCCAGTCGGTGAAAGCCAAGGCCTACTACCGCCTAGCCCTGAAGCACAGCCGCGCCGATACCAAGCGCGTGCAGCTTTACTACGACTCGCTGGAGCAGAAAAACACTGCCCTATACGTCCCCCTGAAAACGTACTACGACCTGGTGGAGTACCGCAAGAACCTTAACACCTTTCACCCGCCCAAGGGCGTGTATACGAGCATGGGCGACGCCATCAACAGCAAGGCGGCCGACTACGGGCCGGCACTAGCCGGCAACGACTCGCTGATAATCTTCAGCAGCAAGCGCAAGCGGCGCGGGCTGACCGGCGTGGTAGACGAGGACCTGTACACCTCGCACCGCGAGGGCGTGAGCTGGAGCGATGCCGAGCCGCTGCCCAAGCCCATCAACTCGCCTAACAACGAGGGCTCGGCCTGCCTGAGCAAGGACGGGAAGACCATTTACTTTGCCCGCTGCGAGTGCGCCACCTGCCACGGCAACTGCGACCTATACACCGCCACGCGCGGCAAAGACAGCAAGTGGAGCGCCCCCAAAAGCCTGGGACCCATGGTGAACTCGCTGGGTTGGGACTCGCAGCCCACCCTCTCGCAGGGCGAGGATACGCTGTATTTCGCCTCGGACCGGCTGGGTGGCTTTGGGCTGTCGGACATTTACTATACCCACAAGCTGCGCGACGGGCGCTGGAGCCCGGCCGAGAACGCGGGGCCGGTGGTGAACACCCGCGAGAGCGAGGTGAGCCCGTTTTACCACCCGCTCTACCACGTGCTGTACTTCAGCTCGCGGGGGCAATTGCTGAACTTTGGTGACTTCGACATTTACAAAACCTACCGCGTGGGCGGGCGCTGGCAGGAACCCAGGAACATTGGCCCACTGGTGAACGGCAAGGGGTCGGAGTATTATTTCACCATCGATAGGGAGAGTAAAAACCTGTACTACGCCCGCTCGGAGGCGCAGGAAATCAACAACCTCGACCTCTACTCCTTCCCGCTGCCGATGGAGGCACAGCCGCTGGCCACCACCAAGGTGGAGGGCACGCTGATGGACTCGGTGAGCAGCAAGCCGCTGAAGGGCATCGTGAGCATCATCGATACCGACAACGGCATTGAGGTGGCCAGCAAGTTTATCCGGCCCGATGGCACGTTTGACTTTGAGCTGATTGAGGGCTCGCACTACGCCATGCTGATTCAGAGCAACGACTTTTTCTCGGTCGAAAAGCAGTTTGCCCTGAAGGGCGACACGGTGATGACGCTGCTCACGAACAGCATCGACTACAAGCTGCCGCTGATTTTCAAGAACCTGGAGTTTGAGCAGGGCAAGGCGGCCGTGCTGCCCAGCATGCACAGCACGCTGGACCGCATCGCGCTGTTCCTGGTCGACCACCCCACGTTCCGGCTCAGCATCACGGGCCACACCGACACCAGCGGCGACCCCGACGTGAACGAGAAGCTCTCACAGGACCGCGCCGAGGCAATCCGCCGCTACATCGAGCGCAAGGGCAAGATTGCCCCCAACCGCATCGAGAGTTTCGGCTACGGCTCCAGCCACCCGCTCAAGGACGAAGTGACCGAGGAAGATGCCAAGGTGAACCGCCGCGTCGAGTTCAAGCTGGTGAGACCCGAAGCCAACGACAAGCCCGCCGACGGCGGCGGGGACTGGAAGTAGGGCACCAAGCCCTACTCCACTGCCAGCACCCGCACGGTTTTGCCATTGAACAGGGCCTCCTGCCCCGCCCGCAGCCCTTTCAGTGCCACCGCCACCGGCGCGGCGGGCGACACGCCAAAAACATCCATCCCCTCCAGCTTACCGGCGCTGATGCCGAGGTAAAACGTCCCCATACTGGTACTTACCAGCGCCCCGGGGCGCACGGTATCGCACGGCGCGTCGGGGCTGATGCGGGCCAGCTCGGCTTGCAATTGCTGGGCCTGCTGCATGTGGGCGGCATTGCGGTCGCGCTCGGCGTTGGCCATTTCGCGGCCGGTTTCATACTTGTCGCCGGCGCTGCTCTTGGTTTCGGAGGAGGAGGATTCCTGGGCGGCCTGCATGGCGGTGCGGGCGGCAGCAATGCGCTGCTCGATGAAGGCGTCGCAGAGGGCGTGGAGGGCGGGTTTGGTCATTGAATTAAATAAAGTGCGTGCCGCGCGCTTTACATCCGCGCGCCTTCGGAGTCTTCAACCAGCAATTCGATGTTGAAGCTGCGCAGGTACTTGGTACAGGGGGCACGGGCTTCACAGACATACTCCAACGGCATAGAAAATTCAGAATTATAATTGTTGGTTCATAAGAACCCAAAGCAAAATAGTTATTGGTAAAAGGATAGGTAAACTCATTAAGATTTTTGAACGCGCGTTTAATTTGGAAGCCCAGAGCAAGCTTAGGAAGCTGTTTAGAAAGTCAAAGGACTCCCAAAAAAGCGCGAAATTTGAGGTGTAACACTCCTTTTTTCGCATTTTAATGGAAGTCCTGTCCAAAGATATGATTCGCCAATGGATTCTGCCCGCGCTCACCTTCTCCGCCCATGGCCGCCCCTCGGTCGTGGAGCCGGCCGAGTTGGTGGAAGCCATTCTCTACAAACTCAAAAGCGGCTGTCAATGGCGATTATTGCCTGTTAAACAGTTTTTTACGGGCGCATCGCTGACCTGGCAGGGCGTGTACGCCCGCTTTAATGCGTGGCGCAAGGACGGGTCCTGGCAAGGGGTATGGCTCCGCTTGTTGCGCGAAAACGGGGCCCATCTGGACTGTTCCAGCGTCCAACTCGACGGCAGCCACACGCCCGCCAAGAACGGCGGGGAGGCCGTCGGCTATCAGGGCCGCAAGAAAGCCCGTACCACCACAGCCCTCTTCTTGGCCGATAACCGGGGACAACCGCTGGCCTGCGCCAGCCCGCAGGCGGGCAACCACCACGACACCCACCAGCTCAACGCCTTGTTCGGGGAAATCTGCGCCTCGCTCGAAGCGGCTAATATTCCCGTCGCCGGGCTGTTTCTGAACGCCGACAAAGCCTTTGACACCCAAGGCTTTCGTCAGGAATGCGCCCGGCGCGACATCGAGGCCAACATTCCCCGCAACCGCCGCGCCGCCGACTGGCAGACCGACGACGACACCTTTTTCGATCCCGAACTCTACCGCCGCCGCGTCGTGGTCGAACACGCCAACGCCTGGCTCGACGGCTTTAAAACCTTGCTCGTGCGCTACGAAACCAGCGTCGGCAATTGGCTGGCCTGGCACTGGCTCGCCTTCGTCGTCATCTTTTTGCGAAAAATTAATCAAAAGCCGACTTTCTAAACAGCTTCTAGGCCAAGTATTATGATTGGAAGTATGATGACACTGTACTCTACCCTACTATTTTTAGTAATTGATTTTTAGCAAGTTGCCTCGTAATCCAGTTCAGTAGCGTTTCAACCAAGCGGGCCAATGGGTCCTCGGGCAGGGTCAGCGGGCGGGCGAGTTGGCGGAGCAGATTGAGGCCGTGGCGGCTCAGGCTGGCGGCCCGGTAGCCGTGGTTTTTGCGGGCAATGGGCTGGCGGCCGCCGTGGGCGGCCGCGCCCACGCCCAGACAAAACGCGTAGGCCAGGCTGACCAGGGCCACGAGCTTGCGCAGCTTTTGGAAACAGCGCAAGTGGGTGGCTTCCAGGTTAAAGCCCCGCCCTTTCAGATTTTGAAAGCATTGCTCAATCGTCCAGCGCTTGGCATAGAGTTGCTCGAGGTGGTTCAGACCGGCCGTGGCAAACAGGAAGACAAACGCGTCCGCCGCCACGGCCTTGACCCAGACCTGCCCCCAGACTCCGTCGACCTGCACGTGGGCGAAGCGGCGCACCTGCCCCGGCACCAGGCCCAGGTCGGCCACGGCCTGCCGCCGGCCGTCGGCGTGGGTCAGGCAGTGGTGCTTGGGCAGGCGCATGACAAAATTAAGCCCATTGTCTTTGAGCCACTTGAACCACGCATGGCCGACAAATTCCCGGTCGCCCACGACCAGGCCGATGCGGTCTTTGCCCAGCAAGGCCAGGCACTTTTCGAGCACCGCGATGCGGTCGGCGGCGTTGGAGTTGCCGCTGCGGTTGTCGAGCAGGTGCCAATAAAGGGGCACGTGGACCTCGCCCGTGCCGACGGTGACGAGCAGGATGTTCACTTGGCACTGGCCGAAGTCCCACTCCGTGCGGTCGAGGCATAAGCGCAGCTTGCCCTGCGCAGGCAACAAACTCAGTAAAATCCTGGCCACCAGTACGTAATTGAGGTCTACTTCGCGGAAAAAGTCCTGAATGCGCGTTTCGTTCGAGGCGGGCTTGGCCGCGTCATTGAGGTGCTGGGCCACCTCGCCGAATTGCACGTTGCGGCTCTTTATCAGGCCAAGAATAAACTGGCCCACAAACTTTTGGCGGGACAAGTGGCCCACAAACGGGGCCTGCTGCAAAAGCGTCGTAATTTTAGCGGCGAAGTGTTGCTTCACGGGGCAGAACGGGTTTTTGGTGGTGTCGTAACCCCAAAGGTCGGGCTGCCCCGTTTTTGTACCTGAAAAATAGTAGGGTAGAGTAATGACACTGTAAAACGGATTTATTCCCATTAAACTTCCGACTAATATGAGAATAAATCCAATAACATGCTTCATGATGCAATGCACTAATATTCAATCTATAAGGTACTTATTCTACGAACTGGCCTAAATATTACACAAAGATTTCACGAAACTATATTTAGTACTTCTTTCCTATCATTGGCCGCAGCCTTAGCCAGCTTCCCGATATTCAAGTTACGGGCCGAGGCATAGCAGACCTTGCAGTAGGTCAGAAATGCATCGTTAGGGTTTTGCCAGTGGGAAGTCGTGGCCGCAGCGGATGAGGGTGTTGTCGAAGGCGAGGCGCATTCAATTCGTTGGTTCACCGGTTGCCTTATGCTGGTCCTGCTCACGCCCTTGCTCACTCAACGCATGAAGCGTATCACGCCGCTGCTGCAAAACCAAGACTACTTCCCGCTTTTCAGTGAAAGACATTGCCTGCCAGCGTGCTCGGCTTTCCGCTTCCTCATTGTAGTGAAGCGGCACTTTCCGGGAAACGGTTTTATCGAGGCGAAGCATACTACAAGTTACGGATTTCTACCCCGCTGCGAGGAGTCCCTCCGCCACCTTCCTATCGTTCCCCAGCCGCGGCACCTTGTTCTGCCCGCCCAGCCGGCCCAGGCTTTTCATGTAGCGCTGGAAGGCACCGGCCGGCAGGGGCGTGAGCTGCAGCGGCACGAGGATGTTGCCCCGGCGCAGGTCGTCGTAGTAGGTGTTGCGGCAGCGCAAGGCCGTGTCCAGGGCAGCGGCAAAAACTACCGCATCACGCGGGGGGCAAGCAAATTCCACCAGCCACTCGTGGCGCGAGGGCATAGCGGGGTCGTCGCTCACGAGCGGGGCCACGGTGAATTCGGTGACTTCGACCTCGGGGGTTTGGGCCATGACTTCGCGCAGGGCCTGCTCCACCTCCTCCCCTATCACGTGCTCGCCGAAGGCCGAGAGGAAGTGCTTGATGCGGCCCGTGACCACCACGCGGTGCGGGCGCAGGCTCACGAAGCGCACCGTGTCGCCGATAGAATAGCCCCACAGGCCGGCGTTGGAGGTGAGCACCACGGCGTAATTGCGGTCCAGTTCCACGTCGGCGATGGTAAGGCGGGGCGCATCGGGCTCGAAGAACCGCTCGGCGGGCACAAATTCATAGAAGATGCCGCTGTTCAGCAGCAGCAGCAGGCCGGGGTTGCCGGGCTCGTCCTGGAAGGCTAAGAAGCCTTCGGATGCCGGAAACAGCTCGATGCTGTCCACCGGCCGGCCGATGCTTTCGAAGAGCTTGGCCCGGTAGGGCTCGAAGTTGACGCCGCCGTACACGAAGAGGTTGAAATCGGGAAAAATGTCCTTGATGGGCCGACCGGTGCGGGCGGTGAGGCGGTCGAAGTACATCTGTACCCAGGGCGGAATGCCGGAAATCAGGGTCATTTTCTCGCCCAGCGTTTCGTCCACGATGCGCTCCAGCTTGGTTTCCCAGTCCTCGATGATGTTCGTTTCGTAGCTGGGCAGCTGGTTGCGGCGCAGGTAGGCGGGCACATGGTGGTTGGCAATGCCCGAAAGCCGGCCCGTGCGGATGCCGTGATGCATTTCCAGCGCTGGCGAGCCCGACAGGAATATTAGCTTGCCATCGAGAAACCGGCTGCGGCCGGTGCGGTAGATGTAGTAGAGCAGGGCATCGCGCGCGCCGTCAATGTGGTTCGGGATGCTGTCTTTCGTAATCGGGATGTACTTGGTGCCGCTGGTGGTGCCGCTGGTTTTGGCCAGGTACAGCGGATGGCCGGGCCAGAGCACGTCGGCCTCGCCGGCCTGGGTGCGGTCGAACCAGGGCTTTAGGGCTTCATAGTCGCGCACGGGCACCTGACGGGCCAGGTCGGCGGGCGTGCGGATGCCGCCCAGGTCGTGAGCACGGCCGAAGGCAGTACCAGCCGCCGTGGCCGTCAGCTTCGCCAACAGCTCGCGCTGGGTAGTTTCGGGGCGGTGCTGCCAGCGTTGGTAGCGCCGGGCAATGTAGCGGGCCAGGGGCTGGCTCAGGATGGCTTTCAATCCCATAAATGCTAAGTAAAAGGCCGTTGGAAGGGCTGCGAAGGTACGTTGGGCCAGATGCGCGGTTTTCCGGAAGACAACCTCGCTACCTTGCGGCCGTTAGCAATTGACGGCCGCGCTGTTTTTTCGGACGGCAAGCTAAAGCTTACCTCACTCATTTACTCACTTACTCATTTACCACATCATGGCAGACCATGCAGGCAAAGCCGTCTGGAACGGCGACATCAAAGGCAGCGGCACTCTCACTACCGACAGCGGCGCGCTGAATGCGCCCTACTCCGTTGGCAGCCGCTTCGAAGGCAAACAGGGCACCAACCCCGAAGAGCTCATCGGCGCGGCCCACGCCGGCTGCTACACCATGTACCTGACCAGCGTGCTCACCAAGCACGGCCACACGGTGCAGAACATCACCACCACCAGCACCGTGACGATGAACCCCAACAACGGCCATCCCGTCATCGAGCACATCCACGTGAGCACCGAAGGCCACGTCACGGGCGGCAACATCACGGCCGACGATTTCCAGAAGCACGCCGAAGATGCCAAGGAAAACTGCCCGGTATCGAAAGCCCTGAGCGCCGTGCCGAAAATGACGCTGGAAGCGAAGTTTTCGGGCTAGGTTTCGCCAGCTGAACGACGAAGAAAAGCACGTCATGCTGAGCGGAGCCGAAGCATCTCGCTCGGGGCAGTAATCCAATCGCAAGAAAAGATTTACCACCCCACGCGAGATGCTTCGGCTCCGCTCAGCATGACGTTCTTATTTTTGCAGGCTACACGTTCTTTTCAGCCCTGATAAACAACAACTCGCTCCTGACCCTTAAATTTGTCCTTATGCCCACTGGTACCACCCGCATTCGCCTCCGCCCCGCCAATACTTCCCGCGTCCCGTTCTGGGGCCAGCTCGCCATTGGCCTGTTCTGGCTGGCCTACGTGCTGTTTGGCATATTGAGCGATACCGGCGCGCAGGATTACCACTTTCTGCATTGGGTGTTCCTGGTTTTCACGTTCGTGTACCTCGGCTACGTGCTGGTAAACAATGCCCCCATCTTCGGCACCCAGAGCTACCTCGAGTTCACGCCCGGCTACATTGTGCACAAAAACGGCCTGTTCCGACCCAAGCAGGTTTTCGCCGCCGAAAATATCGCCGCCCTGGAGCTGAAGCCCATGGTGCTGCGCGTGCGCCAGAAAGACGGCGAAATCTACGCCCTCAACCTGCGCGAAGTGAAAGGCAAAATGCGCAAGATGAGCTTCCGCGAGCAGGTACGGGCATTTGCCGCCAAGTATAACCTGCCATTGCAGGAAGTAAGCCCGACGGCGGCAGCCTAGACTCTATTCCTCAGAAACTGAAAGGGGCTCCAGACGCTGCGCGTGTCTGGAGCCCCTTTTTTGCGCTATCAAAGCCGCGAGTCTTACTTCTTGGCGAATTTCTTGCGCAGCTCGTCCACCTGGTCGCGGAATTTCTTGTCCGAATCCACCAAATCCGACACGGTTTGCACCGAGTGCATCACGGTGGTATGGTCGCGGCCGCCGAAGTGAAAACCAATGGTTTTCAGCGTGTGTGAGGTGTGGTGTTTGGCAAAATACATGGCCACCTGCCGGGCCGTCACCACTTCCTTCTTGCGGGTTTTGTCCTTCAGCAAATCGACCGAGATGCCGAAATACGCGGCCACGGTCTTTTGAATGAAGTCGAGGTTCACCTCGGCCTCCACTTCCTCGATGATGTGGCGCAGGGCCTGCTTCACCATTTCCAGGTCGATGTCGCGGCGCGATAAGCTGCTCTGGGCCACCAGCGAGGCAATGACGCCTTCCAGCTCGCGCACGTTGGTGTGCACCGAATTGGCCAGATAATCAACCACATGGTCCGGCGGAATATCAATTCCATCCTGCTCCATCTTGTTGCGGATAATAGCTACTCGCGTCTCAAAGTCAGGGCTCTGCACATCGGCCGTCAGGCCCCACTTAAAGCGGTTCAGCAGGCGGTCTTCCAGGCCCAGCAGGTCCTTGGGGGGCCGGTCGGAGGTCATCACAATCTGCTTGCCAGACTGGTGCAAGTGGTTGAAGATGTGGAAGAACATCTCCTGGGTCTTGCCCTTGTTGGCCAGAAACTGCACGTCATCCAGAATCAGGGCATCGACCTGCAGATAGAAGTTCGCGAAGTCCTGCACCTGCGCGCGCTGCACGCTGTCGATGAACTGGTTGGTAAACTTCTCGGCCGATACGTAGAGCACGAACCGCTCGGGCGCCGTAGCCTTGATGTGGTTGCCGATGGCCTGCACGAGATGGGTTTTGCCCAGGCCCACGCCGCCGTACACCATCAGCGGGTTGAAGCTGGTGGTGCCGGGCTTGTTGGCAACAGCGAGGCCGGCCGAGCGGGCCAGCCGGTTACAGTCGCCCTCGATGTAGTTGTCGAAGGTGTACGAGCCGTTGAGCTGCGACGGTACCAGGTTACCATCCACGGGTTTAGCCTGGTCGAAGGGATTGCGGGGCGGGGACATGGTGTCGGCCCCGCCGCCGTTGGCGAAGTTGTTGCCGCGCGGCGTAGTACGCACCGCACCCGAGTTCACGTAGCGGGCCGAGGCGGCGCGGGCGCTGCCGGCCAGCGGGTTGCCCACGGCAGTTGTGCCCGGCATGGGCTGGGGCGCGTCGCGCGGGTCGGGGGCGGCCTGCTTGCGGGTGGGCGGCAGGTGCAGGGCGCGGGGCGGCGTCTGCTCGTTGCCCTGGTCTACCACCACGCTGTATTCGAGGCGGCCTTCGGAGCCCAGCTGCTGGTAGAGGGCGCGGCGCAGCTCATCCACGTAATGCTCTTCCAGCCAGTCGTAGAAATAGGCGCTCGGCACCTGAATGGTGAGCACGTTGCCCTTCAGCTCGACCGGCACAATGGGCTGGAACCAGGTCCTAAAGCTCTGCTCCCCGATTTCCGCCGAGATGCTGCGTAAGCAGCCAGCCCAAACCGTGCGAAAATCCTTGAGCATTTGAACGATTGAAAGGAAACCGGCGAAAAACCGGGAGCAAAAAAGGAGCCGAAATCAGCCGCCCGAACCGGGCGTTATTTTTTAGAGGGGAACAAAATTGTGGAAAACTTCGCACTTAAAAAAGCCGAAATGACCTTGTGTATGTCGTGCTTTTAGCAGGCGGCCCGAACCGGCACCACGGCGGCACTTGCCAGCCCGGCGCGCTTATTTTTTATTGAGAATTCATAATCCAGCCGGCCCAGATTGATGCCCGACCAGCCCACCTGGTTGATGAGGGTGGCGTGGCCGTCGGGACTGGCGATGGGCTCGGGCGCGGCCATAAACGTGTGGGTGTGCCCGCCCAGTATGAGGTCGATTCCGGAAACCTGGGCGGCCAGCTTGCGGTCGTCGAGCTTATCGTTTTCGTACTTGTAGCCCAGGTGCGAGAGGCAGATAACGAGGTCGCAGCGCTCGGGGCCGCGTAGCTGGGCGGCCATTTCCCTGGCCTTGGCCACGGGGTCGAGGTAGATGGTCTGACCGAAGTTTTTATCGGCTACCAGCCCGCTCAGCTCGATGCCGATGCCAAACACGCCGATGCGGATGCCCTGTTTCTCGAACACCTTGTAGGGAGCAAAGCGGCCGGCCAGCGGCGTTTTCGAAAAGTCGTAGTTGGCGATGAGGAAGGGGAAGGTGGCGTTGGGCAGCTGGCGCTGCAGGCCCTCAATGCCGTTGTCGAAGTCGTGGTTGCCGAGGGTGCTGGCGTCGTATCCCATCTGGCTCATCAGCTTGTACTCCAGCTCGCCGCCGAAGAAGTTGAAGTACGGCGTGCCCTGGAAGATATCGCCCGAGTCGAGCAGCAGCACGTTGGGCTCCTGGGCCCGCACCTCCTTGATAAGCGCGGCGCGCCGGGCCATGCCACCCAGCCCGGCCCACTGCCCGCCATTGTCGGGAAAGGGCTCGATGCGCGAGTGCATGTCGTTGGTATGCAGAATGGTGAGCTTGAGCGGAGCCTTGGCGTTAGTGGCTGCGGCAGCCGAGTTGGCCAGGCCGCCCAGCACGGTGAGGCCGGCGGTGCCGAGGAAGGAATTGCGGAGAAAATCGCGACGTTGCATAATCTTGATGACGCAAAAAGTCAATTACAACAAACTATTTATGGTAGGAAAGAGCCAAAATGGCTCGGTCTCCTTTTTCAATCCTCCGCCAGTTTACAAAGGCGGAGCAATCCAGCAACTCCTGAAACAAATGCGCTTCCCTAGCAGCAAAATCAGCAGCATGCTCTAAATGCAATACGACTGTATCACCTATCTCGCAGGTCACTTTAGATAGGCTGACTTCCGCTTCGTCATCAAGCCCGCTCATGCAGTCTATCCAAGCATCTATATTATTGCCGTAACCTTCGAAAAATCCGAAAGCAGCAGCAAAAACCTTATGGAAGCTAGCAGAGTCAATAATTTGGCGGGTATCGATAACAATAGTCATTCTTAATTGGCTTTCACGCGGCCTTCGACCCGGGCCGTGACCGGCTTGCCGGCTTTGGTGAGAGCACGGACGTGGTCGGCGATGGCGGTGCGGAGCAGCACGTTGGTGTGGCGCGGCGTGAGGATTTTAAAGAACGAGAGATTGTCGCCGCCAGTGGCCAGGTAGTCGGAGATGGCAATGGGATAGGTGCGCGAATCGTTCACATCGAAGGGCTGGTCGCCGATGCGGATATCCTTGGGCATGCCATCGAAGGTGACCGAGTAGGTAGCGCCGGATATGGCCATTTTGATGTGGGCGGCGTAGTCAAACAGCTGCTGCACCACCGGCCCGGGAGCGTCGAGGACCACCAGCTCATTCTCAAACGGCATCAACTCAAACACCGAACCCAGCGTGACGGGGCCAGCCGCGAAGCCGGCGCGCAGGCCGCCGTTGGTCATCACGCCTAGCGCGATGGGCTGTTTAAGCTCGGCACTGGCACGCTCGCGCTGCAGGTCGGCCACGAAGTTGGACAACGGGTTTTCGCCGGCTGCTTTTGTGAGCGCGACCGGGGCGGTACCGAGCACCTCGGTCATTTGGGCGGTCACCTTGTCATGGTAGGGCGCAATGAGGGCGGCAATGGCGGGGTCCTCGGCCTGGGTTTTGCCCACCACCTGGCTCGTGGCGGGCACGAAGTGGGCCGTGGGTGCATAGGCAGCACGCTGGCAGGCGGGGGCCAGGGCAACGGCTATAAGTAACGGGATGAAAAAGCGGAAGAAACGCATGATGCTATTCGGAATAAAAAAGGCCGTTAACTCGGCTAACGTGACTTTATCAGGTCGTAGCTCAGCAACAGGTAAGCCCGGTTGATGATGGTGGTAATGGCAACGGCTTCGCTGAAGCCATTGGTTCGCTCGGCACGAAATTCGGCGGTTAAGTGACGCTTGTTTGGCAATAGCGCCGAGGCGCCCAGCCCCGCCAAAACACTCTCCTCGCTACCCCGGGGGCTTTCGAGTATTGGTCGCCAGGGCGAATAGGTTGAGGTAGGCTGTGCCCGGTAGCGGTATTCATTGGAACTATTGAGTGCAAAGGCAACACTGACACCGGCCTCTATAAATGGCTGAAAGCGACCATTGAGCGGCATGTAACGAAACAGTACAGGCACCCGCAGCTGGTCGAACTTTATCCGGACTTCCTGATAAGCCGCATAGGCATAAGCGGAGGGTGCAAAAAACTCATTGCTATACTGCTGAGTCTGGTACAAGAGCTCTATTCGAACGCCGAATCGATTGGCCCACACCGGCAGGTACTGTTGCAATGCCAAACCAACCACCGGCCGTATTCCCCCACTGATGGGGGTATTTTTCATCGGAATTTCTCCGTCGAAACGCAGGCTGCTGGCCTGCGCCCCGGCCACAGCCTCCAGCAAAAAATAGCTCCGCTGCTTAGCGTTTGCCACTGCTGACACTATCTGGCTGCCACCTACACACGCATTGTACTGCTGAAAAATTCGAATGAGACTACTGGAGGCGAACGGCAACTCGCTCACTTTGCTATGCACCGCCGGACAAGCCTGGAATGCTTCGGCAAGAGCAATCCGAAACAAGGGGTTTTTGCGCGTGTACTTGCTACCGTTTATCGTCACAGTTTCAGATAGCTGCACCAGCGGCTGCACGGGACTATTGCCGGAGCGAAAGTAGTAGTGGTTGCCGCTGTTGATATCGCTCAGATAATATAAGCTGGCCGGACCTTGCACCAATACTTCTAAAAACAGTCTTTCGGAAGTGGTATCGGCTGCCGGGTTCTGAGCCGGCACTCGCCGGGATTGGTAAAAACGGTCGTGCGGAAAACCATACCCCTGTAGTTGGTTGGGCAGAAGCTTCTCAATGGCCGCCGCATTATCAGCCCGAAACCGACACTCGTGGGCGCTGCGGTTGCCGCTCCCGTAGTCCACGCTGCCGCGTAGTGTATCGCCCTTCAGCGCAACGATATAACCGGGGCGAAAATTGGCCTGCGCATGCACGGCAAAAGGCAGTGCCAGTACCGCGAGCAAGGCGACAAACGATTGGTAAAGAATTTTCAGCACAAACTGTGGAATCAGAATAGCCTGCAAATGTAGGGGCTCACAAGCAGGAGTAATGATAATCACCGCCCTTATTCTGCGCTTGAGGCGGTATCTTTCGCTCCTCATTCGGCTGAATAGCCAATTTCTAGCAGTAGAAAGATATGTCCGACATCCTCACGGCCGCGCCCGTTTCCTTTGCCGAATTCCCAGCCGTGACTACTGCCGAGTGGCAGGCCCGCCTGGTCCGTGAGCTCAAAGGCCGGGACCCGGCCACGCTGCGCTGGCCCCTGCCCGACGGCTTTGCCCTGGAGCCGTTCTACCACCGCGAAGCCCTCGCCGCGCTGGGTGGCCCACCCGCGCCCCTGCCCCGCCCCTTGCAACCCTGGCTGAACGTACCGGAACTGACAGTGCCCATCGGCACCGACGGGCGTACCCAGATTGACCAGGCCGCCGCTGCCCTTACTAACGGGGCCGACGGCATCCATTTCATTATCCACGACATTCCGGCGCTGGCCGTGCACTACCTGGCCGAGCAGCTGCCGCTGGCCCGCACCTTCGTGGGCTACACCGTGGTGGCCGCCCCCGACGAGCTCCTGACCCAGCTGGTGGAAGCCGCGCCCGGCACAGCCCTGCGCGGCTTCATGCGCTTTACCCCCGGCCCCGTGCCCGAGGGGGCCGAGGGGGCCGACTACCGCGCCGCCCTGCGCCGCTGCGTGCGCCTGACCACGGGCATGCCCGATTTCCGCGCGGTAGCTGTGAATGGGGCCTTTTTCGGCAATCGCGGGGCTACTGCCACCCAACAGATTGCCTTCAGCCTGAACACCGCCGCCGCCCTGCTGGCCGAGCTGCCCGATGCCGAAACCACGGCCGCCGAAGTGGCCGCCGCCCTGCACCTGCACATCGCCGTGATGCCCGGCTACTTCCTCGAAATTGCCAAGCTGCGCGCCTTGCGCCGGCTGTGGGCCACGCTGCTGCACGGTTTTGGCCTGCCCGCCGGGCTGCATGCCCACCTGCGCATCCACGCCACCACGGCCACCTGGACGCAGACGACCCTCGATGCCCACACCAACCTGCTGCGCCACACCACCGAGGCCATGAGCGCCGTATTGGGCGGGGCCGATTCGCTGAGCGTGGCTCCGTTCGACTGCCTGTTTGCCGATGCCAACGAGTTTTCGAGCCGGTTGGCGCGCAACCTCTCGGTGCTACTGCGCGAAGAAGCCGGCCTGGGCCGGGTACAGGACCCCGCCGCTGGCTCCTACTACCTCGAAACCCTCACCGACCAGCTGGCCCAGGAGGCCTGGGCGCTGTTTCAACGCATGGAGGCGGCGGGCGGGCTGCCGGCGGTGCGGGCCCAGGTGCTAGAAGAAATCAAGGCCGTGACCACCGAAACCTTCCGCCGCATTGCCAGCGGCCAGCAGGTGATTGTGGGCACCAACCGCTTCCAGAACAAGGGCGAGCAGTTCAGCTTCCACCCCAAGAAGCTGCTGCGCTCCGCTGATTTTGATGTGACGCGGGCCGCCTACCCCACCGAGGTACTGCGCCTGGCCACGGCCCTCCACTTTGAGCGCCGCAACCGCAAGAGCAAGCGCGCCGCCGTGGTGCTGCTGGGCGGCGATACCAACCAGGTTATTCTGGAGTCGTTTCTGCAAACGCTGCAGAAGCACGAGCGGCCCGAGCTGGCCGCCAGCCACCCGGCCGGCACGCTGTCGCTGCTCTACTCCTCGGCCGAGGAAGCAACGCTGATGTACGCCACGCCCGAGCAGTTCCAGAAGTTTGCCCGCTTCATCTATCAGATTCCGACTGAGAAGCAGCAGTTCATCCCGCCGGCCCTGCTCAGCTCCGACCTGGCCACCATGCACGACGCGGTGCGGGTGTTCGGCTTCCAGGAAATGAAGGTGCAGGGCTATACGACCGAGGAAGTACTGGCCCGATTGCAAGGGCGGTAGTTTATCAATTATAAATTTTGAATTATAAATTATAAATGAGTGGCTTGGCGGGCGGTTAATCATACTGTTCGTAGTGACTTTACTCATTTATAATTTATAATTTATAATTCAGAATTCCCCATAATGAAGCCCGACTTCTCTTCGATTCCCTACAACGCCGCCCCTGCGCCCGCCGCCGCCGCTGCGCCCGAAACGGCCGCCACGCTCACGCCCGAAGGCATTACCATCAAGCCCGTATACGGCCCGGAGGATGTAGCCCACCTCGACCACTTGGGTTTTGGGGCGGGGGAGGCCCCTTTCCTGCGCGGCCCCTACGCCAGCATGTACACCCAGAATCCGTGGACCATCCGGCAGTACGCGGGCTTCTCCACGGCCGAGGAATCGAACGCCTTTTACCGCCGCAACCTGGCCGGCGGGCAGAAAGGGCTGAGCGTGGCCTTCGACCTAGCCACCCACCGGGGCTACGATTCTGACCACCCCCGCGTGCAGGGCGACGTGGGCAAAGCCGGGGTGGCCATCGATTCGGTGGAGGATATGAAAATTCTCTTCGACCAGATTCCGCTCGACCAGATGTCGGTGTCGATGACCATGAACGGGGCCGTGCTGCCCGTGCTGGCCTTCTACATTGTGGCGGCCGAGGAGCAGGGCGTGAGTCCGGAGAAGCTGGCCGGCACCATTCAGAACGATATTCTGAAGGAGTTTATGGTGCGCAACACCTACATCTACCCGCCCGCGCCGAGCATGCGCATCATCGCCGATATCTTCAGCTACACGGCGGCCCGGATGCCCAAGTTTAACAGCATTTCCATTTCGGGCTACCACATGCAGGAGGCCGGGGCTACCGCCGACCTGGAGCTGGCCTATACCCTGGCCGACGGTCTGGAATACGTGCGCGCCGGCCTCGCGGCGGGCATGGAGATTGACGAATTCGCTCCGCGCCTGAGCTTCTTCTGGGCCATCGGGATGAACCACTTCATGGAGATTGCCAAGCTGCGTGCCGGCCGCATGCTCTGGGCCAAGCTCATCAAACCCTTTAATCCCATCAACCCCAAAAGCTTGGCCCTGCGCACCCACTGCCAGACGTCGGGCTACTCCCTCACCGAGCAGGACCCGTACAACAACGTGGCCCGCACCGCCATTGAGGCCCTCGCGGCCGTGCTCGGCGGCACCCAGAGCCTGCACACCAACGCCCTCGACGAGGCCATTGCCCTGCCCACCGATTTCTCGGCCCGCATTGCCCGCAACACGCAGCTCTACCTCCAACTCGAAACCGACGTAACCAAGGTGGTAGACCCCTGGGGCGGCAGCTATTACGTTGAAGCCTTGACCCACGAGCTGGCTGACAAGGCCTGGGCCCTCATTCAGGAAGTAGAAGAGTTGGGCGGCATGGCCAAAGCCATCGAAACCGGCCTGCCCAAGCTGCGCATCGAGGAAGCGGCGGCCCGCAAGCAGGCCCGCATTGACTCGGGCAAGGAAACTATCGTGGGCGTGAACAAGTACCAGACCACCGAGAAAACCGAGGTCGAAGTACTTGACATCGACAACGATGCGGTGCGCGAAAGCCAGATTGCCCGCCTGAAACAAGTGCGCGCTGACCGCGACCCCGTGGCCGTAAAAGTAGCCCTAGCCGCTATTACGGAGGCGGCCGGAGTTCGCCTTGATGAGTTAGGAGTGAAGAGTGAAGAGTTAAGAGTTGAAGCGGGAGCCTCTGCCGAATCAACTCTTAACTCTTCACTCTTCACTTCTAACTTGTTGGCTTTAGCCATCACCGCCGCTCGCGCCCGCGCCACCCTCGGCGAAATCTCCGATGCCCTCGAAGCGCAGTTTGGCCGCCACCAGGCCACCACGCGCACCGTGGCCGGCGTGTACTCGCAGGAGATGAGCCACAACGTGGCCTTCGAGCAGGCCCGCGCCGCCGCCGAAGCATTTGCTACCCACGAAGGCCGCCGCCCCCGCATGCTGGTAGCCAAAATGGGCCAGGACGGCCACGACCGGGGCGCAAAAATCATCGCCACCAGCTTCGCCGACGTGGGCTTCGATGTCGACATTGCCCCCCTCTTCCAAACCCCCGCCGAAGTAGCCCGCCAGGCCGCCGACAACGACGTGCACGTGGTGGGCGTGAGCAGCCTCGCGGCCGGCCACAAAACCCTGCTCCCGCAGCTTCTGACGGAACTCAAGGAGCTCGGCCGCGAAGACATTCTGGTGATAGCCGGCGGCGTAATTCCCGCCCAGGACTACCAGTTCCTGTTCGATGCCGGCGTGGCCGGCGTGTACGGGCCGGGCACGGTCATCGCCACGGCGGCGCTGGAGATTCTGGGGAAGCTGGGGGAGTAGTTACCCCAGCGTGGTTGGCTAGCGTCAATCCAGTTTAGTTGAAAGGCCCGCTGGATTAAGCGGGCCTTTTTTGTGTACCCCGCCGCCCCCGGCACACGGTGGCGGTTATTAAAACTTACCCACATTTAATATAAATATTAATATTTAAATGTATATATTTAAACTACTCATTTCGACTTGCCGATGCTGCGCCGCCGGCCGGGCCGAGGGCTTTGCGTCGCGCCCGGCCGCCCGCCCCGGTCCTCCTTCCTGACTCTCCCACCTTTTAATTGCTCACTGCTATGAAACACCTGCTTATCCTCTGTTTGCTGCTGGCCGGCTTTGCCCTGCGCGCCCAGCCCAATACCTGGACCTATGCCCTGCCCGCCACCGCCGGCGTGGCCGCCGTGGCCGCCGATGCCGACGGCAATGCCTACGTCACGGGTAGCTTCATGGGCGGCTCCGCACAGCTGGGCGGCACCACCATCAGCAGCAGCCTGCCCGGCCGGTGCCTCTACATTGCCAAGCTCAATCCCCAGGGCCAGGTGCTACGCGTGACCAAGCTGGAGGGGGCCGAAGAAGGCAGCAATACCACCGACATTGCCGTTGACGAGGACGGGAACACCTACGTCAGCGGCCGGCTACACGGCACCATCACGTATCCCGGTGGCCAGACGGTGGGCGCCATCGCCGAGAATTTCGGCTACTCCGTAATGCTGGTGAAGTGCGGGGCCAATGGCCGCGTGCGCTGGGTGAAGCAAGCCCACGGCAACCAGGGAGGGGCCTACGGGGCCAGCCACGGCATGGGTGTGGCCGTGGACCGGGCCGGCAACAGCTACATCAGCGGCGACGTCACGGGCGGATACGTAACCGCCGATACCATTGTGCTTGGCGGACGGCGCCGCGATGGTTTTTTGGCGAGCTACGACCGCAACGGGCAGATACGGTGGGCCAAAGCCCCGGTCAGCCTGAAAGGGGCTTCGGGCTCGAGCTTTGCGCGGGGCGTGGCCGTGGACAATGCCGGGCACTGCTACCTCAGCGGCTACACGGCCGGCGGCTGGCGGCTCGATAACGTGTCGCTGCCCGTTGGCCCCAACTCCGACTACCTGGCGCTGTTCGACTCGGGCACCGGGCAGGTGCAATGGGGCAAGTATGTGCCCAGCAACAACCGGGGCGGCGCCATTGCCATCGATAAGCAGGGCGACGCCTGCATCGGCGGCGACTTTTTGGGCACGGCCGATTTCGGCAACGGCGTCACCCTCACCAGCACCGTCCCCACCGGCTACGTGGCCCGCTACGATGCCACCGGCGACGTGGACTGGGCCACGGCCATCAACACCTCGGTGAAGGGCGTTGTCGTCGACCAGCAGTCGCGGAAGGTATTCGTGACGGGCAGCGCCGGCACGCAGGCTTATCTGGCCCGCCTCAATGCCAATGGCCGCGTGCAGCAGCAGGAGCTGGTGGGCGGCCCCGGCACCAGCGGCGGCGGCAGCATTGCCATCGATGACGATAACAACGTGTACACGGCCGGCTCCTTCACGGGCAGCTGCCACTTTGGGGCGCTGGCCCGGAGCAGTACCACAACGCAAGGGTACCTGGCCCGCTACGGCAGGCGCCTCCGAGGCCAAGGCGGGTGCGATGACGATTTCCGTACCCCCGCCCTCTTCCCCAACCCCGCCCAAAACCAGCTTACCCTGCGGCTCGATAACCAGACCCCAGCCGGCCAGGCCACGCTGTATGACCACCTGGACACCCCGGTAGCCAACCGTGCCATTCAGCCAGCCGCGGCCGATATCCAGTTCGACACCTCGGCCCTGCCCGATGGCCTGTACGTGCTGCGGGTAGTGGCCCAGGGCAAAATCACCTCGCAAATGGTCACGGTGCAGCACTAGCGCAGCGCGGGCCTTACCTTATGCGCCCTGGCCGGCTGTTGCAGCGGGCCAGGGCGTCACCTTTTTTATCGCGCTGTCATGCACCTGCTCAGCTAACTGCTCATCGGCCTGGTGGCCCTCATTCACGGCTACATTCTGTAGCTGGAGATGTTTGCCTGGACCACCCGGGGTCCCAAAACCTTCCGGTCCCTGCGGCCCGAACTGTTTGCACCCACCAAAGTGCTGGCCGCCAACCAGGGTCTTTACAACGGGTTTCTGGCGGCTGCCCTCATCTGGGCACTGCTGATAGCGGACCCAATCTGGCACCGCAACGTGGGCGCATTCTTCTTGAGCTGCGTGGCCGTGGCGGGCATATATAGCGCGCTCACGGCCGACGGGCGCATCCTGCTGGTACAAACCGTGCCCGCGCTGCTGGCTCTGGCCGCCATGTTGCTGGCCTGATTGCGCTACCTAGTCGCGCGAGCGGAAGGCAAATGGCACCGACATGGTACGGGCCACGCGCACGGGCTTGCCGCCCACCAGGCCGGGCGTCCACCACGGCATGAGGCGGATTGTGCGCAGGGCTTCTTCGTCGAAGCCGTGGCCGCAGCCTTTAGCCACTTCCGCATCGACGATGCGGCCCTGCTGGTCCACCACAAAGCTCACGTACACCGTGCCCGACAGACCTTGCTTGAGGGCTTCTTCGGGGAAATGGGCCGTTTGGCGCACAAACGCATAGTAGGCCGACTCGCCGCCCGGGTAAGCCGGCAGCACTTCCGAAAACTTAAGCACCGTGGCCGGGCTGGCAGCCTCGGCTTCTACTTCGACGGCTACGGGCACCGGGCCGGTGGGCGGCGCCACGGCTTTGGTGAGCGACTGCATTTTCACGGTCAGCGAGTTGCCGGCGGCTACGGCCATGGTCTGGTCGCGGTAGCCCTGGCATTTGAACAGCAGGACGGATTTTACGCTGGTGAGCGTGAGCAGAAAATCGCCGGCGGCATTGGTACTCGTGGCCTGGGGAGTGCCCTGCACCGCCACAAACACACCCGGCAGCGGCATTCCGACCTCGTTAGTAACGCGGCCCGCCACGGCGGAAGCCGCCAAAACAGTAGGCAAGCCTGGGGTAGTTTTCAAAGCAGCCGATGGGCCAGCAACCAGCAATTGCGCAGCAACAAACAGTATAGAGAGCAGCATATGGGCAGGATTTTGGTAGAGGAAATTAGTTATTCACAAAGTAGTTACGCGTAAAACCCAGTGGTTTGATAAGCCACAATCGTTTTCAGCAGGGAAAGCCACTGTGCAGGCGGAACAAGTATAAACCTGAATTATTAATTTTTTCCGGGCAAATATTTAATAATTCACAGAAAGCAAATGTTTGCTCGTCTTACTTATTTTATAATGTGGAAATGTACTGGCAAAGGCCAGCCGTTTGCTAACAGCCGTTACATTTATGCAAATTAAACATAAATGATGCGCAAATCAAACCCATAGCTTTGTCGGCAGGGCCATTGCACCAATTGCACAGTTAGCGTTACTATAGTTGAGCTAATATTCACAACGCATTGACCAATAACACGCTTTGAACAAGGCGAGTTGTGAGGAGGCTGTTGCAACTATTTGAGCAGCCAGTAAATCATTTCACCGAATCCTGGCGCTGGAAAAGGCCTTCCGATTCAGAAATCGACACATGTTTTTTTAAGCTCAACCTGAAAACGCTAACTACGCATTTGGTGCAATGACCCTACTTTGTCGGGGCAGTATTGTCTTTCAATAAATATTTATAATATCAACTGAAATCAAGTCATGATTAAAATTACATTATGGAGTTGTTTAGAAAGTCACGAAAGGTACTCAAACGGTGATGCTGCGCTGCGCGCTGCATCACCGTTTGGGGACTTTCTAAACAGCTTCTATTCCAAGTATTATCTTAAAAGGCACTTTAGATTGACAAATTGCGCAGGGTGTTGCGCAAACGAAGGCCCCGCCAACACGCGGGTGAGCATGTATGCGGGGCCTTTGTTTGCGGCTGGAAGCGCGCTAATTACCAGAAACTCGGTGGGAGACTATTCCGCCGCCTGCTCTTCGCCGCCCAGCAGCGCCAAGGCTTGCTCGTTGCCCTGCTGGCCAGCTAAGTGCAGCGCGGTGAGGCCTCGGGCATCGGCAATGGTCCGGTCGGCGCCGGCATCGAGCAGCAGCTGCACCAGCTCGTTGCGGCCAAACATGGTGGCAAACATGAGGGCCGTGCCGCCGTTGCCGTTCTGGAGGTTGAGGTCGGCCCCGGCGGCAATGAGCCGCTGGGCAACGCCGGGGTAGCCTTTGAAGCTGACGCCCATCAGGGCGGTATTGCCGCTGGTGTCCTGGGCGTTGGGATTGGCCCCGGCATCGAGGAGAAAAGTGGTAGCGTCGGGATGGTTGTCGTAGGCCGCCAGAATGAGTGGGGTGAAGCCCTTGGGGTTGGCCGAGTCGATGGTGAGGCCAGTGGCCAGAAGGTCGCGCAGGGCGGGCACATCGCCGCAGCGGGCGGCATCAAACAGGAGTTCCTGGGAACGGGCAGTGGTAATATCCATGAACGAAGGAAATTAGTGAGGAATGGAACACAGAACGGGGCGCGGTGTTGGGCAGCCCCCGGCTCGTGCTTACGGATTACTTCGGTATTTGATATGCAGGACTGGTTTGACGACTGGCTTTCGGCCTCAGAAACAGAGCAGCATAACGAGCGTCAGAATGGTGAGCAGGGCCCCGACGGCGGCGGTATTCACGTAGGTTTCGGGCGAGTGGCCGGGCCAGGTGCCCACGGCGGCCACGGCGGCCAGCAGCAGCGGCAGCAGGAAAAAGGTGCCGTAGATGGTGCCGCCGTAGGGCCGGAAGGGAGCCGGGCCGTCGGGCGACCCGGGTGCGCGGATGCGCTGCACGATGCCTAGTAGGGGCGTTTGCCACACCGCGATGGCCTGGCCCATGCGCACCCGGTGGCCAATGGCGCTGGGCAACCGGAAGCTGGTGTGCACCGTGTGCACGCGGTAGGCCATCTCGGGGGCGGAAAGTGCGGCCGGCACCGATACCGGGAAGCGGCTCTGCACGGTTTCGTGGGGGTATTGGCGCAGCGGCAGCGCCCAGTCGAGGCCCAGCAGCAGGCAGCAGGCCAACAGCGCCACATTCAGGCTGCGGGCCAGGCGGGCGTGGTGGTACCAGCGCGCCTCGGCGGCCGCGTAGTGGGGCGGCAGCGCGAGCATATCGGGCTCCTGGGCCAGCAGCACATCGTAGGCCACGCGGCGGCGCGGGTGGCCCAGAATGCCGTAGCCGGCCTCTACCTCGGTGAGGCGGACGCGCATGGCGGGGTCGGCGGCCAGCTGCCGGAGCCGGGTGCGCTGG
Organism: Hymenobacter siberiensis; assembly: GCF_018967865.2. Lineage (NCBI taxonomy): Bacteria > Pseudomonadati > Bacteroidota > Cytophagia > Cytophagales > Hymenobacteraceae > Hymenobacter > Hymenobacter siberiensis. Next base: position 3,504,276 of record NZ_JAHLZY020000001.1, read on the forward strand.
CGCAGGTAGCCCTGCTCAATTTCCCGGGCCGTGGCCGTGGCCCCAACCCCCAAAACGTGGTAATAATTCTGCATAGACGAAGCGCGGCAATGCCCGAAAATACAGACGCGCAGCTATTTTCAAACGCGGCCGGGGCCGGCGCTATTGCCCGGAGCCCTGGCCCCGGCCGCTTACCAGCGCCAGGCCCGTAATTAGCGGCCCATGATGCCTGTTCCCGAAATTTCTCCGGCCCTGCTACCGCTGCCCCCCACCCCCACCACCCCGCCCTGGAGCATGCTGGAGGCGGCCGTGGTGCGCGGCAAAACGCGGCTCATTGCCTGCAAAAACATGCAGCCGCTGAAGCTGCTGCAACCCGCATCACCCGGCAGCTTTTGCCATGTAGTGCTGAGCAGCTACGGCGGCGGCCTGGTGGCGGGCGACGCTATCCGGCTGCGGGTGGCGGTGCTGGCCGGGGCGCAACTGGTGCTGAGCACCCAGGCCAGCACCCGGGTTTTCCGCTCCATTGATGGGGCCGTGGCCGAGCAGCACACCGTGGGCGAATTGGGCGACGACGCCCTGGCCGTGGTATTCCCCGACCCGGTGGTGCCGCAGGCCGCCAGCCGCTACCGCCAGACGCAGGAGTGGCACCTGGCCCCCACGGCGCTCCTGTTGCTGGTCGACTGGTTCCACTCCGGCCGCATGGACCAGGGCGAGCGGTTTGCCTTCACGTCCTTTCAGTCGGAGCTGCGGGTGCGGGTGGGCGGCCGGCTGGCGCTACTGGATAGGTTCGGCTTTCAACCCGAGGAAAACATAGCCGCCTCGCCGGCCAACTTCGCCGGGTATCAGAGCTTCTTCTCGGTTTTTTTAGTGGGTAATCCGGAGGATGCGCGCTTTCAGGTTTTAGCCGAAGTGCTGGCGCGGCAGAAGATGCCGGGCGGCACGGGGCCGCACTTCCGGCTGAGCAGCCAGGAGGTGGTGGTGTCGGTGACGCGGGCGCGTGAGAATGTGTGTCTGCTACGGGCCGCCGCGCACAGCCGCATGGCCTTGCAGCCGCTCTGCGATGCGCTGCTGGCGGCCCTGGCTAGCGAGGATTTGCTGGGATGGAACCCGTTGGGCAGGAAAATGTAGCGCGGACGCTGTAAGTCTGGGCTGCTCCCTAATTCCCTACGCGGCCTTCTTCTTCGGTGCTGGCGGCGGCGTGGCGGGCCTGGGTTTTGCCGCTGCCGATTTTGCAGGTGAAGGCCAGGGTCAGGCGGCGGCTTTCCCACTGGTTGTTCCAGGTCTGGTTCACGTTGTTATATTGCAGGGTGCTGCGGAAGCGGCTGGTATTGAACACGTCAGCTACTTTAAGGCTGAGGCTGGCGCGCTCGGCCCAGAGCTGCTTTTTCAGGCCCAGGTTCACCGCGCCGCTGGCTTTGGTGTGGTAGAGGCCCATGACGGCGGGCGAGCTGTATTCGCCGCCCACCAGCAGCTTGTATTGGCGGGGCAGCACGAAGGTGTGGTTGGAGCTGGCTTCCCAGCTGTAGCTGGCCAGGCGCACCGCCTGGTTTTCGACCTGGGTAGCCACTTGCGTATAGCTGCCGCTCAGCTGGTTATCCACGCCCCACCACTTCGTGATATCGGTGTGGCCGCCCGAGCTCAGGGTGAGGGTGCTGGCCTGGGCCAGGTTCTGCGGAGTGCTGGTCGATACCTTGGTCACGTCGTTCTGGGTCACTACAGGGTTCACCGAGTTGGTTTCGTGCAGGTAGCTCAGGCTCAGGATTTGGAAGTCTTTGTGCAAGTAGTTGAACACGAACGACTGCGAGAGCGAGGGCGCCAGAAACGGGTTGCCCTGCTGCGCGGTATAGAAGTCGGAGTAGTTGAGGAAAGGATTCAGGCTTTGGTAGTTGGGGCGGGTGATGCGGCGGCTGACGGAGGCGCTCACCTGGTCCTGCTCCGTTATTTTGTAGCGGGCGAAGGCGCTGGGGAACAGCTGGAAGTAGCGGCGGTCAACCTGTTCGCCGGTAGTGGCCGAGTGGCCGCTGGTCTGGGTTAGCTCGCCGCGCAGGCCCGCTTTCAGTTCCAGCCGGCCATAGCTGGTGTTCACGCTCAGGTAGCCGGCCGAAATGTGCTCGTCGTACTGGAACTGATTGGTGCGCAGCGCATCAAGCAGCCATTCGCTGCCGGCCAGCTTATCGAACTGAATGGCGCTGCGCGACGTCACCCAGCTGGTTTTCGCGCCGGTTTCGGCCCGCCACTTGGTGCCGGCGAAGGGGTGCACGTAGTCGATTTTGGCGGCCCGGATGGTAGTTTCGGACGAGGCCGCGCTGCGCAGCTGCTCGGCCGGGCGGCCCTCTTCGCTGCCGGCCGCAAACACCAGGTTGCGGAAGCTTTGGTTGCTGGCGCTGGTGTAGCGCACGTAGTCGAGGTCGGCGCTCAGCTCGCGGCCGGTGCTGTCGAGGGCGAAGCGATAGTAGCCGTTCAGAGCCAGGTTATTATTATTGCTGGTTTCGGGGTTGGTCATTTGGCGGCGGCCGCCGGGGTTGCCGGCCGCGTCGGTGGTCACCGAGTTGCTGGTGCGCACGGCGTCGGTGGTGGTTAAGCCGCCGCGCAGCTGCAGACCGATGCTCTGGCGGGCGGTCAGGGCCACGTCGGCACCGGTGGCGTAGGTGCCAGCGTACATGAGCGGCCGCCACACGTTTTCCTGGTTGAAGAGGCTGTCGCGGATGGTGCGAATCATGGTAAGGCGGTTGAAGGAGTTGTAGCGGCCGCCGTCGAGGCGGGCGAAGAGGCGCACCTTGCCCACGTTGTAGCTCAGGTTGGTGCCGGCCCAGCTTTTCTCGTAGCGGCCCTGGCCCAGGCCCAGGCTGTAGGTGCCGCTCAGGCCCGGGCGCTGGCTGCGGCGCAGCTTGATGTTGAGCACGCCGGCCGTGCCGGCGGCGTCCAGCGAAGCGGGCGGGTTGGGCAGCAGCTCAATCTGGCTGATGGCCGAGGCGGGCAGCGACTTCAGGTAATTGCTCAGGGCCGCGCCACTCATGTAAGTCAGCTTGCCATCGATGAGCACGTTTACGCCGGTACTGCCCCGATACACGATGTTGTCGTCCTTGTCCAGCGTCACGCCGGGAGCTTTTTTCAGGATTTCGAGGGCGGTTTCGCCGGCCGTGTTCAGGCGCTCCACGTTCAGCACGGTACGGTCGGCGTGCAGCTCCAGTATGGGCGTGGTGCCGGTTACGGTCACTTCCTGCAGGGCGGTGGCGGCGGGGGCCAGGCGCAGGGCGGGTACGGTCACGGCTTCTTTGCCCACCACGAAAGCGGCGCTACGGGCGCTGGCATAGCTCATCAGCAGGGCCTTCACGCAGTAGCGGCCGGGCTTGATGCTGGTGAAAGCATAGCCGCCCTGTTCGGTAGTCGTTTGGGAATTGGCAATGGTGGAATCGGGCAATTGCAGCAGCACGGCGGTGGCGAAAGCCAGCGGCTGGCCGGCGGCATCGAGGATGGAACCGGTGGCGGTGGCCGACTGAGCAGCGGCGCGCTGGGCGAGCCCCGGCAGCACGAGCAGCAGCAGAAAAAGGCGGAGGCGGAGTAGCGTTTTCATCACGAAAAAGGGGTTGGCTGAATGACGAGTCAAAGGTGAGCGCGCCCATTTTCAGGACAAAAAATAGTATGCCAACCCGCCAAAACCCGGTGCCAGCGCCCTTTTCGTGCCTTTCCCCGGTTGGCATCCCAAAACCGGGGGTTGGCATAAAAAAGGTGCGGGGCGCGGCCGGGAGCGGTAGTTTTGGTCACTCAATTATTATCCCCCTACATATGGCTTCCCTCCTGACCAAATCCGCTCTTCGCTGGCACGTTCTGGGCTGGCTGCTGTATGGCGGCTACGAATTCCTGGGCTTATTCCTGCATCATCAGGCGGGACTGCGCATCGGGTTTTGGCTCACGGCCTCGGTCCTGTTTATTCGCTTCGCGGAGTTCTACCTGTGCTACCTGGTGGTATATCCACGGTTGCTACGCTCGGGCCGCGCCCCGCAGCTAGTGGCGGCGCTGCTGGGTGTGCTGGCGCTCTACATCGGGGCGCGGGCGCTCATTGAGGAGGTGATTTATCCCGCCGTACTGGGCTTCCACAATTACTCGCCCGACACGAAGGTGTGGTACTACATCTTCGATAATATGTTTTTTGGCAGCCCCATGATTGTCGTGAGCGCCGCCCTATGGGCCGGCAGCGCGGCCGTGCACCGCGAGCGCGAAAACCGCCAGCTGCGCACCGAAAAGCGCGCCGCCGAAGTCGCTTTCCTCAAGACCCAAATCAACCCGCACTTCCTCTACAACACCCTCAACATGCTCTTCAGCATGGCCTACCCGGTGGCCAAACCCGTGGCCAACGCCATCCTGAAACTCTCGGAGCTGATGCGCTACATGCTGCACGAAAGCCCTGACGGCCAAGTCGACCTGGAAAAGGAAATCGAGTACCTGCACAATTATTTAGCCCTCTACCGCCTGCGCTTCCCCGACAGCTTCCACGTCGATTTCGCCGTGACCGGCGAGCCCGCCGGCCGCCGCGTGGCCCCGCTCGTCCTCATCCCCTTCGTCGAAAACGCCATCAAGCACGGCGTCCTCGACGACCCCGCTCACCCCGTCCACATTCGCCTGAATATCGAAGGCGAGCAGCTGCAGTTCGAAGTCGAAAACCAGCGCAGCGACGATAACAAGGATGCTACCACCGGCATCGGCCTACCCAACCTGCGCCGGCGGCTGGCGCTGCTATATCCGGAGCGGCACACGCTGCACGTTGGGGCGGCGGAAGAGCAGTTTGTGACTTCGTTGCGGCTGGTGGGGTGAAGCCGTTTGTCATCCTGAGCGCAGCGAAAGACCTTATTACCGATGAACAGTTTGCGGTAAATAGTTGGATTAGTATCCATCGTTCGACCGTGATAAGGTCCTTCGCTGCGCTCAGGATGACAGATGGATTGCTGCCTGCCGTTCTTTACCCTTCCTAAACTCCCCCCGCCCATGATTCGCTGCCTCGCCGTCGATGACGAAGCCCCTGCCCTGCTCATTCTCGCCGATTACATCGGCCAGCTGCCCTTCCTCACGCTGGTGGGCACCACCACCAACCCCATCGAAGCCCTGACGCTGGTGCAGCAGGGCCAGGTCGATTTGGTGTTTCTCGACATCCAGATGCCCAAGCTCACTGGCCTGCAGTTCCTTAAGCTGGCCGGCAACCGCTGCAAAGTCGTCCTCACCACCGCCTACCCCGAATACGCGCTCGAAGGCTACGAAAACGACGTGGTGGACTACCTGCTCAAGCCCATTTCCTTCGAGCGGTTTTTCAAAGCGGCGCAAAAGGCCCTGGCGCTGCTGCCCGGCCCCGCGCCGGAGCCCGCCGCGCCCGCCCAGCTGGCAGCGCCGGTTTCGGCCGTGCTGGCCCCGCCGCCCACCGGCCATATGTTTGTGAAAGGCGAGAGCAAGAACAAGTTTCTGCGCGTCAACTACGCCGACATTCTCTACATCGAGGGGCTAAGCAACTACGTGTCCATCCACCTGCCCACGCAGCGCGTGGTGACGTATCAAACCCTGAAGGAGCTGGCCGAGACGCTGCCGCAGCCGCCGTTTCTACGGGTGCACAAGTCCTTTATCGTGTCGCTCGACAAGATTCGCATGGTCGATGGCAACACGATTTATATTCAGGACAAGGAGATTCCGGTGGGCGAAACGTATCGAGAAATGCTCTACCGGCAGATTCGGGAGCAGTAGCGCGGACTTTTAGTCCGCGAGTGAACGGGATTAACTCACGGACTAAAAGTCCGCGCTACTACCGCCTATCCTCGCGCACGGCGGCCAGCGCCCGCGCCTTAGCGGCTTTGATGTGGCCGATAATCTCCTCCAACCCAAACCCATCCACGGCCCGCGCAAACAGGAACGGGCCGTCACCGCGCATCTTCTTCGAGTCCCGTTCCATCACGCCGAGGTCGGCTTTAATCAAGTCTTTAAGGTCAATTTTATTGATAATGAGCAGGTCCGACTGCGTGATACCCGGCCCGCCCTTGCGCGGGATTTTATCCCCGCCCGACACGTCGATAACGTAGATGGAATAGTCCACCAGCTCGCGGCTGAAGTGGGCGGCCAGGTTGTCGCCGCCGCTCTCCACGAATAAAAAATCCAGCTTGAATTCGAAGCGCTGCATCAGTCCTTCGAGGGCGTCCATGTTCAGCGAAATATCCTCGCGGATGGCCGCGTGCGGGCAGCCGCCGGTTTCCACGCCCACAATCCGGTCTGCGCTCAGGGCGCTATTCCGGATGAGGAATTCAGCGTCTTCGCGGGTGAAAATGTCGTTGGTGACCACGCCCAGCTCGAATTCGTGGCGCAGGCGCTCGCACAGGGATTTCAGCAGGGCCGTTTTGCCCGTGCCCACCGGCCCGCCGATGCCCACGGTGAAGGCCCGCTTGCGAAAATTGCGGTAGGACGGCAAGCGGCGCGTTTCGCGCTCGTTGAAGTCGCCGGGCGATTCGTAGGCTTCGTGCTGGTGGCCGTGGAGAAGCAGGGCGAGTTTTTCGACAAAAGCCATGAGTAGTAGCGCGGACTTTTAGTCCGCGGATGTGTGGATTGATTTGGACTCACGGACTAAAAGTCCGCGCTACATTAGTTCTGGAAAAGCTTGGAATAAATATCCTCGTGCAGCACCTGCGCCACATCGAGCATAAACGCCGAGCGCACGGCTTCTCCATATCCTTTCCCTGCCTGCGCCGCCAGAATATGCTCGAACACTGCGTAGAAATCGTGTTGCAGCTGGTGCCCCTCCAGCGGCCCCAGCAACCCGAGGCGAATGGCGGCGCTGAGCTGGTCGCGCAGCAGCATGTGCAGGTACATGGCCTGTAGCTCGTCTAGCGCGAAACCTGCCCGCTGCAAGGCCAGCGTGAAAACCAGCGTGAAATGCGGCGGAGTTTCCTGCGTGGCAAACCAGTTGGTAATGCATTCCAATTCGGCTTCCGGGTAGAAGGTGGCCAGCAGTTTCAGCCAGTTGCGGCCCTGCACGGCGCTGGCTTTGTAGAGGCCAGGCACTAGGAGTTGCGCGTTGTATTCTTCGGCGAGGGTTAGAAATTTGGGGCTTTTTTCGGTAAGCTGGAAGGCGGAATGCATGAACGGCAGCTCGACGCTGCCGGCCTGCTGCAGGTAGGCATACAGGTACTGGCGCAAGTCGCCCGAGGAGCGGAGCAGGCCGAAGGTGTGGCTGCTTTCCAGGCCGTAGGAATAGGCGAACGAGCCGGTGGGCAGGGCCGAATCGACGAGGTGCAGGAGGCGGGCGAAGTGCATGGGATGTAGCGCGGACTTTTAGTCCGCGGGTGGATTGGCTGACTCGCGGACTAAAAGTCCGCGCTACATTAAAACAGATTATACAGCTGCGCCAGCGGCAGCACCTCCGCCGGCTCGCAGGTCAGGTGCAGCCCGTCCACCATTACCCGGTACGTCTCCGGGTCTACCGAAATGTTGGGCAGGTAGTCGTTCAGGGCCATGTCCTTCTTGCCGATATTCCGGCAGTTCTTCACCGCCACTACTTGCTTCGTCAACCCATAATCGGCCCGCACTCTTTCAACCGAAGCTCCCGATACGAACACCATCGAGCTCTTCCCAATGGCCCCGCCCAGCGCGCCGAACATGGGCCGCGAAAAGGAAGGTTGCGGCGTGGGAATGGAGGCGTTGGCGTCGCCCATCTGCGACTGCGCGATGATGCCACCCTTGAGAATCATCTCCGGCCGGGCGCCGAAAAAGGCGGGTTTCCAGAGCACCAAATCGGCCAGCTTGCCGATTTCGACGGAGCCGACTTCGTGCGAAATGCCGTGGGCGCGGGCCGGGTTGATGGTGTACTTGGCCACGTAGCGGCGCACGCGGAAGTTGTCGGCCTGGCCGGTGGCGGCGTCTTCGGGCAGGGGGCCACGCTGCTGCTTCATTTTGTGGGCCGTTTGCCAGGTGCGGGTGATGACCTCGCCCACCCGGCCCATGGCCTGCGAGTCGGAGCTGATGATGCTGAGCGCGCCCATATCGTGCAGGATGTCCTCGGCGGCGATGGTTTCGCCCCGGATGCGGCTTTCGGCGAAGGCTACGTCCTCGGGAATGTTGCGGTCGAGGTGGTGGCAGACCATGAGCATGTCGAGGTGCTCGTCGATGGTGTTCACCGTGAAGGGCCGCGTGGGGTTCGTGGACGAGGGAATGACGTTCGGCTCGCCGCAGATTTTGATGATGTCGGGCGCGTGGCCGCCCCCCGCCCCTTCGGTGTGGTAGGAATGGATGGTGCGGCCCTTAAACGCCGCCGTGCTGGTTTCCACGAAGCCGCTCTCGTTCAGCGTATCGGTGTGGATGCAGACCTGCACGTCGTACTCCTCGGCAATGCTGAGGCACATGTCGATGGCCGCCGGGGTGGTGCCCCAGTCCTCGTGCAGCTTGAAGCCCAGCGCCCCGGCCTCGGCCTGCTCGCGCAGCCCCTCCGGCCGGGAGGAGTTGCCCTTGGCCAGAAACCCGAAGTTGAGCGGGTAGGCCTCGGTGGCCTTCAGCATGGTTTCGAGGTAGAACGCGCCGGGCGTGCAGGTGGTGGCGTTGGTGCCCGCCGCCGGCCCGGTTCCGCCCCCAATCATGGTGGTCACCCCAGAAGCCAGCGCCTCCGGTATCTGTTGGGGGCTGATGAAGTGGATGTGGCAGTCGATGCCGCCGGCGGTGAGCAGCTGGCCTTCGCCGGCAATGACTTCGGTGGTGACGCCCACCACCATGCAGGGCGTGACGCCGGGCATGATGTGCGGGTTGCCGGCCTTGCCGATGCCCACGATGCGCCCACCCTTGATGCCGATGTCGGCCTTGAAAATGCCGGTGTAATCGACCACCAGCGCGTTGGTGATGACCAAATCCAGCGCGTCGGCCGGGCCGATTCCGGCGGCCTGGCCCATGCCATCGCGCAGCACCTTGCCGCCACCGAACTTGCATTCCTCGCCGTACACGCAGTAGTCGCGCTCGACTTCAATCAGCAGGCCGGTATCGCCGAGGCGCACCCGGTCGCCGGTGGTGGGGCCGTACATGTCGGCATACGCGCGACGTGAGATGGGGAGGGACATATAATTGAATGTTTATGGGCACGGTTTAAACCGTTTTTTATTCAGTCGTTCTTCGGCAACACATTCTTTTCAAGCCTTTCAGGCATGGTTTGTAAGTATTCATTACCATTACAGCTCATCCCAAATTTGATATTGTATTTCTTCTTTTTAAGAAGAAACCATGTTTCATTTTTATGCTTTAGAAGTGTGTCTCCTAATTCAGTAGAGTCCCTTATAAATACATAGAGCCCATGTGTATCTTGGTAGCGAATGTTTCTTTTTGTTTCTGGCTCATAACCCTTTATATCTAACACATTCCCTACAATGCCTTTATCTTGAATAACTAAATTCGTTTCTTTCCCAAGAAAAAACTCCTTTGCTTTTTCACAAGGCCCCACTTCTTGACACGCGGCAAGGAACAATGCCCCTATTATCCATGATGTATTTTTCATTTGATAAAAATGCATAGTTGAAGGGTATAGTTATTTGTCAAGTTTCTCCAGCGCCTGCTGCTTCTTGCCCGCATCATCCAGCTTTCCATCAATGAGCCCATTGCCGCCGTACACGATGCGCTCGCCGGCCAGGGCCACCAGGCGCACGCGCTTGCGCTCGCCGGGCTCGAAACGCACCGCCGTGCCGGCCGGGATGTTGAGGCGGAAACCGTAGGCTGCCGCGCGGTCGAAGTGCAGCGCGGCGTTGGTTTCGAAGAAGGGATAGTGCGAGCCGACCTGCACGGGCCGGTCGCCCATGTTCACGACGTCCACGTCCACCGTGGCGCGGCTTTCGTTGAGGATGAGTCCGGCTGGGTGCAGTTGGTATTCGCCGGGCTGGGGGTGGCTGGCGTTGGCGGGCGCGGCGCCGGGGGCCGAGACTTTGCTGAGGCCGGAGCCGTAGAGGGCCAGGGCAGCATCGCCGGTTTCGCGGCAGATGGGGTGGTGCACGGTCACGAGCTTGGTGCCGTCGGGGAAGGTGCCTTCGATTTGGACTTCGTGAATCATGTCGGCCACGCCGGGCAGCACGTCGGCCAGGCCCAGCAGCTGCTTGCCCTTGTCCATGAGCACGGCCACCCGCTCGCCGTCGCGGATGAACTCCAGCAGCTGCGTGGCGATGAGGGCCAGGGCTTCGGGGTAGTTCAGGAGCAGACCGCGGGCGTAGCGCTTCTGCGCCACGAAACCGGCCTGGTGGAGAACGAGCTTGTCGAGGTCTTTGGGGGAGAGGTGCATGAGTAGGGTGCGGGGCTTGCCCCCGCCCGGCGTTCGCGCCGCTTTGGGTTATGGTTTCAGCGAATGTCGTGCAACGACGGGCGGGGGCAAGCCCCGCACCCTACAAGTTCTCATAAATCATGTGCCAGCCGTACACGATGCACACCAAGGAAGAAAGCGTAATGGCCGAGGTTTTCAGCACCCGGCTAATCCGCATACGTTTGGTAAACGGGACGCTGCACAACCCGGCCACGATAAACATGCCCAGAATAGAGCCCACGCCGAATACCGCGAAGTAGCCCACGCTCACCCAGACGCTGCGAATTTCGCTCATCACAAGCAATACCAGCGCGCCGCTGCCAGCCAGACCGTGCAGCAGGCCCACGGCAAAGGCCGCCCGCGAAGGCGCAGCGCCCGGCCGCACTTTGGCGGGCGGCCGGCGCTGCTCCAGCAGGCGGCTGACGCCCATGCCCACAAGCAACACCCCGACCGCGACTTCAAACCACGGCGAAGTAAGGAACGTGACGCGGCCCAACAAGATAACGGCTCCCACCAGTACCAGCGTGGTGGTGTGGCCCAGGCCCCAGTAGATGCCGTCGCGCAGGGCCGCGGCCAAGGTATCGCGGCGCGAAATCAAATTCGCCACGGCCAGCAGGTGGTCAGGTTCGAACGCATGCCCCATTCCGGCCACTGAAGCAAACAAAATGGGCAACAGGCCTTGCATTTTAGGAGATGTGAAAGAGAAAGAGCGACTGGAAACGTTTGGGGCCCGCAAATTTTATGGCAACCGTATTTTTTTGAAAAAGTAATCTAAACTTTTCGGAATAGCTGCTGAATCTGAGAAAAGCTCCCGTAACTTACCATTACGCACCGCTTGGCAGACGGCTGGGGAACGTTCATTCACTAGCCGCAGGGTACGCTAACGACTGGTTTTGACTTTGTACAATCGCTGCGCCCAATCCATTATCCAATAGCTATTTATTAGTTAATACTACGCACTGGAAATAGTAAAGCCGCGGATAACGCCAATTTACCTCCCGGCTGCGGGCCGTTACTTGTGAACAAGTGTGTGCAAGCAGCTGATTTTATGTCTGCCCGTGCGGATGTTCCCGCCGAGCGGCGGCACCCTTTTTCATGAATTATTAGAATTCCGATGCAACCCACCGACACCGCCCAGGGCCTCTACCGCCCCGAATTTGAGCACGATGCCTGCGGGACCGGTTTCATCACCCACCTCAATGGCCGCAAAACCCACCAGACCGTCGTCGATGCGCTGACCATGCTCGAAAACATGGAGCACCGCGGGGCCTGCGGCTGCGATACCGACTCCGGCGATGGAGCCGGCCTGCTCATTCAGATTCCGCACTGGTTCCTGCTCGAAGAATGCACCGCTCTCAGCATCCGTCTGCCCGAGCCGGGCAGCTACGGCGTGGGCACCGCCTTTTTGCCGAAGGACGAAGCCCTGCGCGCCGCCTGCCACGACGTGATAAATGGCGCGGCGGCGCGGCTGGGCTTCCCACTGCTGGGCTACCGGCCCCTGCCGGTGAACCCGGCCGGCATCGGTCCCACGGCGCTGGCCGCCGAGCCGGTGATGGAGCAGGTGTTTTTCGGCCGCCCGGCTGGCATCGTCACCGCCGAGGACTTCGAGCGCAAGCTCTACGTGCTGCGCCGCCTGATTTTCAAGACGGTACGCGAAACCGTGCCGGCCGCGATGGACGTGTTTTACTTCGCCTCGCTCTCCTGCAAAACCATCGTGTACAAGGGCCAGCTGACCACCTACCAGGTGCGCGGCTACTTCCCCGACCTCAGCGACGAGCGGGTGGTATCGGCCTTCGGGCTGGTGCATTCGCGGTTTTCGACCAACACGTTTCCGAGCTGGAAGCTGGCCCAGCCCTTCCGTTTCCTGGCGCATAATGGCGAAATCAACACCCTGCGGGGGAATCTGAACTGGTTTTACGCGGGCTTGCGCAACTACGTGTCGCCCTACTTCTCGGCGGCGGAAATGGACATGCTGCTGCCGGTGGTCGATGCCGGGCAGTCGGACTCGGCCTGCCTCGATAACGTGGTGGAAATCCTACTGCACTCGGGCCGCCCGCTGCCGCACGTGATGATGATGCTGGTGCCCGAAGCCTGGGACGGCAACACCCAGATGGACCCGCTGAAAAAGGCCTTCTACGAGTTCCACGCCACGTTTATGGAGCCCTGGGACGGCCCGGCCGCCCTCATCTTCACCGATGGCCACCAGATTGGGGCTATGCTCGACCGCAACGGTCTCCGCCCCCTGCGCTACCTCGAAACTACCGATGGCCGCGTACTGGTGGCCTCCGAAGCCGGCGTACTCCACATCGACCCCGCCACCGTGGTGCAGAAGGGCCGCCTGCAGCCCGGCAAAATGCTGCTGGTGGATACCGTGGCCGGTCGCATCATCACCGACGAGGAGTTGAAGGCCCAGGCCGCCGGCCGCCAACCCTACGGCGCGTGGCTGAACGAGTACCAAATTCGCCTCGAAGAGTTGCCCGAGCCGCGCCAGATGTTCACCAATTTGGCCGCCGACGCGGTTTTCAAGTACCACCAGGTGTTCGGCTACACCCGCGAGGACATCGACGCGCTGATAACGCCGATGGCGCTGGACGCCAAGGAACCTATCGGCTCGATGGGTGTGGACGTGCCGCTAGCTGTGCTTTCAGACCAGCCGCAGCACCTGAGCAGCTACTTCAAGCAGTTTTTCGCGCAGGTCACCAACCCGCCCATCGACCCCATCCGGGAGCGGCTGGTAATGAGTCTGGCCACGTTCCTGGGCAACAACGGCAACATCCTCGACGAGGACAAGCACCACTGCCACTGCGTGGCCCTGCGCCAGCCCATTCTGAGCAACCACGAGCTGGAAAAGCTCCGCAGCATCGACACCGGCATGTTCAATGCCAAGACCTTGCAAACGTATTTCAAGGCCGACGGCCTCCCCGGCTCCCTAGAGCGCGGCCTCGCCCGCCTCTGCCGCTACGCCGAAGATGCGGTAAATGACGGCTTCGAGGTGTTGATTTTGTCGGACCGCGCTTTGGATTCGGAGCACGCGCCCATTCCGTCGCTGCTGGCCGTGTCGGCCGTGCATCATCACCTGATTAAGCTCGGTTTCCGGGGTTCGGTGGGCTTGGTGGTGGAAGCCGGCGACGTGTGGGAAGTGCACCATTTCGCCTGTTTGCTGTCGTTCGGGGCCACGGCCATCAACCCCTACCTGGCGCTGGCCACCGTGCGCACCATGCGCGAAGCCGGCCATCTGGCTACCTCGCTGGACCAGTCGCAGCTGACCTACAACTACATCAAAGCCGTGTGCGACGGCCTGCTGAAGATTTTCTCGAAAATGGGCATTTCGACTTTGCAGAGCTACCACGGCGCGCAGGTATTTGAGATTCTGGGCATCAACCAGGCCGTGGTGGATGCTTATTTCTGCGGCGCGGTCACCCGCATCGGCGGGCTGGGACTTGATGAAATTGCCCGCGAAACACTCTATAAGCACTTCCAGGGCTTCAAAACCACCACGCCCGAGGAGCAGATTCTGCTGTCTGACGGCGGCCTCTACCACTGGCGGCGGCGCGGTGAGGCGCACATGTTCAACCCCGAAACGGTGCATCTGCTCCAACTCGCCACGCGGACGAACAACTACGCCACCTACCAGCGCTACGCTAAGCTCATCAATGAGCAGACGCGGCAGATGTTCACGCTGCGCGGGCTGCTGGATTTTGCCCACCACCGCGACCCGATTTCGATTGACGAGGTGGAGCCGGCTGAGGGCATCCTGAAGCGCTTTGCCACCGGGGCCATGTCGTTTGGCTCGATTTCGCACGAGGCGCACAGCACCCTGGCCATTGCCATGAATCGCATCGGCGGCAAGAGCAACACCGGCGAGGGCGGCGAGGACCCGATGCGCTACGAGGTGCTGCCCAACGGCGACTCCATGCGCTCGGCCATCAAGCAGGTGGCCTCGGCGCGCTTCGGCGTGACGGCGCATTACCTGACCAATGCCGACGAGCTGCAAATCAAGATGGCCCAGGGTGCCAAGCCCGGCGAGGGCGGCCAGCTCCCCGGCCACAAGGTGGACGAGTGGATTGCCAAGGTGCGCCACGCTACGCCCGGCGTCGGCCTGATTTCGCCCCCGCCCCACCACGACATCTACTCCATCGAAGACCTCGCCCAGCTCATCTTCGACCTAAAAAACGCCAACCGCGCCGCCCGCATCAACGTGAAGCTGGTGAGCAAGGCGGGCGTGGGCACCATCGCGGCCGGAGTGGCTAAGGCCCACGCCGACGTGATTCTGATTGCCGGCTACGACGGCGGCACGGGCGCCTCACCCATCAGTTCCATCAAGCACGCCGGCCTGCCCTGGGAGCTGGGCCTGGCCGAAGCCCACCAGACCCTGGTGCAGAACCAGCTGCGCAGCCGCGTGGTGCTGCAAGCCGACGGCCAGCTGAAAACTGGCCGCGACCTGGCCGTAGCGGCGCTTTTGGGGGCCGAAGAATGGGGCGTAGCCACCGCCGCGCTGGTAGCCGGCGGCTGCGTGATGATGCGCAAATGCCACCTCAACACCTGCCCCGTGGGCGTGGCCACCCAGGACCCCGAGCTGCGCAAGCTCTTCACCGGCCAGCCCGAGCACATCGTAAACCTGTTCCGCTTCCTGGCCGAGGAGCTGCGCGAAATCATGGCCGAGCTGGGTTTCCGCACGATAAATGAGATGGTGGGTCGCCCCGAATTCCTGAAGGTACGCGAGGGCATCACCCACTGGAAAGCCCGCCATCTCGACCTGAGCGGCATGCTGCATCCTGCTGCCAACATCTCTGGCGGTACCCTGTATCAGAGCGAAGCGCAGGACCACGGCCTCGATAACGTCCTCGACTGGCAGCTGCTGGCGCACGCCCAGCCGGCCCTGGACCACCAGACGCCGGTCTACGGCGAGTTCGAGGTGCACAACACCGACCGCACCATCGGCACGCTGCTCTCGAATGAGATTGCCAAGCGCTACCACGCCGCCGGCCTGCCCGACAACACGATTAACTACCGCTTCCACGGCTCGGCGGGGCAGAGTTTCGGCGCGTTCAGCGTAGCGGGCCTATCGTTTTCGCTCGAAGGCGAGGCCAACGACTACGTAGGCAAGGGCCTCAGCGGGGCCCGGCTGGCCATTTTCCCGGATGCCGCCGCCACGTTCGTGCCCGAAAACAACATCCTCATCGGCAACGTGGCGCTGTACGGGGCCACCTCCGGCGCGCTGTTCGTGCGCGGGCAGGCTGGCGAGCGGTTCGCCGTCCGCAACTCCGGTGCCACCGCCGTGGTGGAAGGCGTAGGCGACCACGGCTGCGAATACATGACGGGAGGACGCGCCCTCATCCTGGGCCAGACGGGCCGCAACTTCGCCGCCGGCATGAGCGGCGGCATCGCCTGGATTTACGACCCCAACGGCACCTTTCCCGAAAACTGCAACCCCGAAATGGTGGAACTAGACCCCCTCGACACTGAGGACGAGGACCAGATTCAGGAGCTGCTCCGGCAGCACGTGGAGCTGACTGGCAGCCAAGTGGCAGCCTTCCTGCTGGGCAGCTGGGCGGAGGAAGCCGGCAAGTTTGTGAAGGTGTTCCCGAGCGAGTATAAGAAGGTGCTGGCGAAGGCTCGGTATGCGACGGTGGGGTGATATTTGAACGTCATGCAGAACGTCATGCTTCGCTACGCTCTGCATGACGTTCTAAAAACACCTTCAAATCCTACCCACCATGTACGTGTACATGCTCACCAATCCCAATCGAACCGTTCTCTACACTGGTGTCACGAATGACCTAAACCGCCGCCTAGCCGAACACGGCGACACGTTAGGCAGCGGTAACAAATTCACCGGCCGCTACCAAGCCAATTTATTCGTCTACTTCGAGCTCTGCCCTGACCCCAAGTAAGCCATTACCCACGAGAAAGAGCTGAAAGGCTGGAGCCGCGCCAAAAAGGAAAAACTCATTGCTGGCTTCAACCCCAATTGGGAAGCCATCGACCTAGAAACCTGGACCGGTCCAAATAATGAAATCTAAGAAATCAGAACGTCATGCAGAACGGAGCGCAGCGACCTGCTGACGTCTGATTACTAATCTAGTATCAGCACGCGAGATGCTTCGCTGCGCTCTGCATGACGTTCTAAATAATCCCAACGACCCATGGCCAACCCCACCGGTTTCAAAGAATTCTCCCGCGAGCTCCCTTCCAAAGCCGCGCCGCAGGAGCGCGTGGCCCACAACCGCGAGTTCGTGGGCACCTACGCCGAAGACCAACTCACCCAGCAGGCGGGCCGCTGCATGGACTGCGGCATCCCATTCTGCCACTCGGGCTGCCCGCTGGGCAACATCATTCCCGAATTCAACGATGCCGTGCGCGAGGAAAAGTGGGAAAACGCCTACCAGATTCTCTCCGCCACCAACAACTTCCCGGAGTTCACCGGCCGCATCTGCCCCGCGCCATGCGAGGCGGCCTGCGTGCTCAGCATCCACAGCAGCCCGGTGGCCATTGAGGAAATCGAAAAGCACATCATCGAAATTGCCTTCGCCAAGGGCTACGTGCAGCCCACGGCGCCGGTCCTGAAATCGGGTAAGACGGTGGCCGTGGTGGGCTCCGGCCCGGCGGGGCTGGCGGCAGCGGCGCAGCTGGCGCGGGCCGGCCACACCGTCACCGTGTTCGAGCGCGACGACCGGCCCGGCGGCCTGCTCCGCTACGGCATCCCCGATTTCAAGCTCGATAAGTGGGTCATCGACCGCCGCATCAAGCTGCTCGAAGACGATGGCATCAGCTTCCGCTGCGGCGTCGAAATCGGCCACGACATCTCGGGGGCTGAACTCACCGCCACCTTCGATGCCGTGGTGCTGGCCGGCGGCGCCAGCGTGCCGCGCGACCTGACCATTCCCAGCCGCGAGCTGCCGGGCATTTACTTCGCCATGGACTACCTCACGCAGCACAACCGCCGGGTGAGCGAGCTGGGCATCGAGGACGACGAAATCTGGGTGGAGGGCCAGGACGTGGTGGTCATCGGCAGCGGTGATACGGGCTCCGACTGCGTGGGCACCGCCAACCGCCAGCGGGCGCGCTCGGTCACGCAATTTGCCCTCATGCACCAGCCCGGCGCTGAGCGCCCCGCACACACGCCCTGGCCGCAGGAGCCCCACATTTTCCGCAGCAGCACCTCGCACGAGGAAGGCTGCCAGCGCTACTGGGGCATCAACACCAAAGCCTTCCTGGCCGACGAGGCCGGCCAGCTCCGCGCCCTGCGCGTGAGCGACGTGACCTGGGAAACCGATGTGCTGGGCCGCCGTATCCGCTTCGAGGAAGTGCCCGATTCGGACCGCGAAATCCCCTGCCAGCGCGTGCTGCTGGCCCTGGGCTTCACCGGCCCCCGCGTAACCGGCCTGCTCACCGAGCTGGGCCTGGCCCTCGACGAGCGCGGCAACGTGCGCGCCGACGAACAAGCCTACCGCACCTCCCGCCCCAACGTGTTCGTGGCCGGCGACATGCGCCGGGGCCAGTCATTGGTCGTCTGGGCCATCTCGGAAGGCCGCGAGGCCGCGCGGGAAGTTGACATATTCCTGACCGGCAAGACGGCCCTGCCGAGCAAGAATGCGGTGGGGATGTTTGCTTGAGAAATTTGGCACCTAAACTACTCTATCACAACCGGTTATACCTTGAACTGGCGCGAGTTTAGCGCAACGCAACTCGTGACCGACCATAACTTGGAGGCTGCGCCTCCAATGCCGCGCCAGCGGCAGTCCCGCACCGCGCCGCTAAACTATTCCTACGGCATTGTTCGGTTTCGAGGCGCAGCCTCGCCCGGATGTCCGGCACGAGTTACGCTGCGCTAAACTCGCGCCAGTTCTTTGCCTACTCAATACGCCCGATTCGCCCCCGCCACCAAATACAGCGGGTCATCCTCAATATTCACGTCAATAAGCGCGCCGGCCTTGCCCAGCAGCTGGCGACAGTCGGGGCTGAGGTGGCGCAGGTGCAGGGTTTTGCCGGCGCGGTGGTAGCGCTCGGTCAGCTTGTGCAGGGCGTCGAGGGCCGACATATCGGCCACCCGGCTTTCGCGGAAATCCACAATGACTTGGGCCGGGTCGGTGGCCACGTCGAACTTCTCGCCGAAGGCCTGCACTGAGCCGAAGAAGAGTGGCCCGTAGATTTCGTAGTGCTTCACCCCGGCCGCGTCTATGTGGTGGCGGGCCCGGATGCGCTTGGCATTCTCCCAGGCAAAGGCCAGCGCCGACACCACCACGCCCAGCAGCACGGCCAGCGCCAGGTTCTGCGAAATGGCGGTTACGGCCGTCACGAGCAGCATTACCAGCACGTCGGTGCGGGGCATGCGGCGCAGAATGCGCAGGCTGGCCCATTCAAACGTACCGATGACGACCATAAACATCACGCCCACCAGCGCGGCCAGCGGTAGGCGCTCAATTACGGGGGCACCCACCACCACGAACAACGCCAGCGCCACGGCCGACACCACGCCCGACAGCCGCCCACGCCCGCCGGACTCCAGGTTCACCATGGTCTGCCCAATCATAGCGCAGCCACCCATGCCGCCCGTCAGGCCCGATGCCACGTTGGCCAGGCCCTGGGCCACGCAGTCCTGGTTGCCCCGGCCGCGCGAGTCGGTCATTTCATCCACCACCGTGAGGGTGAGCAGGCTTTCGGTGAGGCCCACCAGCGCCATAATGATGGAATAAGGCAGCACAAGGGCCAGCGTGGCCCAACTCAGCGGCACCTGCGGCAGGTGCAGCGTGGGCAGCCCGCCCGCGATGGAGGCAATGTCGCCTACGGCCTTGGTTTGCAGTCCGCCAAAAATCACCAGCGCCGACACCGTCACAATGGCCACCAGCGAAGCCGGCACCGCCTTGGTGAGCCGGGGCAGGAAGTACACGATGGCCATGGTGAGGGCCACCAGCCCGGCCATCAGCAGCAGCGGCGTACCCATGAGCCAGTACTCGGCCCCGGCCGCGTCGCGCACCTTAAACTGCTCCAGCTGGGCCATAAAAATGATAACGGCCAAGCCATTAACGAAGCCATATACCACCGGCTGCGGCACCAGCCGGATAAACTTGCCCAGCCGCAGCAGCCCGATGGCAATCTGAATCAGGCCCATCAGCGCCACGGCCACAAACAGGTATTCGACGCCGTGCTGCGCCACCAGACTCACAATAACGACGGCCACCGAGCCCGCCGCGCCGGAAATCATACCCGGACGGCCACCAAAAACACTCGTAATCAAGCAAATAATAAACGCTGAGCCAATGCCCACCAACGGGCTGATGTGGGCCAGCAGCGCGAAGGCTACTACCTCGGGCACCAGCGCCAGCGCGGTGGTGAGGCCGGCTAGGATTTCGTTTTTAGCGTTGCGTCGGTACTGTGATAAATAGGAAGAAACAGAAGTCATAAACAACCAGGGAAGAGGCAAAAGAAAAGCCGCACGCTTCCGGCGGGAAGCGGCGGCACCAGGGTTTCGGGCCAGTCCTCAGGGTGGGGTGAGCTTGAAAATAGCGGGGATAAAGGAGGGCATATCTGCCTGCAAAGGTAAGGCCGCCGGACGCAGCGGGTGGCACTGCCGCAAAATTTGCGGCGCAAAACCGGCCCCGGAACCGCAGGCTGGCAGCGTGTTGCAGCGGTTTGCCAAGCAATGAACGGGCCGGACAGTAGCGGCTCGCTTCGCCCCCCTACCCTATTGCCCGCTGCACCCAGGGCTTCAGCCCAGGCACGCGGGCCAGGCGCACGGCCGCGTTCACCAGCCACGCCTTGTTGCTGAGGAAGCGCATGAGGCGGTAGCTTTTGGCCAGCTTCCGCCCGATTTGGTGGGCCACCCGCGCATCGTATTCCCGCATGAATTCGGCGCTGAAATCCTGCTTCGTAAAGCAGGCCGCTGCCTGCGTTCCGGCCAATATTCCGCTCTGAATGGCCGTGTCGATGCCGTGGCCCTGCAAGGGGTCGATGAGCGAAGCCGCATCGCCGCACAGCATAAACCGGCGGCCGCTGATGTTGCGCACCCGCCCGCCACCCAGCGGCAGGCCAAAGCCCACGATAGGCCCCAGCGCCCGCGCCTGGGCGAAGCGCCCGGCCAGCTCGGGGTGCGTGGCCAGCACCCGCGTGAGCGTTTCCTTGAGGTCGACTTTGTGCTGCGAAACGATTTCGGCCAGCATGCCCAGGCCCACGTTGTAGCGCCCCCCGCCCACAGGAAACAACCACACGTAGCCAGCCAGGTAGTCGCTGCTGAGGAAAAACTCGGTGGTGCCGCTGCTGGCCCCGGCCACGTTTTCGTAGTAGGCCCGCACGCCGGCGCAGTGGTGGGCGCGGTCGAGCGGCGCGGGCAGCAGCTTGCGGCCCACGGCCGAGTTAGCCCCATCGCAGCCGATGACTAGCTGCGCGGTAATTTCGCGGCCCTCGGTGGTCGTCAAGCGGGCATGGTCGGGCTCGATTTGCAGGGTTTTGAGGCCGGTGTTTTCGAGAATTTCGGTGGCTGAATGCTGGCGCACCAGCGCCAGCAGCGCCGCGTCGAACGTTTCGCGGGGGCTGTTGAAGCTGGGCAGCGTCCATTGCAGCGTGAGGCTGGTGCCGCTGGGAGCCACGAGGCGGGAGTCGCGCACGTCGTCGCGCGGCTGCAGCTGCCAAAGCGCCTCCACAAACGCCGGGTCGAGCTGGCGCAGGGCTTTGAAGGCCTGGCCGGGGATGGCATCGCCGCACACTTTATCGCGCGGGAACCGGGCCTTGTCCAACAGGGCCACGCGCAGGCCGCGGTGGCGCAGGGCCAGCGCGCAGGCCGCGCCGGCCGGCCCGGCACCAACGATGGCCACGTCGTAATCAAAGAGGGAAGAAACAGGCACGAGCCCAAAGGTAGTAGCCGCGCCCGGGCAGTGGGCCGAAGCGCGGGTGGCCCGGCCACATTTTCGGCGGCTTTGCGTACATTCAGCTACACTTCATTTCCTGGCCTTGACTGCTTCTACCGAACATCCTGCTCCCGGCCGATGACGCGGCCCACCTCCAGGCCCTGCCGCTACCAGCTGCTGGACGCGCACCGCGAACCAATTTTCGACGACGTGGTAGCCGCCACGGCCCAGCTCTTCGGCGTTCCCAACGCCATGCTCTCCATCGTGGCGAAAGACCAGGTGCTGGTGAAAGCGCCCTACAACCTGCCCGTGCCCATCGAGCGCATCCCCCGCGAGCAAAGCCTGTACTCGGCCACCATTCTGCAACACGACACGGCCGTGTTCGAAGACCTCAACCAAAAGAGTGCGCCGGGCGTCGACATTTCCCTGCTTCAGCAGCTGGGCCTGAGCTTTTATGCCGGCCACAAACTGCGCACGCCCGACGGCTACAACCTCGGCTCACTGTGCGTGTACAATGGCCCGCCCCAGCAGTTTGCACCTATCGAGCGGGCCACCCTGGCCATCCTGGTGATGCGCCTGCTGGAGTTGCGCCGCACCCTGGACGCGCACGCCGACCGCACCGCCGTGCTCTGGGACCCCGTGTACCGCGCCATTGGCGGGCAGTTGGGCCGCCTTAGCGCCCTGGCCGAGCGCACCACGCCCCCCGGCGGCCCCGCCCAGCTCACCGAGCCCGTGGTGGCCGAAGTGCAGGGCATCGCCGATGTGGTTGACCAGTTTGTGACCGCCGCGCTCAAGCGGGTGTAGCCCTTGAGCGCGGGGACGGTGTACTTTTGCCCCGTTTCCGTGTTTGCATCATTATGGTTGAAGAAATAAAGGTAAAAACGCTGGCCCTGCTCGGCGCAACGGGTTCTATTGGCACGCAGGCGCTGGAAGTGGTGCGGCAGCAGCCGGGCCGGTTCCGGGTGGCGGTGCTGAGCGCGCAACGACAATGGGAGCTGCTGGCCCGGCAGGCCCGCGAGTTTCGGCCCGCCGCTGTGGTTATCGGTGATGAAAGCCTGTATCACAACCTGAAAGAGGCCCTGGCCGACCAGCCCGAAACCGAAGTCCTGGCCGGCACCGCCGCCCTGGCCGAAGTGGTAACGCGCCCCGAAATCGACATCGTGCTCACCGCCCTCATGGGCTACGCCGGGCTGCTGCCCACGGTGGCCGCCATCCGGGCGGGCAAGGATATTGCCCTCGCCAACAAGGAAACGCTGGTAGTGGCCGGCGAACTGATTACCAGTCTCATCAAGCAGCACAACGTGCGCCTGTTGCCCGTCGATTCCGAGCATTCGGCCATTTTCCAGTGCCTGGTGGGCGAGGAAGCCAATCCCATCGAGAAAATCATCCTCACAGCCTCGGGCGGGCCCTTCCGGGGCCGCACCGCCCAGCAGATGGAGGCCGTGACCAAGGCCCAGGCCCTGAAACACCCCAACTGGGACATGGGGGCCAAAATCACCATCGACTCGGCCTCGCTCATGAACAAGGGCCTCGAAGTCATTGAAGCCAAGTGGCTGTTTGGCCTTAGCAATGAGCAGATTGACGTGGTGGTGCACCCCCAAAGCATCGTGCACTCGCTGGTGCAGTTCGAGGATGGCTCGCTGAAAGCCCAGCTGGGCCTACCCGATATGAAGCTGCCCATCCAGTACGCGCTGGGCTACCCGCAGCGGTTGGCAAACACATTCCCGCGCTTCTCCTTCCTCGACTATCCCACGCTCACCTTCGAAGCGCCCGACCGGGCCGCGTTTCCCAACTTAGAGCTGGCTTTCGGGGCCATGCGGCGCGGCGGCAACGCGCCCTGCATCCTCAACGCGGCCAACGAAGTGGCCGTGGCCGCATTTTTGCGGGAGCAGGTCGGCTTCCGCCAGATGTCAGACCTCGTGGCCGAGTGCCTGGCGCGGGTATCGTACCTTGCAGAGCCAATATTAGCTGACCTGGTGGCGACTGACGCGGAAACGCGGCGGCTGGCCGAAACCCTGGTCTAACGTCACCGGCCAGAACGTCATGCAGAGCGAAGCGAAGCATCTTGCCCGCTTCGTTGAAACGCTTTGATTAGTTGTGGCGGGCAAGATGCTTCGCTGCGCTCTGCATGACGTACTTAATTCTTTCTCAACTTCTCCTTATCTAGTTCGTTTCCCTTGGCTATCCTCACCATGATTGGCCAGCTTGTGCTGGCCCTTTCTATCCTCGTTGGCTTGCACGAATTCGGCCATTTCGCCTTCGCCAAGCTCTTTAAAATCCGGGTCGATAAGTTCTACATCTTCTTCGACTTCCTGTTTCCGATGCCCAACGTGGCCAACTTCGCGCTGGTCAAAAAGAAGATTGGCGAGACGGAGTACGGCATTGGCTGGTTCCCGCTGGGCGGCTACGTGCAGATTCACGGCATGATTGACGAGACGCAGGACGCCTCGGCCCTGGCTGGCCCGCCGCAGCCCGACGAGTTCCGGGGCAAGCCCGCCTGGCAGCGCCTGCTGGTGATGCTCGGCGGCATCATCATGAACGTGATTCTGGGTATCATCATCTTCACGGCCATGACGGCGCACTACGGCGACACGTTCCTGCCGGCTTCGGAGGCCCGCTACGGCATCCTGCCCAACGGCCTGGGCCGCGAAATCGGCTTCCGCACCGGCGATAAAATCGTAAAAATCAACGGCCGGCCGTTTGATGAGTTCGACGATGTGTACAAGCCCGAGGTGATTATGGGCGACAACTCCTACTACACCGTGGAGCGCAACGGCCAGCTGGCCGACATCAAAATCCCAAAAAACTTCCTCGATAAATTCGGCAAGCAAAGTGCCGACAGCCTGCTGGTGCGCCCCCGCGAAACTTTCGCCGTGGACCGCGTGACGCCCGGCGGCAACGCCGCCAAAGCCGGCCTGCAGGTGGGCGACGTGATTACGAATGTGGCCGGCCAGCCGGTGCAGTTTTTCGACGAGCTGCAAGCCACCCTGCTGGCCAATAAGGACAAAACCGTGCCCGTGCTGGTGGAGCGCGGCGGCCAGCCCCTCACGCTCAACATTCCGGTCACTAGCTCGGGCCGCATCGGTTTCGAGCGCAAATCGACCCTGCAGCTCGGCACCCGCCAGTACACGCTGGCCGAGTCCATTCCGCAGGGCGTGAGCAAGGCCTTCGGGGTAATTGGCTTGCAGGCCCGCGCCTTCGGCAAGATTTTCAAGGGCGAGGCTTCGGCCTCGGAAAGCCTGGGCGGACCGGTGGAGATTGCGCAGCAGTTCGGCGGCATCTGGGACTGGCAGCACTTCTGGGGCCTGGCCGGCGGCCTGAGCATGGTGCTGGCTTTCATGAACCTGCTGCCCATTCCGGCCCTCGATGGCGGCCACGTCGTGTTCCTGCTCTACGAGATGATTCTGCGCCGCAAGCCGTCGGACAAGTTTCTGGAAGGTGCCCAGCGCGTGGGCACGGTGATGATTCTGGCCCTGATGGCGTATGTGATTGTGTTTAAGCAGGTGATGAAGCTGTTTCACTAGAGCGGTTTCCAATTTAGTGTACAGAATCTGATGCACCTTGCGTTATGAAAGCATATTCGATTGATTTGCGGGAACGGGTAGCGGCGGCATGTGCCGCACCGCAGGCCCGGATTTATCAGGTGGCGGCGCAATTTAGCGTCTCCATCTCCTTCGTGGACAAGCTTTTGCGCCGGCAGCGCACGAGCGGTTCGCTGGCGGCCCTGCCCGCGAACGGCGGCCCACTGCCGCGCCTGGACCCGGCTGGCCAGGACCTATTGCGGGCCTGTCTGGTGGCGCAGCCCGACGCGACCCTGGCCGAACTGGCCACGGCCCTGCTCGCCGCCGACGGTCCGGCCCTGAGCCGCACGAGTACGTGGCGGGCGGTGGAGCGCCTGGGATGGGGGCGCAAAAAAAAAGCGTCCACGCCGCCGAGCGTGACACCGAACGCGTCGTAGCCATGCGCCGCTTATTTTTGGAAGCCATTCAGGAAGAAGATGTGCGCCGTTTCGTGTTCGTGGACGAGACGAGCACCAACCTCACCTACTGCCGCCGTTACGGCCGGGCCCCGGCCGGCCAGCGCCTGGACCAGGCCGTGCCGTTGCACGGCGGCCCGAACGTGACGCTCATCGCCGCCCTGACCCCGGACGGGCTCGGAGCCTTGTTGAGCGTTAACGGGGCCGTTAATGGCGACGTGTTTGCCGCCTACCTCGACCAGGTGCTCGGCCCCAACCTGCGGCCGGGCGACGTAGTAGTGCTCGATAATCTGTCGGTACACAAGGTGGAAGGCTTGGACGAAATCGTGAAAAAGTACGGGGCTCGGCTGCGCTACCTGCCGCCCTATTCGCCGGATTTCAATCCCATTGAACTCGCTTTTAGCAAACTCAAGACCTGGTTGCGCACCGCGAAAGCCCGCACCCGCGACTTGCTGGAGGAAGCCATCCGGACCGCCGCCGACTGGATAACCGAACAGGATGCCAAGAACTGGTTTGACCATTGCGGATATCATGTACAGTGATTTGGAAACCGCTGTAAGCGGAACCGAACCACCACAGAAGAACGTCATGCTGAGCGGAGCCGAAGCATCTCGCGTGTGGTAGTAATCCCCTCGTCCAACGATTGAATTACTATGGCACGCGAGATGCTTCGGCTCCGCTCAGCATGACGTTCTTTTTTCGTTTGCATTCGCCCCAAACCAACGCTTTCCCATGCGCCTGCTCCCCTTTGTTGCCGCCTTACTGCTGCTGTTTCCGCTGGCCGGGGCCGCGCCGGCGTTCCACGCCTACCACTCCACCATCACGGAGCTGCGCTACAACGCGGCCAAAAAGCAGCTGGAAATTTCGGTTAAAGTCTTCGTCGATGACTTCGAGAAGGCGCTTTCGCAGGGCCAGCCCACGCGCGTGAACCTCACCGATGCCGGGCCGCGCCCGCTGGTGCTGGCCACGGCCTACTTCCAGCGCACCCTGCAGGTGAGCGTGGTGACGGGCAAGCCGCTGCTGCTGCAAGTGCTGGGCATGCAGGCCGAAAACGACGGCTGCTGGTTCTATTGCAAAGTGCCGCTGCCCGGCCCGGTCACGGCCGTGAAGCTGCGCCAGGCCGTGCTGCTCGACACCTTTGCCGACCAGATGAACATCGTGAACATCGAGGCCAACGGCAAGAAGCAAAGTGCGCTGTTCCGCGCCGGCCACGAGGAGGAGACCCTGGCGTGGTAGCGTAGCGTGGCCTTTTAGTCCGCGTCCCCGCACCTTTGGGCGTTTACGAAACTCATCCTTTTCGTGCATTTCGTAAACGTTGATTCGTAGACGGATTTCTTAAACTCACCCCGCGCTGTAAGGGCCATCTGACTATCAGGCGCCGGGCTAGTTCCTACCGTTCATTGAAAGGAGCGTTACAAGCGCACTCTTGAAATCACACTGAGTTCGCTCCCCCGCGTGGGGTTGCACTTTGCCGGGTGATGTATACATACATTTACTTGTTAGCGGCCCCGACTGTGGATTTCAAGCCCCGCCCCCTACGAGACCAACCAACCTGCAACTCGCGCCGATTCTCTACCATTTACGGTTGTTCCAATTACTTTTCGCATGAAATCCATTTCCTTTTTCTGGTGCGGGCTGTTGCTGCTGGCTCTGATTACCACTGGCCGCCAGACAGCCCGAGCCCAGATTGTGCCCACGGGCGCAGCTAGCACCGTGCCCACAGGTACCAGCCCTTATAGCGTGGCCGTAAGCGGCCCCGTAGCCTATGTAGTGAGCGGAAGTACTAGCAGCGGTAGTGGTAGCGGCAGCCTGCAAGTCTTTAACGTGACCAATCCCAGCGCCCCGGTCCTGCTCGGCGCCGTGGCCACGGGAACCGGTCCCTTCGACGTGGCCGTGAGCGGCAGTACGGCCTACGTGGTAAACTACGTCGCCAACACCTTGCAAATCTTCAATGTGGCCAGTCCCAGCGCCCCGGCCTTGCTGGGTACCGCGGCCACGGGCAGCTTTCCCAGAGCCGTGGCCGTGAGCGGCTCCACGGCCTACGTAGTGTACGGCAGTACCAGTGGTGGTAGCGGCACCTTGCAAGTCTTCAATGTGGCCAATCCCAGCGCCCCGGTCCTGCTCGGCGCCGTGGCCACGGGCAACTTTCCCCTCGACGTAGTCGTGAGTGGACCCATGGCCTACGTAGTGAATAGCGGTAGCGGCAGCCTGCAAGTCTTTAACGTGGCCAATCCCAGCGCCCCGGTCCTGCTCGGCACCGCGGCTACGGGCATCTTCCCTTATAGCGTGGCCGTGAGCGGCAGTACGGCCTACGTGGTAAACTACGTCGCCAACACCTTGCAAATCTTCAATGTGGCCAGTCCCAGCGCCCCGGCCTTGCTGGGCACCGCGGCCACGGGTAACTTTCCCGTCGACGTGGCCGTGAGCGGCTCCACGGCCTATGTAGTAAATTCTACCGACAACACCTTGCAAGTCTTTAACGTGGCCAATCCCAGCGCCCCGGTTCTGCTCGGCGCCGTGGCCACGGGAGCCGGTCCCGGAACCGTGATAGTAAGCGGCCCCGCGGCCTACGTGGCAAATCGAGTCAGCAACACTTTGCAAATCTTCAATGTGGCCCCTATCACAGCCACCAATTCAGTCGTCCTCTGGCAGCAAGTACAGGTATTCCCAACCCCCGCCAGCAACTCGGTTTCGGTGACTCTGCCAGCCCGCATGCGCGGCACTGCCATACCGGTTGTGCTAATGAACGCGCTCAGCCAGACGGTGCGGCGGGAAACGTTGCCCGCTGTTGGCGAAATACGCACCTTACTCTTGGCCGGGGTCGCGCCGGGCGTGTACATGCTGCAACTGCAAACCAACGAAGGCAATGTCAGCAAGCGCGTGGTCATCGAATAGATAAGCCCACCTTGCTCTTGGCCTACAGGAACTTGCGCCCGAACACAGCAAGTTTTCTTTTACTGCTTTTGGCCCGCACACTAAAATTTAGGTGAAATGGGCGGCCTCCTTTCCGGCCGGAAGGCCCGCTGTCGGTACGTGTGCTAGGCGTTCACTTAAACGGTGATTTAAATGAGCCGAAAAGGCCCTTTCACATGTTACAAACGGTCGTATCCAGCAAGTAAAATCACTATCTCAGCAGCCACTCTCCGTGTCTTAGCACGCTGTATTTCCACTTTCTGAGAGGACGCCTACAAGCTCACGCTACTTCGCTATCGCCCCGCGCAAAAACTGGCAGAATGGCACCATCGCCGCAAAAACCTCCGCTACGTGGGCGCGGAAATCGGCGTGGCTCAGCACGGCCTCATCGGCCATCTGATGCGTGGCGGTGAAGCTTTTGTGCTTGAGCAGCTCGATTTCGGGATGGTCGACAGAGTAGGCGGCGGGAGATTTTTTGAGCCTGTCGCCGCTCATGGTGCCGAAGTAGCGCCGGAAATCGGGCGCGTTCAGAATGGCTTTTAGCTCCTCAGCGCTGTAGTCGATTTCCTGGCGGATGGCGGCCAGCTGGGTTTTATCGGGCTGGTAGAAGCCGCCGCCGATGAGCGTGTTGCCATTGGGGCCAATCTGCACGTAATAGCCCGGCGTTTCAATATCCTTGCCACTGGCAGTGAAGTAAGCCGAAAAGTGCGTTTTGTACGGGTCCTTGTTGTTGCTGAAACGCACGTCGCGGTAGATGCGGAAGATGCTTTTGCGGCCGGCCGGCCCGGCTATTCCCGGGTCGAGCCGGGCCAGCTCCTGAAACCAGAATTCGGCGTCTTCCTCAAACTGCTTGCGGAGCTGGTCGTAGGTGGGCTTGCGCTCCTGAAACCAGGGCCGGTCGTTGTGTTTGGTGAGGGCGGAGAGGAAGGTGAAGAGGGGTTTGAGCTGCATAGGAGCGGAACGTTGGCGGTCAACTCCCCTCCTTACCAAGGAGGGGATGTTTCAGCTTTAGCTGAAACGGGGGTGGTTGTTGGCGTTGAACAGCATCGTCAGGCTTTCGTTCGGGATTATCCAACGCCAACAACCACCCCAATTTTCGCTACGCAAAAATATCCCCTCCTTGATAAGGAGGGGATTTTTTGTTCAGTCAATCCTCTTCCTCTTTCGCCTCGTGTTTCGTTTTGGCTTCGCGCACGGCGGCGCTGCGGCGCGGGGCAGGCATGTGGCTGTGCTCGCCCCGAATGGCCTGCCAGATATTCTCGTTGAAAGCCAGGTCGGGCGCGGCGTCTTCGCGGCTCATATCGAACTTGAGGGAGCGCCGGGCGGGGGCGTTGAAGGCGGTGTTGCGCACGTCCTGCGGGGTGGTAGCGGGGCGCAGGATGTAGGGCTTGAAATCGGGCTTCGCGGTGAAGCAGGCCCAGAGCGGCGGGGCGGCGGCATCGTACTGGCTCATGGGCGGCAGGCCGAGAATGAGTTCCAGCGTGCGCAGCATGCCAGACGTGGTGTAGGCGGTGTGCACCACGGCGTGGCGGCGGACGTACGGCCCCACGAGGTAGGCCGTGGAGCGGTGCGCATCGACGTGGTCGGGGCCGTTCTGGGCGTCGTCTTCCACCACCATCACCACCGATTCTTTCCAGACGGCGCTTTGCGAGAGGTGCTCAATCAGGCGGCCTAGGGCCAGGTCGTTGTCGGCGGCGTAGCTCAGCGGGCTGAGCTCGCCTTTGCGGGCGCCGTAGGTGTGGTCGTTGGGCAGGCGGATGATGCTGAGGTCGGGCAGCTGGTTGGCGGCCACGAGGCGGTCGAAATCCTGCTCCCAGATGCGCTCCCGGTCCACGTCCCGCACGTGCAGGTCGAAGCCGGCGTAGGGTTCGCAAAAGTGGCCTTCGATGGCCGGCACGCTGGCTTTGCCCTTGTACACGAACTCGCCATAGCTGCGGTAGCTGCGGCCGGCGCGGCGGCAGTAGTCCCACAGGAAACCGTCCTTGGGCTCGGCTACTTCGCCGCGCTTGCCCTCGAAATCATACTCGCCGCCCCGGCCGCTGTAGTTGCCGGGCCAGCTTTTTTCCACGAAATCGGTGGCGTAGGCGGCTGTGCTCCAGTTGTGGCCGTCGGCGCTCACTTCGGCATCCACATAGAAATTATCGAGCAGCACAAACTCCCGGGTGAGGGCGTGGTGGTTGGGCGTCACCTTGTCGGGGAAGAGGCAGAGGCTGGCATCGCCGTTACCAGCCGGCAAATCGCCCAGTACTTGGTCATAGGTGCGGTTTTCCTTGATAATGTAGAAGACGTGTTTGATGGGCGAGGCCTCGCCCACGCGGCGGGGCACGGGGCTGCCGGCGGGCACTTCGGGCGCAGCCTCGCGGGCTTTGGTGAAGGGCGTGTTGGCATACACCTGGGCCGAGAACGCGGCCAGGGCTTTTTCGTCGGGCACGGGCAGGCGCGAGAGCGAGCCCAGCAGTAGCCCGCCGATGTAGCCTTTGCCTTTTTCGCCGTCGTCGCGCACCGGGTTGGGGCCGTTGGGGTTGGGTTTGGAAGTGCTGCCTTTGCCGTTGGCAATCAGCAGTTGATTGCCGGCCACGGCCACCGCCGTGGGGTACCAGCCGGTGGGGATGAAGCCGAGCGGCCGACTGGCGCGGGCCTCGCGCACGTCGAACACGGCCAGGCAATTGTTGTCGGCGTTGGCGATAAACAGCTGGCTGTCATCGGCGTTCAGAGCCAGTCCATCGGGGGTGCTGCCGGCGGGCGAGGCGGGAAACAGGGCCGTATTCAGCGTTTCGGTGACCTGGCCGAGGCGGGTATCAATGACCGAAACCGAGTTGCTGTTGGCATTGGCCACGAACAGGCGGCGGCCATCGCGGGTCAGCACCAGGTCGTTGGGGTGGCTTTCGACGGGAATCGAAGCCAGCAGCTGCTGCTTTTCCACATCATAAACTGCCACCGCGTGGCCGCCCCAGAGCGTGATGTAAAGCCGGGCGCCATCGGGGCTGAGCAGGGTGCCGTAAGCCTCGGCGGGCAGCCGGAGGGTGCGCAGGATGCGGCGCGTTTTCAGGTCAAAAGTGTAGAGCGAGTTGTCCTCCCGCGTCACGGCGTAGAGCACGTTGCGGCGGCCATCGACGGCGAGGCCGGCCACACCGATTTTCTGCTTGGGCCACTTTGCACCCAGCACAAAAGCACTGTCGGGCAGCAGCTTCCGGCCTTCAATCCGGAAGCAGTGAATGCGATTGTACTGCCCGCCGGAAGCGTAGAGCGTGCGGCCATCGGGCGCGAAAGCCAGGCCGGCCCAGGCGGCCGGCACCACGCGGGTATCGAGCACCTGGCCGGTGGCGGCATCGAGGAGCTGCACCGAGTTTTCGCCCCAGCCGGCATTGGTCACGGCGGCCAGGCGGCCGTCGGGGCTGGTTTGCAGGCTCAGGGGGAGGTCGCCGAGGGGTGTGGTGGTGCCGGCGGGGCTGAGTTTCCAACCGTTGGAAAGTAGCGTTTGGATGGTGCCGGCGATGGGGCCGGGCAGCACGCCGGGCGCTTCGGGCGCGGCCTGGGTGCTGGGGTTGCCGGAGCAGCCAAGCAGCGCCAGAAGCGGCAATAAAGAAGCGAAAGGGCGGTATTTTTTGAGAGAGGACATGGCTCGACCGGGACGGGCATTTTGGCCAGTGCCCGAGCCACAAAGGTAACGGGTGGGACCAGCAGTAGCGGTTACGGCAGCATTACGACGGCCATTGGCACCGGCGGCACCCGATAGAACTTCTCAACCCGAATGGACTAAGCTTCGGCACAAATAGTCTTCGGCATAAAATAGAAACTCCTGAATGCCGTTGTAGCCGCATTCCTATTCATTCTGGTTTGTTTCTATGCTGCGTCGACTCTCGTGTTGCGTGCTTCTGCTATTGCCCATTTTTCAGCTGCTGGCCCAGTCCTGCACCCCACCCACCGAGGGACAGCCCGGCACAAATCCGGCCGATTTCTGGCGGCAGCAGCGGCTGTTTCCCCGGGTGCGGGCGGCCGAAGCCACGGCTGACCCGGCCGTGACCAGCCGGCTGCGCAGCCACTACCTCGACCCGCGCCGGCTGGAAATCATGTTCCGCATCGTGAAAACCCGCGTGGAGCTGGAAGTGTGGGCGCGCAACCGAGGCGGCGGGTCGTTCGAACTGCTCCACGCCTACCCGCTGGCGGCCACCTCGGGCACCCTCGGCCCCAAGCGCCAGGCCGGCGACTACCAGGTGCCGGAGGGCTTCTACGAAATCGACCGCTTCAACCCCAACAGCAATTTCCACCTCTCCCTGGGCCTCAACTACCCCAACGCCGCCGATTTGGCGCTGGGCGAGCCCAACCCCGGGGGCGACATTTTCATCCACGGCGGCGCGGCCAGCATCGGCTGCATGCCCATTACCGATGCCGGCATCGAGGAAGTGTACCTACTGGCCATCACTGCCCGGACGGCGGGGCAGGCGGTGATTCAAGTGCACATTTTCCCGTTTCCAATCACCGAAGTTGAGCTGGACAAACACGCTACCAGCCCGCACCTAGCCTTCTGGCGGGGGCTGATACCGGGCTACGCTTACTTTGAAAAGCAGCATGAGCCGGCGGAACTGCTGGAGCTGGCCGTGAAGTAGCGCGGGCTTTAGCTGCTACCTTGCCGCCGTGCCGCGTTTCCTCCTGCTTTTCCTGGCCCTTATTGCCCTGTTCAACGTCAGCCGTGTGCTGCGCGAACCCCGCCCCGATGCGGACCGGCCCATGGATTTCCGCACCTGCTACGTGGGCCAGCAAGTGCTGCGCCAGGGCGAAAACCCCTACGATGATGCGGCGCTGAAAGCCGGCTGGCAGCGCATTGTTCAGCAAGAGAATATCGTTAGCCGCACCCAGCCGGGACTGCCCAACCTCCCGTTTCTGTACCCACCGTGGGCGGCGGGGCTGTTCGGCGGCACCATCGGCCGGCTGCCTTACGCGCTGGCGTGGCAGCTGTGGTACGGGCTGGCCCTGCTGAGCCTGGTGCTGCTGGCCAGGCTGTGGCCCAAGGCGCTGCACACTAAAAATTCGGATGCGGTGCCGTGGTGGCAGTTTTTGTTGGCCGCCGTGGCGCTGAAAGGCACCGTACCGGCCCTGCTCACCGGCCAGCCCACGTTCGCGGCGCTGGCGCTGGGCGTGGGCGCGCTGGCGATGGGCAGCAGGGTAAAACGTATTTCTGATGGCAATACAACTTCAGCGAAACCAGAAGCTACTGCTGATGTTGAAGCCGCAACAAATTCAGCAATTGCGCAAAAAAAGCCGCTCTGGCAGCCAATAGCAGCGGGTATATTGCTGGGCCTAGCCGCGTTCAAAGTCACCTTACTCCTGCCCTTTGCCGCGTGGTTTCTCTGGAAAAAGCAGTGGCTGACGCTGGTCGTGGCCGCCGCCGTAGTGGGGCTGCTGAGTGCGGTGGCGTTCTACTGGGCCGCTTTTCCAGCGGAATTATTGCCCACCTACCAGCACCTGCTAGCGCAGGTGCGCACCCAGTCCTTCGACCCCGCCGACCCCGACTACCCCCTCACCCAGGGCCTGACGCTACGCCTTGAGCTGGCCAACGTGCTGGAATGGCTGCGCCCCGGCAGCAGCCCCTGGCACCTGCTGCTGCACGGCGCGCTGTGGCTGGCGGCCGGCCTGCGGCTGCTGTGGCTCCGGCGGCAGCTGTTGCTGGCCGACTGGCACCTGTTTCTGGTACTGAGCACGCTCACGCTGCTCACCACTTACCACCTGTACTACGACGCCATTCTGCTGCTGCCGCTGTTGCTGTTCAGCCGGCACCTGCCGCGCCGGGTGCAGTGGTGGCTGCTGGTATTTATGCTGCCGCTGCTACTGCCGCTCAATGGAATTGCACTGGCGCTGGGCAACCCGGTGGGGCTGCATGTTCTGTATTTTCTGCCGCCGCTGGGGTTGCTGGGGGTGCTGGGGCTGCTGCTGGCGCGGCCCCCTCACTTCACCCCAGGCCCCTCTCCCGCGGAGAGGGGAGCCTGACGATTGCAGGCGTCTGTGCCGCCGTGGCTCCCCTCTCCCCGGGAGAGGGGCCGGGGGTGAGGTTACACCATCCGGCACGGTTTTTTCGTTTACGCCGCATTACCATACGCCTCCATTGCCCATGAAACACTTTTTTCTTGCCCTGCTCCCGCTGCTGCTCACCATGGCGGCCCGCGCCCAACGCCCTACCGACATCTGGTATTTCGGCCAGCAGGCTGGCCTCACCTTTGCCGAGGGCAACACGCCCAAGCCCCTGAACGACGGCAAGATGAGCACCTACGAGGGCTGCGCCGTGGCTACTACGGCCAAGGGCGAGCTGCTCTTCTACACCAACGGCGAAACCGTATGGAACCGCAAGCACCAGCCCATGCCCAACGGCCGCCAGCTGATGGGCAGCGGCAGCAGCACCCAGTCGGCCCTCATCGTGCCCGACCCCGGCTCGGGCAACATCTTCTATATCTTCACGGTAGCCCCGCAGGGCACGCCCAACGGACTGCGCTACTCCATCGTGGACATGACCCGCGCCGATGGCTTCGGCGACCTACCCCGCGTGAACCTGCTGCTCATCCAGCCGGTGGCCGAAAAGCTGGCCGCCGTGCGCCACGCCAACGGCCGCGATACCTGGATAGTAGCTCACCGCTGGAACTCCAACGCCTTCGTGAGCTACCTCGTCACGGCCGACGGCGTATCGGCCAAGCCGCTGATGAGCAACGTGGGCAGCATGAACGCCGGCCCCGGCCGCAATGCCATTGGCGCGCTCAAGTTTTCGCCCGATGGCAAGCACCTCGCCGCCGCGCTGTGGAAAGAAACCAACAAATTCGAGGTGTATGATTTTGACCGCAGCACCGGCAAGGTGAGCAACCCGCGCGGCTTCGGGCCTTACGCGGAAGCTTACGGGGTGGAGTTTTCACCCGATGGCAAGTTTGTGTATGGCACCTGCAACGGCGTGGGCGGCGGCGAAACCCAGATTTGGCAGTTCGACTTAGCCAAAAAGCCCGCTCCGCCGGTGCTGGTGGGCAAGTCGGCCAATCGCAAAATCGGGGCGCTCCAGCTCGGGCCGGATGGCCGCATCTACGTGGCCCGCGAGGACAACCCCAACCTCGGCGTTATCGAGCAGCCCAACGTGGCCGGCAAGGATTGCAAGTACGTGGACGAGGGATTGAAGCTGGGCGGCCGGCGCAGCAAGCTGGGCCTGCCCGCGTTTGTGGTAGTACCGAATTAGGGTAAGAGGGTGTGAGTCACAGCAGAATTAAGCCCGTCATGCAGAACGCAGCGAAGCATCTTTACCGCAATAGTAATTCCATTCGATTGGATTAGTTACACGGTAAAGATGCTTCGCTGCGCTCTGCATGACAGACTTGACTCCAGTCTTCTACCCCCCCTAATTCGAGCTGCCAATTTTAAAGCGCAATACCCCAAAGGCCACCGAGCTATACGGCGAGTCTTCGCTGAGCAGGCCCAACACGTCGCGGGTGCTGATGCCGGCTTCCCACACCGGCGAAACCAGCGTGAGGCCCAGCGGCAGGCTCTTGCCGTAGCCCGCGCCGCTGGTTACGCCGCTGCTCAGCTTCAGCCAGCTCAGGGGTTTGTAGTCGAGGCCCAGGCCTACGAAGGTGGTGGTGAGGTTACCGGCCACCTTGTTGAGGGGCGCGGTTACGTCGAGGCCGGCTTCGAAGAACTTGTTGAGGCGCACGCCGCCGCCCAGGCGCAGCTTGGCGGGCAGGGCAGCCGTGCGCTCCTTGGCGGTGGTGTAGGTGAAGAGGTTCTGCTTGTCGGTATCGAACTGCGCGCTAATTTCCTTGAACACGTTGTAGGTCTGCACGCCGGTGGAGGCTGTTTGCTGGAGCTTCTGGTCGGAGGCTTCGAGCACGTTGGCGGTCCAGGTCATCGAGCCCATATCCGTAACCGAAGCGCCGAAGCGGAATATTTTGCCGATTTCGGCCGACAAGCCCGCGTCGAATCCATTGCCGTGGCCCACCGGCTTCAGGCCCGAGCCCGATTCGTAGTTGAAGTTGGGATTGCTGGCCAGCGCGCCGTAATTGATATCAAACACCGGCGAGAACGCCGTGTAGGCCGTCAGGTTGCCGCCGCTCACCCGGATATCGGCAATGCCGATGCCCTGGATGTAGCGGTAGCCCGCCCCCAGCGCCAGCTTCAGGCCGTTATTGTGGTACACCTGAATGCCGTAGGCCACGTTGAACTCGTTGGTAATGGCCGCCTGAATGCTGGTTCCGTCGAGCACCGTGGAAATGAGCGGCGCGTTGGCGGCCGTGGGCGTGGGCGCACCGCTGGTGTTGGGCGTGGGGTAATACTGCTTCACCACAGCGGCATTCTGGCCATTGATGATGATATCGGCGGCGTTGCGGTTGAGGGCCAGGTGGCCGCCAACGCGCTGCCGGCTGCTGAACGCCAGGCCACCCAGGCCGTTGGGCAGCGTTACGGCCAGGCCGAAGAGGTTGGTATCGAGATTGAAGTTCAGCACGTTGTCGCCGGAGAGCTGATTAACCAGCGTAGCTTTTTCGGCGGGCCCGATGCTCTGGCTGGCATCGTAGATGATGTGCTTGAAGGTGGTTTTACTCAGCGACTGCGAGCCGATGCCCGCCCCCACTTCGCCAATGGTGAAGGCCACCCGGAAATTGATGCTGCGGCCCAGGTTGGCGGGGTTGATGCCGATGGCCTGGTAGTCGCTGGCGAAGGTGTTGATGACGCCGCCCCGGCCCGTGGCCGAGAAGTTGCTGAGCTCGTTTTGGGCGAAAGCCGTGGCGGGCAGGGCCAGCCCAGCGGCCAGCGATAAGAAGCGGAGAGATGGTTTCATAGGGCGAGAATGTGCGGTAAGCTTTAGCTTGCCGTTTAATTGTTGGAAAACGGGCCAACGCCGGCCCCAAAGTTAATCGGCAAGCGGAAGCTTACCGCACAAAATGCCTCCCAAACGCCTCTCCGCCGCTGAGTATGCCACCGGCATCCGGGCCGGCTCCCGCACGGTGCTGGGCCGTGCCATCACCCTCGTCGAAAGCACCCTGCCCACCGACCACGCCTTGGCGCAGGAGGTGTTGCAGGCGGTATTGCCGCACACCGGGCGCAGCCTGCGAGTGGGCATTACGGGCGTGCCGGGCGTGGGCAAAAGCACCTTTATTGAGGCACTGGGCCGGTATTTGGTCGAAACCAAGGGCCTGAAGCTGGCCGTGCTGGCCGTGGACCCCAGCAGCCAACGCGGCGGCGGCAGCATTCTGGGCGACAAGACGCGGATGCCCTGGCTCTCGGCCCAGCCGGCGGCGTTTATCCGGCCCTCGCCGGCCGGCAGCAGCCTGGGCGGGGTGGCGCGGGCCACCCGCGAGGCCTTATTATTATGCGAAGCAGCGGGCCACGACGTGATTATCGTGGAAACCGTGGGCGTGGGCCAGTCCGAAACCACGGTGCACGGCATGGTCGATTTTTTCCTGCTCCTGATGCTGGCCGGGGCCGGCGACGAATTACAGGGCGTGAAACGCGGCATCATGGAAATGGCCGATGCCCTGTGCATCACCAAATCCGACCACGGCAACGAGCAAGCCGCCCGCCGCGCCCGCCTCGACTACCAAAGCGCGCTGCACCTGTTTCCGGCCGCGCCTTCGGGGCAGGTGGTGCCGGTACTGCTCACCTCGGCAGTGGACGGCACGGGCATCGGGGCCGTGTGGGAGGTCATCGAAACCTACGCAGCCGCCACCCGCACCAGCGGCTATTTCGAGCGCCGCCGGCAGCAGCAGCAGTTGCAATGGCTGCACCAAAGCATCGCCCAGGCGCTGGAGAGTCGGTTTTATGCCGATGCGGCGGTGCGTGAGCGGCTGCCCGCGGTGCAGGCGGCCGTGGCGGCCGGACAGCTCACGCCGTTTGCGGCGGCCGAGGAACTGCTGGGGCTGTAGGACGGGGCGGGCGCGTGGGGGTGCGGCGGGGCGAGGTTTGGGCTGACGTGGAATGCAGCGCAGCGCGGGCTGACGGACGGAATTGTTGGCGCGGCCGTCTACATTCGCTTTTCCACTAATACCCAATGGGTTTATCAGCTGGTGCGCGTCTGCAATGCTCACCAGTGGGGATTTCCAACAATTTTCAAAAACCTTTTTTAGCTACCGATGAAAAAGACTTACCGTTGGGTTGCCGTTTTTTCACTTATCGGGTGGCTGCTGGGCTCCGGGCCAGTGGCGGCGCAGGTGCTATGGTCGAAACTGGGGAGTTCGCCTGCCCGCCTGGAAACCGGCAAGTTTATGACAGCCGTAGGTGGGGGATTCGTGATGGTGGGAGATGCGGCCACCCAATCGACCGTTAAAGTGAACGTAATGAGCGTTACCCCGTCTTGAAAAAAAAAGGGGGGGGGGGTAGACCTACTCGGCCCTAGCGCCCCGTGTGCGCTCCCTTTTTGGTGCAAATAGAAAATCTGCCTCTTACATTAGCAAGCAGCAATCTAAGCTATATGAACTACCAGCGCACGACCGACCCGCCGAAATTGCCACCAGTAGCTACTGCCCTGCTCGTGCTCGGGGTGTTTCTCAATTTTCTTTTTCCGCTTCTTCCTCCAACTCGCGCCCTGGTTCGAGTGGGGGGCCGCGCAATGGCTTTTAGCGCCCTTGCCGTCGGCGGATTTTTAATCCTGCGCCACTATTGGGTATACGACAAGCCCCTGTTCAAACGAAAAATTGTGTTACTCGCGGTGGGTGTGGTCATGAGTATTTGCTTGTATTTCATTATTAATCAGTATACGGGCGCCCCTACCCAAGCAGTGCATTACTAGCGGCTTCCTCAGGCTGCTGCAAATCTCCGCAAATCGCTCCTTTCAATGAACGGTAGGAACTAGCCCGGCACCTGATGGTCAGATGGCCCTTACAGCGCGGGGTGAGTTTAAGAAATTCGTCTACGAATCAACGTTTACGAAATGCACGAAAGGGATGAGTTTCGTAAACGCCCACTGCTGGCACGCGTCTGCGACGCGCTGCCGACTGGGTTCGAGCCTGTGGCTCGGGTCGTGCTAGCGTCTGGTGGCGTTGGGCAATGCCTGAGCCAGAGGCTCGAACCCAGTCGGCAGCGCGTCAGAGACGCGCACCAGCTCGTTCCTCCAGCTCGTTCCTACCCGCGCCGGGGGCGCAGGGCCAGATAATCGAGATAATACAGCACCTTCACCGACACCGAGTTATTGTGCGGGGTGTTGATGGTATTGCTTAGGTTGTCGAAGTAGAGCGGGGTGGCGGCGTTGGCTTCGAAGAAGGACGCGCCGGCGTTTTTCCAGACGATGCTGACCTGCGAGCCGGGCGCGAACCACCAGGAATAGACGGCGTCGATGTTGAAGGCGTTGAAGGTGTTGTCGCGGTTGCGGTTGTAAGTGGGTTCGGGGGTTTCGAGGCCGTCGGGGTGCAGGCGGGAGAAGTCGCGGTAGTGCACATTGCTCACGTAGTGCCGCAGCCGGATGTTGAACGACATGCGGTTGGTAAACGTGTAGGTGGCCGTGGCGGTGTTGGTGAAGGTGGTGACGTTGCGGCGGCCGAGCAGCACGTCGCCCTCCTTGCCGCCGAAGCGGCGAAACATGGGCGCATCGGTCGAGTCGGAAGCGTTGAGGCCGCCGGCGTAGCCAATCTGGTTCAGCCGCCGCTCGTAGCCGATGGAATACACGAAGCTGAGTTGGTTGCTGGCCCGGTAGCGAGGGCCGAGGGTGAGGGCGTAGGTGTAGCGGCCGGTGCGGTCGCCGTCGGCGGTGAATACGCGCGCCCCGTATTTGACGTCCCAGGCGAATTTCTTGCGGTAATCGGAAGAGAAAAAGCCGTTGATGCCCACGTTGGCGGGCTTGCGCACGTAGTATTTGCCCAGCGGCGCGCGGCGCGGGTCAAAGTAGTCGCGGGTGAGGGGCGCGGCGTCGAGGTTGATGCCAGTGGTGAGGAAGCTTTTGGTGAAGGTGGTGTTGCCGCCCAGGTACAGGCCCGCGTCCTGGTAGAGCATGGGGCGCTCCAGCAGCGAGTAGGCCACGGAGGCATAGGTGCTCAGCTTGTTGACTTTCCAGAACGGCGTGTAGATGTTGTAGCTGGCGCTGGCCGACTGCGAGATGTTGTTGTTGGCGAAGAGCAGGCCCAGGTCGTTGGGGTTGTAGGAGTGCGACTCGATGCCGTGGTCGACGCTCCAGGTGAATTTGCCCGACACTTTGCCGTAGTTCAGGTAGTACTTGTAGCCGTCCTGGTCCGATATTTCATCCTGGGAGCCAAAGGCTTTGCCCCGGCGGTTGGAGTATATCACGCGGCCGTTGAGGGCGTAGGAGTTGGCCTTGTTGGCGAATTTGAAAAGGCCGCCCGTCACGTTGGCGTCGTAGGTGCTGCCGGCACGGGTCACGTTGGTGTTCACCAGGCTCACGTAGGAGTTGTTTTTGAGGCTCTGGTCGAGCACCACGATGTTGTAGTTGCTCAACGGCTGAGTGAGCACGTCGCGCCGCGCGCCGGTGGTGCTGTCCTGCACGGTGGCGTACATGTCGTTGCTCACGGCATTGAAAATGCCCACGCCCAGGCCCCTGCTGGTGCGGCCCGATACTTTGGTGGCATTGAGCAGGCGCGTGATGCCAGGGTTCTGCACGATGAACTCGCCGGCGTGGCGCTTGCCGTCGGCCATCCGGGTGCCGGCGTGCAGTTGCCCATCCACGGTGCCAAAGCCCAGCGGCTGTGCCCCCACCCGCCGCGAATAAAACAGCCCGCCCTTGTTGAACAGCTCGGTCCCTTCGGTGAAAAAGCCCCGGTTTTCGTTGTACTGCACCTCGAAGGGCGAGAGGTTGAGCACCTGGTTGTCGCTCTGCACCTGCCCGAAATCGGGCACCAGGGTGGCATCCAGGGTGAAGCTTTCGTTGATGCCCCACTTCACGTCGGCCCCGCCGTTGAAGGTAGTGGTGGTGTTCTGCTTGCCCTGCTCGTTGTAGGGGTAGTGGTTCAGGTAGGTGCTCACGTAGGGCGTGAGCGAGAGGCGCAGCGGGGGCTTGAGGTCGCGCAGGCCGGTGAGCTCGCCCCACTGGTTCACGAAGCCATCCACCTGCGGCTTCACCTCGTTCCAGAAAAATTTCTGCCGCGAGCTGCGCCGCTGCCGAACGAAGTTCAGCCCCCACACCTGCTCAAGGGCCTTGCTGAAGCGAATGGCCGAATAGGGAATGCGGATTTCGGCTACCCAGTCGGTGCCGTGCAGGGCGGTGCGCGATTCCCATACGGCGTTCCAGTTACCATCCTCGCCGTTGGTGGGCGAGAGGCGGGCGTCGAGCTGCACGCCACCCGAAGTAACGATGAATTGATAGCCGTTGAGGTGGTCGTCATAGGTATCGAGCAGCACCCCGAACCAATCCGAAGTGCCAATATTATCCCGGTTGCTCAGCTCCCGCAGAATGGAATCCTGCGACACATCGTGCATGATGGCCCCCACGTAAATCGCGGCATCGTCGTAGAGCACGCGCACTTCGGTAGGGTGTTTTTCGATGGGGCCGGGCGTGGGCTCCAACTCGTAAAATTTGGTGGCGATGGGGGCCGACTGCCACACGGCCTCGTCGAGCAGGCCGTCCAGCTTGGGCGGGGTGCTGATGCGCGTGGCCTGAAGCTGGCGTTTGGGGGCCGGCCGGGCGGCATCGGTAGCCGGCGTGGCGGCTGGCCCCTTCTGGGCCTGGGCCACTCCAATAAATAAGCTAAACCAACAAAACAGTAGATAACAACGCATAGTAATTGTCCGAAACAGAATAACCTTCGGAAGGGCCAAGAGATGGGTATCAGGGCTAAATAGTTGCTTGTGGGCTGTCATTTCCCAGATTATTAAAAAATGATGGGCATAAAAAAGCCGGTTTCCCGCGAGAAAAACCGGCTTTTTCGCTTTCCTCCCGCCCCTATTACTGGGTCGAAATCATCATGTTAAAGCTCTTGCCATCGTTGTGGCCGGTGAGCTTGCGGTACTTAGCCGCCAGCTCACCGGGCTGCTTTTTACCGTTCACCGTCAGGCCGGAGCTGTTGAGCTGGAACTGCAGGTTTTTCTCGTCGGCCCCGATAATGCCGTCCTTGCGCAGCTCGCTCCGCAGTTCGTCCGTGTCGAGGCGGGGCGGGGCCGGCAGCGCAGGCAGGGGCGGCATAGGGGCCATGCGCGGGGTGCGGGGCGGCGTGGGGCCAGCGCCGTTGATGATGGTGCTGCTGTCGCTGCTGCGGGTTATCACCATCGCATTATTGCCGGTCAGTGGGCGGCCGGTATTGCT
This sequence comes from Hymenobacter siberiensis, assembly GCF_018967865.2. NCBI lineage: Bacteria > Pseudomonadati > Bacteroidota > Cytophagia > Cytophagales > Hymenobacteraceae > Hymenobacter > Hymenobacter siberiensis. Next base: position 3,546,482 of record NZ_JAHLZY020000001.1, read on the forward strand.
TTCATACAGCTTCAGGTATTTCTGAAACACCTTCGGCGGCTGCTCCTTGCCATCAATCATCAGGCTGCGGGCAGTGAGCTTGATTTGGTAGTGGTTGGGGTCTTTCAGGAGGCCGTCCTTCTGCATCTGGTCCAGCAGGGCCTCGTTGCGGTCGCGGTCGCGGTCGGCGCGGTCGCGGTTGCGGTCGGCCTGGTCCTGGTCACGGTCGGCGCGGTCCTGCTCCAGGTCGCGCAGCTCCTGCTGCGACTCACGGATGCGGTTCTGGAGCTCCTGGCGGCGGTCGCGGGCTTCCTGGGCACGGTCGGGGCCTTGGCGCTGGGAATTACGCTCCTCCTGGCGCAGCTCCGTGAGGGCGTCGCGGGTGGCGCGGCGGGCCTCATCGCTGAGGCCGGGGTCGCGCAGGGTGGTTTCGAGGGCCCGGCGGGCTTCGTCGATGCCCTAGCTGGCGGCCTGCAGACCAATATTGAGGCCCACATTGCCCAGCTTCAGGGCATTGGTTACGAGCTGGCTCAGGGCCGCGTCATCAATATCGATGTGCACGTTGCTGTTGATGTTATCCGTACGGCGTTTGCTATCGTAGGTGTACGTACCGCTTTTACGGTCCAGTTTCTGAGCTGCTTTATCCATTTCGCGGCCCATTTTATCCAGCTTGCGGCCGGCTTTGTCGAGCTCGCGCCCGGCGCGGTCCATCTCGCGGGCATGGTCGTCCAGCCGGCGGCCTTCCCGGTCAGCCTGGCGGCCGGCCTGGTCCAGCTCGCGGGTGCTGTATTCGAAGCGGCGGGCCGGGCCAGCCTCGGGCACGGGCACTACCGTTACCTGCTGGCCGGCGCGGCGCTCGGCTTTCGAGGGCTTGTCGGTGGGCACGGCCACGGGCTGGCCGTTCACCACCAGGCTGGTCAGCCGGCCTTTTTTATCACGGGTGATTACCACGGTGCCGGGGTTGGCGGGGCGGGTGCCCCGGGCGGTATCGGCGGCCATCGGGGTGGCGGTTAATGCTTGGGGCGGTTGGCTATTCGGAGTAAGACCAGTGGCCAGCGCCGGGCGCACCAGGCGGCGCACCCGCAGCAGCAGGGCCCCGGGCTGGTTGAAGGCAGCCAGGGCCAGGCGCGGCGTGGGGGCCACGGCGGCGCTCTGCGTCCACTCGGCCAGGGCGGTGAGGGCGGTGAGGGCGCGGGCCAGCCGGAGCGGGTCGCCGCCCACGAGGGTCGTGGCGGTATCGTCGCAGCAGTTTTCGCGCTCGGTACGCACGCAATTGGCTACGAACCACACCGCCGGATGGTAGAAAAATAGCACCTCGGCCACGGTTTGCAGCAGGTTCACGAGGTAATCGCGGCGCAGCACATGGGCCAGCTCGTGGGCCAGAATAGCCTCCAGACAAGCCGGCGATAAGCCCGCCACCGTGCCCAGCGGCAGCAGAATCACGGGCCGCAAGTGGCCCACCACCAGCGGCACCCGCACCAGCGCCGACTCCAGCAGCGCCACCGGCCGCTTCACGCCGCTGCGGGCGGCCAGCGCGGCCAGCCGCTCCTGCCACGCCACCGATAGCGGGCGCACCCGGTAGCGCCGCAGCCGCTGCACATACAGCAGGCCGCCCAGCATGCGCAGGCTCATGGCCAGCAGGCCCAGTAGCCAGGCCAGCACCAGCAGCGGCAACTGGTTGTTCAACGCATGGCTGAGGGACTGCGTGACGGCCTGAATCGCGGAAGGCGGGGCCAGCGAAGCCGCAGTTGCGGCCGGTACCGGGCGCGGCGCTAATCCCGGCAGCAGCCATTACCCCCGCTTTGGCGTCAGACACTGCACCCGCTGCGGGCGTTTCAGCCGGATTTGAGGGGGTCCGCCTGGCTTGTGGTTGCCTCCCAACCCTGCATTGGGCTTTTGTCAGGGCTCGAATTCATATACAGCCCGAACGTGATGCCGGCCAGCGCCACCACCAGCCCCAGCGCCCCGGCCGAAGCCGCGTAGCGCACCTCGGCCCGCTGCCGGCGCAGCAGCAGCAGCGCCCCGGCCAACACGGCCGCCACCAGCGCACCCTGCCACAGCGAGTGCAGCAAGGTCCAGCCCAAAGCCCGCGTCAGCGCGGGCGAAACGAATTGCTCAAACGTGGTCATCGTCGTCGGAATTAGGAGTGGAATTCTGGATTTCAATGTCATTCAGCAAGCGGCGAATCTGGGCCAGCTCGTCGGCCGAGGTCTGGCGGCTGCCCAGGGCCTGCATCACCAGCTTCAGGGCCGAGCCGCCGAAGGTGGCGTCCACGAACTTATCGAGCAGCAGCCCCTGCGTTTCCTGCTCGCGCACGGCGGCCCGATACACGTGGCTGCGGTCGGCATCGTCGCGCCGCACCAGCGCTTTCTCCAGCATCAGCTGCAAAATCTTGAGCGTGGTGGTGTAGCCCACCTCTACCTGACGGCGCAGGCTCAGGTGGTCGTTGATGGCCCGCACCGTGGCGGGCCCGTACTGCCAGAGCACGTGCAGGATTTCCAGCTCAGAATCCGTAGGTTTGGGGGGCAGTGCCTTGCTCATGTCGAACAGATACGAGGTTACTACGAATTATTTCGTAGTATGACACAAAGATTATACGAATACATTCGTAGTTACAAGATTTGACTACGAAATACTTCGTACTTAATCTGCAATCCAATATAAACCCTTGATTTCAAGGGCAATAAATTTTATTCAAGAAGGTGAATATTTCTGCTTTTACGGCAGTTCAGCGGAAGAAGCAAAGGGCTGCCTGCGCCCCTATACACGCTTAGATGGCTACTGCTGCTTCTCCCGGCGCTTCGTGAGCGTGACGCGGGCGCGGTGGCAGATGCCGCCCAGCGGCGGATTGAACTTGCTCACGCTGACTTTCACCTTGCGCACGTGCGGCAGCTCGGCCGTGATGCGGTCGAGCACGCGGTGGGCTACGTGCTCCAGCAGGCGGGCGGGGGCGCGCATTTCCTCGGCCACGAGGCGGTAGAGAATTTCGTAGTTCACCGTCTGCTGCAGCTTATCGGACTCGCCGGCGGCCAGCAAATCGGTTTTGATGTAGAGGTCGACGCCGTACTTATTGCCGATTTTCTGCTCTTCATCATAGTAGCCGTGGAAAGCAAAAAACTCCATGCCTTCGAGTGCAATCTGGCCCATGAGGTAAAATGGTGAGGTGGGGAAATAGTGAGCACAATTCGCGGAGCGGCAAGCGACCGAAGCCCCGGCTACGCTGCGAAAGCGACGCTACAAAGGTTGCCTCATAAAACCTTATAAAAGAAGAAAGCCCACCACGAAGGCAGGCTTTCTTCTTTTATAAGGTTTTATGAGGCAGCTGAATCCTAATAATCCGTCAAATCCGTTAAATCTGCGGTCTAGATTTCATCGAAGAACGACTTCTCCGCTACGGCTACTTCCACTGGCGCAGCGGCCTGAGCCGGGGCGGCAATAGCTACCATGCCAGGCTGGCCGGGGTGCGTTACGGGCGAAGGCTGGTTGATTTCGGGGTAGTTGGGCGTTACGGGCTGAATGTCGGGCGCGGTGGGCTGCACGTAGGGCGGGTTGGGCTCGGGCACCTGCGCGGGCGCGGGCGGGTCGACGTGCGGAGCAGGCGCGATGCCGGGGTTTTCGGCGGGCGCGCTGGGGCGCTCGATGTCGGGGCGCGGGGCTTCGGCGGGCGCGCCGGGGTTGGGCTGCTGGCCGGGCTTGGGGTTGTAGCCGGTGGTTTGGGCGGCGCGCTCCAGGGTTTCCTCGGCGCGGCCAAAGTTGCCGGGGGCAAACGATGCGGGTGTGGCCGCCGCCACGGCGGCAGCGGGCGAAACGGCGGATGAAGAAGTGACTTGCATGGCGGCAGGGGTTTCGGGCGTGGGTTCGGCGGCGGCTTCCTTGGGCCGCTCTACCTGTACGCGGACCGCGCGCGAAAGGATGGCCGCCGCGCCGCCCTTGGGCCGGTTGCGGGCTTTCTCCACCTTGTCGAGTGCATCGGAGGCGAGGTGGTGCAGGTCGCGCACGAGGCCATCAAGCTGCTGCTCAAGCCGCTGGCACTCCTGGCCCAGGCCGCCTACTTCGCGCTGCATGTCAGACACCGTTTTTTCGGCCTGCTGGTAGGCGCCGTCCACCACTTCGCGGGCACGCTGGCGGGCTTCGCTGAGGATGCCTTCGGCCTGAAACTGGGCTTCGCGGATGCGCAGGTCGGCATCGCGCTGGGCCTGCTCGGTGATGTTGTTGCCGGTGTCCTCGGCTGTTTTGAGGGTGCGGTAGAGGCTGCTTTCCACTTCGCGCATCTTCTGCACGTCGTGCTGGGCGTGCTCCAGCTTGAGGCGCAGCTCGCGGTTTTCGTCGCCCATGCGTTCCCATTGCTGCGACACGGTGGTCAGGAATGCCTGCACCTCGTCGCGGTCAATCCCCCGGAAGGATTTTTCAAACGTTTTCTGACGGATATCGAGGGCGGTGAGTTTCATCTTTCTTTAGCTGTTAGCTTTTAGCTGCTAGCTATTAGCTGTGGTGGCAGGTGCGCGGCAATCGTAGAATGAGCCTATTATTTCGAGGAATCTGACAGCTATTGGCTAACAGCTTCCAATTGCCAAACGGCCAGGCTGCGGTCGTCGCTACACGAAACTAGCCGGTTTTCGGTGCCCGGCCAAACCAAGCGGTTCACCGAGGTGCCGTGCCCGGCGGCGCGGGCGCGGTCGAGCACGCGCAGCAGCGTGAGGGTGGCCGCGTCCCAGAGCTTGATGCTCTTATCGAGGCTGCACGAGGCCAGGTAACGGCCATCGGAGCTAAAAGCCAAGTGGTTGATGGTGTACATATGGGCCGGCACGGTGTCCAGCAGGGCGTAGCCGGCGGCCACGTCCCAGCGCCGAATCTGGGCATCGCGGCCGGCCGTGAGCAGGTGCGCGCCATCGGGCGAAAAGGCCACCGAAAACACCGAGTTGGTGCTTTCGCCGAGGGTGTATTTGGTTTCAAGCGAGTCGAGGTCGAGCACACGGATGAGGTGGTCGGAGCTGCCCACGACCAGCTCGCCCCGGCCCTCGTGCAGCACCAGCGTGCGCAGGCTTTTATCGGCGAGGCGCAGCAGCTTTTCGAGGCGGAAATCGGGCAGGCGCAGCACGGCCAGCGTGCCGTCGCCCAGCCCCGCGTACAGGCGCTGCCGGCTCTCGGAAAACACTATTTCGAAGATGGCCACCGGCGGCAAGGCCGTGGCGTGAACCAACTCTTTCTTCGCTAAATCGATGGCCTGAATGCCCTGGAAGTTGTGTCCCAGCACCAGCAAGCCCAGCGCTGGCAGGTGGCGCAGGGCGTACACCGAGTTCTGCACGCGGGCCAGCAGCTCGCCATCGCGGGCGGGCTCGGCGGCATCCCAGCCCACCACCATGCCATCGGCGCTACCGGAGTAAACGTGGCTGCCGGAGCCACCCGTGAGAGCGTACACGGCATCGCGGTGGCCGGCAAGGGTGGCTATTCGGGTAACGGGCGGGCGGAAGATTTCGGGCATAACGGGTGGCGCAAAGGTAGCTTTGTTTGGAAGTAGGGCCACTTTGTCATCCTAACTATCATCCTGAGCGCAGCGAAGGACCTTATCACGTTTGCGCCGATTGATTTGCTGCGAAATGTTCTGACGTAATAAGGTCATTCGCAAGCTCAGGATGACAGTTGCTCCCGCTCCCCACTTCCCGCCCCCACAATGCCCCTGCACTCCCTCCAGCGCCTCTCCCCTACTGCCGTGCTGGGCCTCTGGCACCTCACCGAAACGCCTGCCGAGCTCTGGGCCGGGCTGCCCAACGCTGCCACCTACCAGCCGCTGCTGCCCGCCACCGCCGACCCCAAACGCCAGGCGCAGTGGCTGGCCGGCCGCCGGCTGGCCCACGCGCTATTCAACGAATTGCCCACGCCCGTAGCGCCCGAAACCGTGGTGCGCAACGATGCCACCGGCCGACCCTGGCTGGCCGGCGCGCCCGCCGATACGGTGGTTTCGCTGTCGCACTCCGGCGAGTGGGCGGCGGCCCTGCTGGCCCAGGATGGCCGGGCCGGGGTCGATATTGAGTTCATTCGCGACAAGGCCCAGCGGCTGGCCGGAAAATTTCTGGCCGAAAACGAGTGGGCCCACGCCCGCGCCACCCCTATGGCCGCAGCGGATGCCCATTACACCCTGCTCTGGAGCGCCAAAGAAGCCCTGTATAAGCTGGCGGCCCGGCGCGGCATCATTTTCCGCCAACAGCTGCTGCTTCACGAATTTAGCGCGGCTAAATCCGGCGAAATCCCCGCTACGTTAGTGCTGGACGGGGCCCAGACCCGGCACCGCATTTGCTATACCCAACCCGCACCCGGCTACGTGCTCACGTACTGCCACGAACCGGCCGGGTAGCCGCCAAGCAGTAGCCCGCGCCGTTTTGCCTTACCTTACCGCCATGTCTTTTCGCCGAATCTCTATTCTCACCGCCGTAACCCTGCTGGCCATTTCGCTCGCCGTGGGCGTGGCCCGCGCCCAGGCCGGCGGCACCGTCACCGATTTCACCCTGAAAACTGCCGCCAATGCCGACGTCGCCCTGAAAAGCTACGCCAAGGACAAGGCCGTGGTGGTGGTGTTTCTGAACCCGGCCTGCGCATTTTCGCGCCTCTATCAGGAGCGGCTGGCCTTGCTCAGCAGCGCCTACCGGGGCCGGGGCGTGCAGTTCCTGTTCATCAACGTGCCCATCAACCTCGATGCGCCCGGTACCGCCGCCCCCGGCGAGGTCGAGCTGCCCACCCTCACCGATGCCAGCCAGCAGGTGGCCGGCCTGCTGGGCGTAACCAAAACCGCCGAGGCCGTAGTGCTGGAGCCCGCCGGCAAGGGCTTCGCCATCCGCTACCGCGGTGCCATCGACGACAACCCGCAGGTGGCCGGCAGCGTGCAGCAGCATTACCTGAAGCAGGTGCTCGACAACGTACTGGCCGGCCGCCCCAGTGGCGTAGCCGACAAGCGCGCCGCCGGCTGCCTGATTAAGCGGTAATCGGTTCAGCAGAACGTCATGCCGAGCGCCGCCGAGGCAGATCGGCATGACGTTCCTGTTTATTCACACACAAGCCTCATAGCTCAAACGGAAGGCTACTGCGCCGAAAACCGGAAGGCGGCCGTAGTGCACCTTACCCCGGAGGTTCTTCTTCAGCCACACGCTGTAGAAGTGCTGCACCACGGGCATCAGCTTGTCGGGCAGCACGTTGCCACGGTTTTGCTCCAGGTCGATGACAGTGAGCAGCGGGTGGGCCAGCGCGGGCAGCCCGCAGAAGCGGGCGTAGTCCGTCACGGTATGCAGCACGCGGATTTCGGGAGGCGGCGGTTTCATGCGTTTGTTTTTAACTTTTGTCATCCAAAGCTTGCGAAGGATGATAAACCACGACGCTATTACTGCCGGTACTCCGCAGCGGCCCGCGCCAGGTGCTGCGCGAGAAATTTCAGAATCTCCGCCTGCAGCTCCCCTTGAAACTGCGCCCGGTCGAACCCCGGTGGGTCCTGTGAGGGCGGAAAGGCCGGGCCCGTTCGGGCCGCCGGAAATGGACTGAGAAAGGAATAATGGCCCGCGTTTTCGACGTTGCGGTGCTGCACCCGCCGGCGGTCGGCCACACCATTGAGCACGATTTGGGCGTGGAAATCGGGGGTCCACTCGTCTTTTTCGCCCGTCAGCAGCAGGATGGGCACCCGTATGTTGCGCAGGGCTGCCGCCGCCCGGTACCACACGGTGGCCGGGGCCAGCAATACCAGCGCCCGCACTCGCGCATCGGGCACTACGGGAATAGGCTGCGGCGTGCCGTCGGCGTGTTCGTGGGGGAGCGAGCCCGGCAGGCCGCCAGCCAGCGCCAGCGCCGTGTAGCCGCCCAGCGAGTGCCCAATCAGCGCCACCCAATCGGGCCGCAGCGCCGCCCCGAATTCCGCCAGCAGCCCATCAATGGCTAGAGCGTGAGGACAATAAAAGATTTATTTATTTATCTAAGCCAATCTAGCGTAGCACCAATATACCAAAAGGCGAGGAAGGAAACGGCGGTTTTTTCGTAGCGGGTGGCCAGGCGGCGGTATTGCTTGAGGCGGCCAAAAAAGCGCTCGACTTTGTTGCGGTCGCGGTAGGTTTCTTCGTCCATTGCCAAGGGTTCTACCCGGTTGGGATGGCTGGGAATGACGGCTTCGATGCCCCTTTCGGTGCAATAGGCGCGGGTTGCGTCGCTGTCGTAAGCCGTGTCGGCCAGCACTTTGCCCGGCTGCAGGTCCGCCAGCAAGGGCAGCGCCTGCGGGCTGTCGCCCGCCTGGCCTTCGGTCGCAATCAGCCGCACGGCGTTGCCCAGCGACTCCACGCAGGCGTGAATTTTGGTGCCGATGCCCCCGCGGCTGCGTCCGAGGCACTCGGTGGCGGCGTTACTTTTTTTTGGCCCGCTGAATGCTGGTGCGCCCGCACGACGGTCGAATCGAGCATGACCCAGTCCAGTTCGGGGGCTTGCAGGGCCTGGAAGGCCCGCTCCCAAACCCCTTTGGTCGCCATGCGCCGGAAGCGCTTGCACACGGTGTTGAATTTGCCGAAGCGTTCGGGCAGGTCGGCCCACGGGCAACCGGTGCGCATTATCCACACGACCGCGTTGAAAAACAAGCGGTTGTCTTTGCCCGTTACCCCGCAATCCGTGGCTTTACCCGACAAAAGGGGACTCACCGCCAGCCATTGAGCATCGCTAATCTCATGTCTTCTCATAAATAATTTCTTCGTTATAAACGATTGCCAAAGCAAAGGTAATTGTCCTCACGCTCTAGGCTGAGGTGGCGCGGCCGGGCCACGAGGTTATCGGCCGTGTTATGCCAGGCGTTGTCGTCGCAATGGTTGGCGTGGTGGCGCGGCAGGCCCACCACAAAGCCGTGGCGGGCCAGGTAGTGCGCCAGCAGCCGGTGCGTGAGCGGCGAACCGCCAGTGCCGTGCGAAACCAGCACCACCGGCAACGGGCCGGGGTTGATGGGCGCATCCAAGGCCACATCGAGGGTATAGGGCCCAATGGCTTCGGGCCGGCCGGGGGTACTGCTGGGGTACAGCACCAGCAGCGGGAAGGTGAGGCCCAGCGCCTCATCCGTGATTTCCAGGGTACGGCAGCCTACGAAATTGGGCATGGTTGAAGGGGTTGGCGAAAGGGTAAACTTAGGGGCTAGCGTGGTTGCAGAAACCCAAGCAGCCCACGCATATCATACTGAGCTTGTCGAAGCATCTCACCCACTTGGTTGGGCAGATTGGATTGCGTTGCGCGGTAGAGATGCTTCGGCTCCACTCAGCATGACGTTCTTAATGTTTGGCAATTCCCCTTTTCGCTTCGCCTAAAAGCCCGCCGGATACGCCGCGCCCACCGGACTACCCACCGGCATCATAGCCTCCAGTTCAGCTAATTCCGACGGACTCAGCGCTATACCGGCGGCGGCCACGTTCAACTCCAGATACTTGCGGCGCTTGGTGCCGGGGATGGCCACCACGCTCTGCGCCAGCACCCAGGCCAAGGCCAGCTGCGCGGTGGTTACGCCCTTGGTTTGGGCCAGGGCTTCCAGCTTTTCCACCAGGGCCAGGTTTTTGTAGAAGTTTTCGCCCTGGTAACGCGGGAACCAGCGGCGCGAGTCGTTGGGCTCAAAGTCGTCGGGGGTTTTGATGTCGCCCGACAAAAGCCCCGACCCATCGGCGAATAGCCCACGAAACCGATGCCCAGGGTGCGGGCGGCGTGCAGGCTGCCGCTTTCCTCCACGCCCCTATCGAAGAGCGAATACTCGGTTTGCAGGGCCGTGATGGGGTGCACGGCGTGGGCCCGACGCAGGATGTCGGGCGACACCTCGCTCAGGCCCAGGAAGCGCACTTTGCCTTCTTCCACGAAGCGGCTCATCATGCCCACGCTGTCCTCAATAGGCGTATTGGGGTCGAGGCGATGCAGGTAGTAGAGGTCGATGTAGTCGGTGCCCAGGTTGCGCAGCGAGCGTTCGATGGACTTGCGGGCGTAGTCGGGTCGGCCGTTGAGCTTGCCGGTGAACTGCTCATCGTCGCTCACCTCGAAGCCGAATTTGGTGGCCAGAATAACGTCGGCCCGGCGGCCGGGCAGCACTTTGGCCACCAGCCGCTCGTTCAGCATGGGGCCGTAGAGGTCGGCGGTGTCGAGCAGGTTGATGCCCAGCTCCAGGGCGCGGTGCAGGGTGGCCAGGCTCTCGGCTTCGTCGGCCTCGCCATACATGCTCATGCCGTTGCCAGCGGCCGTCATGCCCATGCAGCCCAGGCCTTCCACGGGCACTTCCAGGCCCTGGCTGCCGAGGGCTACGCGTTTGATTTCAGTTGTCATTAGGGGGTTGATTTTGATGAGGTTTTGATACCTCAAAGATCCGGCCCGCCTACGCCGACGGACCTACACAAAACCCCGCTTCTGCAACACAAAACGCGGCTACTGCCAGCCCTGCACGCTGCCGCCGCCAAATACGACGCGCTTCAGCATGGGCCAAATCCGGTCCTGAAACGGGTCGAGAATGCTGGCATCGTCCAAGGTCTTCAGCTGCGCGGGGCTGAGCTGAATATCGAGCGCCACCAGGCTGTCGTGCAGCTGCGCCACCTTGCTGGCCCCCACAATGAGCGAGGTGATGCCCGGCTGGGCCGCCACGCCAGCGCCACCTGCGCCAGCGGCCGGCCCAAGTCGGCCGCCACCGGCCGCAGGGCTTCCAGCACCTGCCAGTTGTGGTCGGTGAATTTCATGTTGCCGAAGGAATTGGGACCGGTGAGGCGGCCTTCGCCGCTGGCCCCGGCACCTTCCCGCTCGTACTTCCTGGCCAGAAAACCGGCCGCCAGCGGGTTCCAAGGCGTGATGCCCAGCCCCAAATTCAGGGCGGCGGGCACGTGCTCCCGCTCGATGGAGCGCGCCACCAGGGAGTATTCCATTTGCAGGGCAATGGGGTCGGGCACGCCGTGGGCGGGGGCCAGCGTAGCGGCTTTGGTGGCATACCAGGCCGGCACGTTGCTGAAGGCGAAGTAGCGGATGCGGCCGGCCCGCACCAGGTCGCCGAGGGTTTGCAGCGTTTCCTCCACGGGCGTCACGCCGTCGTAGGCGTGCAGCCAGTAGAGGTCGGCGTAGTCGGTTTTGAGGCGGCGCAGCGAGCCCTCCAGGGCGCGGTGAATGTTTTTGCGGCCGTTGCCGCCCAAGTTGGGGTTGCCGGCCTGCCCGCCGAAGCTGAACTTGGTGGCCAGCACCACTTGGTCGCGCAGGTGGCGGCCAGCAATGTAGAGGCCCAGCATTTCCTCGCTCTGCCCGCCCGAATACACATCGGCAGTGTCCACGAAGTTGCTGCCGGCATCCACGTAAGCATTGAAAACGGCTTCGGACACGTCGTCACCCGAGCCCCAGCGCGGGGTGCCAAACGTCATGGTGCCCAGCGCCAGCGGGCTTACCACCAGGCCGGAGCGGCGCAGGGTGCGAAAATCGGTGATTTTCATCAGGAATAGACCTACTGCCGAAGCGGAGCTGCTTCAGCTACTGGAACAGCCAGCATCCCGCTAAGGTCACCTTGGCCCGAGCGGTCTGGGCTATACAAACCGCCGTTTCTACAACACAAAACGAAGTAGGGTTCGGGGCTTGCCCCCGCCCGTCGTTGAATGGTTCATGTGGAGGCCGTTCAACGACGGGCGGGGGCAAGCCCCGCACCCTACGAAAATCTCCTGCTACTCCAGAATGCTCAGCAGCAACGCCACCTCAGCCGCTTTCACCGGCTCCTGCAAGCGTTCGAAGCTCATTTGCAGGTTGCGCATGGCGCGGCGCACAATGTCGAGGTGCGAGCAGGGCTCGAAAAAAATGGGGTTGGGCGTGATGTTAAGCTGGGCCACGTAGTGCTCGATATCGGTGCGCGAAAGCACCAGGCCCCGGTTGTAGCAGTTGATGTAGAACGGCTCGGCCCCCGGCAGCTCGGGCCGAAAGGTGAGCACGAACAGGTTGGGCAGGTTCACCCCAAAAACCGGCAAATCCAGCCGCTGGGCCACCAGCAGGTAAATCACGCAGAGCGTGAGCGGGTTGCCGCGCTTGGTTTCAATCACACGCTGGAGCATGGAGTTGGCCGGCGAGTGGAAATGCTGGGTGTTGGCCGCGAACTTATGCTGCCGGAACATCACGAAATTCAGGGTTTGCACTTGGTCGGCGGGGTGCATTTCGGGGCGCAGGGCAGTCCAGGTTTCGAAGCGGAGCTGCTCGATGGCGCGATTCAGGGCCTGGTAGTCGGCATCAGGGTATTGATAGGTATTCAGCAGCCACATGCCTTCGAGCAGGTCGGTGGCACCGGCTTCGCGCCACACTTTGAGGCGCTGCTGCAGGCCCTCAAACTGCAGGTGGTGAATCAAATCCTCCAGTCGCTGCTGCTGCTGGCTGTCCAGAGTTTCTTCCCACGACTCCTCCAGAAAGGGAATGATGCTCTCGCCCAGGTTCTGAATTTTGTCCTGGATTTGCGGCGCGATTTCCGGGTCGTCGAGCAGCGAGATAAGGGCTTTGATTTCTTTGTTGGTCATGGATGCGAAACGGCCACCGCTAGGGTTGGGGGGGCGAATTTAACACGTAACAGGGCCTTTTGGGTTTCAACGATGGGCAGGGGCAGGCCCCGTCCCTAACGGAACAAGTTTGTTTTGGCCATTTCCAGCAGCTCGGCGTGGGCTTCGGCGCAGCCAATACCGGCCATCATGGTCACCTTGCTACCCGCGTTCAACAATGCAGCCGCTTGCTGAATATCGGCTTCCGAAGGACGCAACAAGCTGCGGCGGCCCAGGGTGGGCAGCCGTACTTCGGGGGCTTCGGCTTCGAGGTAAGCCACGTCGCCGGGAAAGACGACCACGGCCACGCCGCGCAGCCCCAGCGCCGCCGCCACGGCACTTTCAATGGTGTGCACGGCCTGCTCGGGCACCGAAATCAACTCGCAGAAGTGGCTGCATTCGCGGAACAGCCGCTCGGGATGGGTTTCCTGAAAGTAGCCGGTCCCGATTTCCACGCTCGGAATCTGGGCGGCGAGGGCCAGCACCGACACGCGGCTGCGGTGGCAGTCGAACAGGCCGTTGATGAGGTGGGTGTTGCCCGGCCCGCAGGAGCCGGCACACACGGCGAGGTCGCCGGTGAGGTGGGCCTCCGCGCCGGCCGCGAAGGCCCCGCCTTCCTCGTGCCGCACGGCGATGAATTCGATGTCGGCACGGCCCCGAATGTTGTCGCTGATGCCGTTGAGGGAATCGCCCACCACGCCAAAAACGCGCTTGACGCCGGCGGCTACGAGGGTATCGACGATGATTTCAGCTACGGATTTTTTGGACATAGCTTTCGGCGGTTGGGTCTGGGGGCTATGCAGAAGAAAGATGGGTTGGCAGTATTGGCGGGGCATTCTATTGGTAATTTAGCGCCTGTGCTTCATCCAGCGGTTCGCCTGTCGCAACATGTGGGGTATTGAGTGCATTTTCCGCAGCAGCGACGGGCTTCTTCATCGGGCAAGCCTTCCAGCTCAATCCGATTTCGCTGCAACCTGTTCCTATTCCTTTGTCGCTCAATGCTTTGCCCTGCCCATGTCTTCTAAACGCCCCGCTTCCAACAACAATGACGACGACTCCATTATTGACGTAACGGGCCTGTTTCTGCACCTGAAAGAAGCCATGCGCAAGGAGATTGCCGACATCTGGACGGCCGCCCCAACCCCACCCAGAACCTCCACCGTTCATCAATTTTACGATTACGAGCCGCCCAGCCTGGGCAAGCTTTATAAAGACAAGCTGGCCCTCACGCCCAAGCAAATCAGCTGGCTCAACCGCTTTCCGCTGCCGGCCAACACGTTTCTGGACATTGAGGCGGGCCGCGCAGCCACGGTGCGGCTCTACCTGGCCGTGCTGCCGCTGCTGGAGCAGCAGCTCAAAGCCAAGGGCAGCACCCTGGCCCAAACGGTGAAAACGCTGGACAGCCGCACCAAATCCCTGCGCTACTACGCCAGCACCGCCTGGTACTACACCCCACCCAAAACCGGGGCCGATGCGTACCTGGCCATTTTTCGGCTGTGCGAAAACGCTGCGCGGATAAAACTGGGCCACAAGCGCAAGGTAGGCGGCCTCTTTACCGGCGCTTTGGCCGAGCTAGAGCCCGTGTTTCAGGAGGTGCTGGGGCGGCGGGTACTTGAGCTGCTGCCGCCGCTGCTGGCCCTGGTGCCCGCGCCCGACCATGCTACTGAACTACTGCTCAACAGACAGAATACCAGTCGCTGGAAAACCGAGCTGGAGCAGCTCCTGCACCAACTGGCGGCCAAGACCCCGGCCCTACTCAAGGCCCTGACTACGCTGGCCGCCCGCAACGCGCAAAACCCCTCCCTCGACCTGCTTCTTTGGGAAACAACCAAGCGGCTGGCAGCTACGCACCGCGAGGCGGCGCTCGGCTACTACCTGCGCTACCTGCACACCACCCAGGCCCTTTTTCGTGTTGGCAAACCGCTGCCTAAAAACTTGCACAAACAGCTGTTTCCGCTGCCGGAGCAGGCCGAGCGGTTTCAGGTTATCGCCAATGAGCTGGCTTTCTATAAAAAGCTGGATGAGGCGCTGGCCAAAGTACCCACCGTGTATGAGGTGAAGCGCCGGAAAATCGAGCTGGATAAAACCGCCATTCACGCCGCCCGCGACCAGCACGCCGGCACCGTGGAGCTACTAAACGAGTACCTGCAGGATACGCCCACGCCGCCAGGCAAACCGGCCAAACCGGCCAAAACCACCGCTCCGGCCAAAACCATAAAAACCAGTCAATCAGCCAAAAAACCCAGTAAATCCCCCGCCACGCCCACCGCTGGCAGCTTCGCCAGCGGCTTGGGCCTGAGCGCGCCGCAACAGGCGCTTTTGCAACTCTTTGCAGCCCATCAGCTCACTTTATCGCAGGCCAAAGCAGAGGCGTTTGCCAAAAGCCACGGCACGTTGCGCCACCAACTCATCGACGGCCTGAATGACACCTGCTACGAGCTGCTCGATGACGTGCTGGTGGAGGAAACCGGCGACGGCTACACAATCTACGAGCCGTATTTCCAGAAGATAACCGGTTAATTTAATGCCTCGGGGATTTGTACAATTCGGGAGTGGTAAACATTTTTCCAGAAGATAACCGGTTAATTTAATGCCCTGCCCACTTTAACGTTACGCCCGTGTTTCGCCGCCATTATTATTACCATACGCATACTCCGCTGGGCGACTTGTACGAGCACAACCTGCGGCTCAATAGGAAGGAGGTCAGCTGGCTCAACAAATTCACGCCCCCCGGCAATGGTTTGATGCAGCTTGAAACCCCTCGTGGCGAGGCCGTCCGGCTTTATTTACTAGTGATGAACGAGCTGGAAACCAAGTGCAAAGCGGCGGGCACCACGTTTCAGCAGCAGGCCAAGGAGCTTACCGAAAAAAGCGAGCAATACGGCTATTTCAATCATAGAGAGCAGGGCTACGTCAGCTCCGCTGCCGCCGGCAGCAAGGTGGCGGCCATCGTGTATTTCACGGTTTTACAGCGTTGCGAGGATGTGGTGCGGCACCGCTACGGCATGCCAATGAGCCCGGAAAAGCGGTATTTCACCGCCGTGCTCGACACCGCGCATTCCTTCGAGCGGTATTTTGGGGAGGCGGTGCAGGCGCTGCTCGCGCCCCTGGCCAAAACGGTGCCGCTGCCCGACGATGAAACCGAGCAGGCGCTCAACGTGCTGGACAACGGGCGCTACAAACCGCACTTCGAAAAGCTGCTGGCCCTGCTGCCCACCGATACGGTCGGGTTCGCGGCGGGTGTGTACGAGCTGTGCTACCTGAACAACCGCAACCCGGTGATGCCGCAGATTTACTACGAAGCCACCAAGCAGCTCGGCGAGCTGGTGCGTGCGCCCGCCCTGCACCTGTACCTGCACTACCTGCACTACGGCGTGGCGTGCAAGTGGAATTTTAAGCCCCGGCCCCTCATCAAACGCCTGCAAAAGAAGCTGTTTCCGCAACCTGAGCACCAGGAGCGGTTCAAGGCTATTTGCCAGTCGCTGCTGCACTCGCGCGACTTAAACCAAGCCACGACCGAAGTGGCAAAAGTCTATTTTCAGGAACGCAAAAAAATTACCCTGGACATGGGCACAGTGCAGGCCGTGCGCGCCCAGCACGCCGGCACCGTGGAGCTGCTGAACGAGTACCTGCAGGACACGCCCGCGCCACCGGCCGCTAAACCGCCCAAAAAGGCCCCAGCCGCCCCAAAACCGCGCCCGCCCAAACCACCGAAAGCGCCGGCCCTGGCGGCTACCTTTGCAGCCGGCGTGCAGCTCACCGCACTACAGCAGGCGCTGCTGGCCCTCTTTGCCGCCCACCAGCTCGCCCTGCCTCAGGCCGCGGTGGAGGCATTTGCCAAAACCCACGGCACCCTGCGCAACCAGCTCATCGACGGCCTGAACGAGGCCTGCGCCGACTTGCTGGACGACGTGCTGGTGGAGGAAACCGCCGACGGCTACGCCATCTACGAACCTTATTATCAGAAAATTACTGCCCAATGCTCGATAACGTGAAACCCAAGGAAGCCACGGCCATCATCAACTCGCTGCTGGGCGGCGTGGTGCCCAAGCTGGGCGTGCAGCACATCACGGTGGGGCGCTCGCCCGAAATCGCGGCGTTTTTGCAGGCGTTAGACGACGTGAAGAATGGCCACAGCATGGTCAAGTTCTGGATTGGAGACTTCGGCTCGGGCAAATCCTTCATGCTGCACCTGCTGAATACGGTGGCCCTGAAGCAGAAATTCGTGGTGGCCAACGCCGACTTCACGCCCGATAACCGCCTCTACGCCAACGATGGCAAGGCCGTGGCCCTGTACTCGGCCATCATGGACAACATTGCTATTCAGACCAAGCCCGAGGGCGGGGCGCTGGCCACGCTGCTCGAAAAGTGGATTGAGCAGGTGATGAGCAAAACGGCCCTCGACCACGATATTCCGCTCACCAGCATCCGCGACCAGCAGCATTTGCCCAGGGTGCAGGCTGCCATCATGGCTACCATTCAGGAGCTGACCGACGTGGGCGGCTTCGATTTTGGCACCGTGGTAATGAAGTATTACGAAGGCTACAGCACTGATAATGACCTATTGCGCCGCAATGCGCTGAAGTGGCTCAAGGGCGAGTACCGCACCAAAACCGAGGCCCGGCAAGACCTCGGCGTGCGCGAAATCATCAACGATGTCAATTATTACGACATGCTCAAGAACTTCTGCCGGCTGTTCGTGAGCATGGGCTACAGCGGGTTCATGATTAACCTCGACGAGGCCATTAACCTGTATAAAATCTCCACCTCGGTATCGAGAGAGAAGAATTACGAGAAGATTCTGACCATTTATAACGACTGCTTTCAGGGCAAAGTCAGCCATTTCTTCCTCAACTTCGCCGGCACCCGCGAGGTGCTGGAAAACGAGCGGCGCGGCCTCTTCAGCTACCAGGCCCTGAAGTCGCGGCTCGAAACCAATAAGTTCGAAACCAGTGAATTGCGCGATTTCGCCCAGCCCGTTATCCGCCTGCTGCCGCTCTCGCACAACGAGGTATTTGTGCTGCTGCAAAAGCTGAAGGAAATCTTCGATTTCAACTACAAATCCGAGTTGGCCATTTCCGATACCGATATCGAAGCCTTTATGGAAGAGATGTTTAACAAGCCGGGAGCCAGCGAATTTCTCACGCCCCGCGAGGTAATCCGCGACTTCCTCAACATCCTGAGCCTGCTGCGGCAAAACCCCGGCCTGGAAAAGCGCAAGCTGTTCCGCGACATTCAGATTCGGGACGAGCGGCCCGACGAGTCGAGAACAGACGCGCTGGTAGACGGCATTGACGTGCTGTAAATTTCAGCTGTTAGCTGCCAGCTGTTAGCGCTATCGTTATTTGATTACTTTAGAATAAAATCTGACAGCTAATGACTGACAGCTAACAGCTTAAAAATGGCCTTCCACCTACTCGCCGAGCCCATTCGCCGCTACGTGCGCGACCAGCGCTGGGAGGAATTGCGCCCGATTCAGGCCGCCGCTATTCAGCATATTCTGGCCGATGACGACAACTATATCCTAGCCTCGCGCACGGCCTCGGGCAAAACGGAGGCGGCTTTTCTGCCCATTTTGTCGAAGGTTGATTTCCGGCAGCCGGGCGTGCGGGTGCTGTATGTGTCGCCACTCATCGCCCTGATTAACGACCAGTTTCAGCGGGTGGAGACCCTGTGCCAATACCTCGACGTGCCCGTGACCAAGTGGCACGGCGAGGCCAGCCGCACCGAGAAAAAGAAGCTGCTGGACCAGCCGGCGGGCATTTTGCTCATCACCCCGGAGTCGCTGGAAGCCATGTTCGTGCATGCGCCCCGCAGCGTCAAAACCCTGTTCAGCCAGCTGGATTACGTGGTGATTGACGAGATTCATTCGTTTCTGGGCACCGACCGGGGCTTGCAGCTGCAGTCGCTGCTGGCGCGGCTGCGGCGCGCCGGCCGGGCGCGGTTTGCGGTGGTGGGGTTGTCGGCCACCATCGGCGACTATGCCGAGGCCAAGCGCTTTACCGGCGAGGCCGCCCGCACGAAGGTGCTGCTCGACCGCGCCGGCAAGGAAATGCACACGCAGTTCCGCTACTTCCCGGCCGACCGCAGCGGGGCCGATTTACCGCTCGATTTGCTCAAAGACCTCTACAAGCAAACCAGCCGCAGCAAGGCCCTGATTTTTCCCAACACCCGCGGGCTGGCCGAAGTAGTGGCCGTGAAACTGCGCCTGATTTCGGACCGGGTGCACGGCCACGCCAACTACTTTTCGCACCACTCGTCGGTGCACAAGGAGGTGCGCGAGTACGTGGAGCATTTTGCCAAACACAATCAGCGCCAGCCGTTTTGCATCGCCTGCACGTCCACGCTGGAGCTGGGCATCGACATCGGCTCGGTCGATAAGGTGGTCCAGATTGACGCGGCGCAGTCGGTGGCCTCGCTCATTCAGCGGGTGGGCCGCAGCGGCCGCCGCGATGGCGCGGCCAGCGAGCTGCTGCTCTACGCCACCAACCCCTGGAGCTTGGTGCAGTCGCTGGCCTGCTGGCTGCTCTACCAAGACGGTTTTGTGGAGCCGCTGCGGGCCGCCCGCCACCCGTATGATTTGCTGCTGCACCAGGCGCTGTCCATCGTGAAGGAGCGCGCCGGCATCGGCCGGGCGGCGCTGCTCAAGGAGCTGCTGGCCAACACCGCTTTCACCGAAATAGCCCCGGCGGCGGCCAATGAAATCCTGGACGAATTACTCCGCATCGACTGGCTGGAAGCGTTGGGCGGGGAGCTGATTATCGGGGTCGAAGGCGAGTTTACGGTGAATTCGCGGGAGTTTTTCAGCGTTTTCAAAACCGAGCCGGTGTTCAAGGTGGTTCACGCCGGCAAAACGGTGGGCGAAATTCCCTACTCGCTGCAAGTTCAGGAGCAGGAAAACCTGTTTTTGGCCGCCCGCACCTGGAAAATCACCGGCATCGACGGGGCCACCAAGCGCATTGAAGTGGTGCCCGCCCGCGACGGCAAGCGGCCGATATTTTCGGGCGGCGGCGGCACGGTGCACCCGCGCATCCGCGAAAAAATGCTGGAAATCCTCGTTTCCCCGGACGACTACCCCGAGCTGGACGAGCTGAGCCAGCTGGCCTTGCGCAGCCTGCGCCAGCAGTTTGCCGGCCGCGTCTGGCCGGCCCAGCTCACCCACGAGCGCCCCGCGCTAGTGAAAGACAAGGGCTTGATTTTCTACACCTTCACCGGCACCAAAATCAACCGCAGCCTGGCCTTCCTGCTCCGGCAGCTGGAAGTGGACTTCGTTTTCGACGACAGCCAAAGCAGCTTCGGCCTCGCAGTAGCCGTGCACTTGCTGCCAGCGCTTTTCGAGCAGTTACGACTGTTTGCGGAAGACGTGGATTTTCACCTACGCGACGCCCTGGCCCGCAACCCGGCGCTGATTGACTTTGCCAAGTGGGGCACCAAGCTGCCGGAGCATTTGCAGGTAGCCGTGCTAAAGGAGCGGTATTTCGACTTCGCGGGCGCGGCTGATTTCCTGCGGAATACGGTGGTGGTATAGGCAATAAGCAGCCGGCCATGCAGAGCGCAACGAAGCATGACGTTCTTGCCCTAGCCGCTACTACCCAATCAGTCCTGCTGCGAGGGCAGCATTTCCATGCCGGGCGGCTGGGCGCGGTGGGCCAGCTTATAGATCACGCCCAGCACGATGTTGTTTTTAGCAGCCGTGTTTTGCAGCACGAAATCACCCTGCGCGTTCGTGTAGTTATAGCTGGCCTGATTGACGTAGCCGATTTACACAATCAATTGGTTATTAATCTGATAAATAATACCGCCGTACAGCCGGTTGCGCTCGAACACGGGGCCGCGAGGGTTGATAAAAAGCTCATCGTAGGCCGAAAGGAAAAGGCTGCCAGTAGTAAAAACCTTCTTGTTCAGCGAAAAAAACCCATTCGGCCGGTAGCGGATGCGCTGGCGAAAGCTGCTGCTGTCGTCGCGGAAACGGAACCAGCGCTGCTCATAGCGGTAGCGGTGCTCGATTTTGAGGCGGTGCGAATACTGCGTGAGCACTAGTTGCTCCCAGAGGCGCTTTTCCACGTTCAGCGGGCCGGCAGGAAGGTCGCGGTAGTCGGAGGTGGAGTAGCGGCCGCCGCCCACCAACACCGTGAAGTTTGGGTCGATGTCGTAGCTCACGCCGGCCTTCAGCTCGTAGTAGAAAAACTGCCGGGCCAAGGTATTGGAGCGGCCCTGGATTTCGGCGTAGCCACCCCACGGGTGCTCTTTGCTGCCCGGCAGCTGGGCCGTGGCTACCACCCAGCTACCCCAGGGCTGCACGGTATTGAGGGACGTTTGGGCGCGGGCCGCCCCCACCAAAGCAGCCAGTAGCGCGCCGGCCAGAACGGAGTATTTTATCAGCAGGAAGCACCCGGGCCGGCAACGCGCCAGTCGGACTGTAAAGGTACCGACCCGGGCCATTACATAACATTTTCTTAATAATCTGATGGCCGCCCCACCGTTAGCTGCGCCCAGCCCAGAAACTGCCAATACAGCCCCGAATGGTACATCACCTCGATGAAATACCCCAGGTTGTGGCCGGCCACCGTGCCCTCCATCTGCGTGAAACGGTGCCCCTTGATTTTAATCAGATTGGCAAACACAAACGCACCGCCCACCAGATACCGGGTGCAGATGATGGCCAGCTGCAGCAGCAGCGCGTGTTTCAGGGCTTGGCGGGTCATGGCAGCGGCACTATTTGGCGGTGCCATGACTCCGGACGGCGGTTCCGCTCAGGGCGATGGTCGCGCTCACGGCATCGAAGCTGCGCAGGCCCAAGGCCTGGTAGTTGAAGGTCATCAGCAACGCCAGCCCCACTATATTCTGGAGCAGCGTGGATTTGCCCGCCCCGTTCTTGCCCAGCAGGCCGTAAATATGCCCGCGCTCCAGCGTCAGGCTCAGGTTTTGGAAAAGCGGACGCTTGCGGGAATACCCGAAGTGAAGGTTGCGAATGCGGACCATATCCGTACCTGTCTAGTATATTAATTCGTCAGTAATCGGCAGTCAGACAGAAATCAATTGACTGATTTTTAGATAGATGAAATCTGATTACTGACTAATTATTACTGACTACCTACTCATTGTTCCAGTACACTGCAAACACAAAGCACAATTTTTTCAATCCTCCCAATTTTATTCTGGCTATCCATTAAAAAGCCCATTCCTGGGCAGGAATGGGCTTTTTAATGGATATAAAGCTGCTTATTTTCGTCGTATCGCATTTTGCGGCGCTACTCTAATCTGCTTTTTGCAAACTACTTGGATACACGCGCAGCTAGAAATTGGCCAGGATATAATTGCGCCGCTCGTCATACTCCGCTTCGGTAATAAGCCTTTTCTGCAGCATACCTTTCAGATTCCGCAGCTCAACCAGCGTGCCATTGAGCGCAGGGACCGTAGCAGGTTTTATGGCGTCCCCAGCGGCCGTATTGGCGCGCCAGGCGCACTGGCTACAGGTATCGCCAAGGACGATATGGCCGCGTTCACAATACTTCTTTTTCATAATTTATCACCATGTAAAACGGACTTCAAATATCCGGCAGCACCCCAAACGACGCAAAGGCCAAAAATTTCTTTTTCTTTGACTATTGATTCTACCTCCCCTACCGTGCCACGCCTCCCCCTACACATCCAGTTTGCTTTGCGTGAGACCGTTGCGGCCCGCTTTGGCCAGCCGCTGCGCTACCCAAGCCATTGCGATGCCCTTGAGCTTGAGTTGCAGCAGAACGCCGCAGCGGGCGGCCGACGCTTAAGCCCCAGCACGCTACGGCGGTTTTTCGGCCTGGTAGACAAAGAAGGCGGTTATCACCTGCACACCCTCGACACCTTGGCCCGCTACGCGGGCCACGCCGACTTTGCGGCCTTCGGCCAGTCGGTTACAGGGCGGGCCATGCAGCACCCGGCCGCCCCGGGCGCAGCCACCGACATTCCGGAGCTACTGGCCATGGAGCAGCTGGCCCAGCCCGAGCGCCTGTTGCTAGGCTATTTCCTGGGGCGCGTTACGCGGCCGGCCCAGCCTGGCGGGGCTGCCTCGCCGCTGGCCCTGCAGCTGGCCACCCACCCAGCGGGCCAGGAGTTCTTCGTCGAATCCTTCGTGGACCTGGCGCACCTCACCAGCGCGTTTGGCGAGGTGCTGGCCACCTACCTGCAGCACAAGCACACGCCCGAAGCCCAGATTTTTGGGCATTCAGCCCTGTTCCTGGCCGAGTTTCTGGCCGGAGACGAAGCCGCCTGGCGCCAACGCCTGGCCCGGCTGCTGGCCCTGCCCGTGCCGCCCGATGTCCACGCTTTCCCCCGAGGCCGGCGGGCGTTTGCCGAGATAGTAGCCGCGTGGTACGATGCGCCCGACCGCGTGGTGCCGACCGCCCTGCTGGCCCGCCTGCACCAGGAAGCCCTCACGGTGCCGCGCACGGTGGTACCCCCGGCGCCACTACCGGCATTCTACAACCTGTTTCCGGCCGGCTATCATTTTCTGATTGCCGAAGGGCTGTTCCTCACCGGTCAGTTTCCGGCGCTGCTCGATTGGCTTACCCTCACCAACCGCGAATTTCCCAAATTACCCTGGCTCGAAACCAACGTATTCGACCAGCTGCTGCGGGCATTCCTGGCCGTGGCCGAACTGCGCACCGGCCTCATCAGCGCCCGCGCCCCGCACCTGCATTCGCTTTTCAACCTGGAAACCAACAGCTGGCTGCTCGACTATTTCCAGGTGCACATCTGGCTGGTCGAGCTGCACTTTGCCGCCGACACCAACGCGGCCGAAGCAACCCGACTACGCAGCCACATCAAGGATTTTACCGCGCTGCACGGCATGCCGTTTTTCGAAGAAGTAGCCCGGCGAATAGTTGCGTCAGTTTAATATGGCAGGGGCTTAGCGCACCGGAGGCAGCGCCCGCCTGGAACGCTATTTACAGCCCAAAAATCAGCGGCCCCGTGCCCATCTTCGGCATTTTATGCGTTTTCAGAAAGGCTTTCAGCGCCGCCGGGTCGTGGCTGAAGGCCAGCACTTCGGCTTCCAGCTGCTTGATTTTATAGTCCAGGCCGAACTTCTGGTGCTGGTAGTCCAGCTCCATCGCAACGGGCGTGGGGACGTAGTAATAGGGCTTGCCGGTGAAGGCCGACCAGTCCTGCTGCTCTGCCAGCAGGGCCTCGTCCAGCTCACGGGTTTGCTCCTTCAGCAGCTTGTTGTAGTATTTGAGTTGGCTTTCGGCCAGGTTTTCGAGGTGGCTTTGGTCGATGCGCTGTAGCTCCAGCTGCAGGCGCAGCAGGGTGAGCAGCTCGTTGGCCTGGTAGGCGGTGGTGACTTGCTTGAGCAGCTCGGTTTTGCGCAGCTTTTCGGCTTCGTCGGGTTCCAGGTCGGGGTGCAGGTGCTTCACCAAATCCATGTAGAGCGTGCGCACGGCCTTGGTGATGTTCTTCTCCTCGGCCTGCTTCTGCTCCTCGGCGGCCTGTTGCTTCGGGCTCTTTTTGCGCTGGGTGCGGCGCTCGGCGGCCTGGGCTGCCTGCTGTTCGTACTCGGCTTCCCGCTCGGCCATTTTCTGGTCCACGTAGGCCATGAATTTTTCCTGCGTGCTCACGTCCACGTCGGGGTCGAACTCGATACCATACTGCAGGCTGACCAGCTGCTTCATCATCTCCGCCGTGTGCTGGTCGGCAGCCGCTTCCTCTTCGGCCGTGAGCGGCGGCGCGTGCTTGTCGATGATGGGCGTGAGGTCGGCGTGGCCGCGTTCGAGCAAGTCGGCACACTGCCCGATGAGGTCGGTAATCTTATTCTTTTCGCCTTTGGTGAGCTTGTGGGTTTCAAACGCCTCATCGAGCTGGCGCACTAGGGCGGCGCGGGCGTCGTTGTGGCGGGCTTGCAGCGGGCGGTACTCGTTTTGCACGCGCTGGCGCATCTTGGTGGCCGCTTCGCGGAAGTCAATCACTTCTTTTTCCAACCGGGCAATGCGCTTGGTGAGGCGGTTGAACTCCTTCTGGGCCTTGGAAAGCGAACTGGTGCCCGCGCCGGGCGACTTGATGTGCACGAGCTGCGGCTTGGGGGCAGGAATTTTCTTGGCCATTGTGGTTACAAAACAAGTAGGCGGCAAAAGTAGCCAGTAAGGCCACGGCCAACCAACTGGGCTACGAATTTTGGCCGAATGGCACCACCGGTATTTGGCTGAAATCCCTTCCGCAGGGACTTCGCCTGTTCCCAGCAGGCTACTCGCAGCCCTTAGTAGGCGGGGGCATATCCTCAGCGCGCACGGCCAGTATCTGCCCGTCGCGGGAGATGATGACGGGACTGTTCTTGTATTTTTTGAACGCCAGCATATTGGCGTAAGCAGCAGCAAGACCCTTTTCTACCTGCTTGATTAACTGTGCGTTGCGCTCCTCCTTATCCATGATAAATAGCTTGAAGGGATTGCCAAATGGCTGAATTAGCTACTACTAAGTTACCGTTGTTTTCGGCAATGGCATGGGCGGCACCATTCGAATTATCGACAAATAACCACTGGTCTACGGCGGTGCAATAGGCATTAAAAAACTGCTGTAATCCGCCCACATACCGCCGCCGGATTACCAGTTCGGGAATGTTATGCCCACCTTCGCTCACACGGGCCACAACCCGCTCAACTGCCAAATCCGCAGAATTTAGCCAGAAAAAGTACAACATCACCTCGTAGCCCCGCGCCCGCGCCTCGGCAATAAACCGCAGGTAATGCCGCGTGGCCAGCGTGGTTTCCAGCGCGAAAGTCTCTCCCGCCGCCAGCAGTTCTCGCAGCCGCGCCAGCATCAGTCGGCCCGCCTGGATGCTCACCGTTTCGGGCTGGAAGGGCGAGAGGCCGCGGGCAATTTCATCGGCATTCACGAACTCGCGGCAGTCCAGCAGGTCGGGCAGCAGGGCGTAGGCGGCAGTGGTTTTGCCCGCGCCATTGCAGCCGGCCAGGAGGTAGCGGGTTTTCACGACGAAAAAAATCGAACGCTCGAATTATGGTTTAATTGATTTCTTCCACTCTTTGAATCCGACGGTGTCCTTCCTTATGCTTTCCCACCAAGTCTTGGCATAGTTGCGTTGTAGATACCGAAAAATGCGGGCATTATATGCCATCATACATTCCTTGGATGGTGCAGAACATCCTTCTTCAAAATACTGTACCCCAAATTTTTGCTCAAAAATTTTGTCGGAAGCATAGACTACTGGTCCCAATCCGCTCTGCAAAAGCAAAAAATAGGCGCCCTTAGCCATATCATTTTCAGCAAGCCGAATTCCTTCCTTCTCACAATCAGCAATTGAAACAAAGAGTAGTTGGTTATGCCCAGGAACATCCAGCTGTGCGCCAGTTAGGCGAATTTCCTGACTATAACCCAGTACAGGTGTAAGCAAAAAAACTATGGCACCTAGCGTTTTCATTCCGTCAATCATAACCTCACACCTGAATAACCCCCACGTTATACGCCTTCTCAATCGGCGCATGGTTGGCCGCCGAAATCCCTTCCGAAATGACTTTGCGGGTTTCCAGCGGGTCAATCACGGCGTCGACCCAGAGGCGGGCCGCCGCGTAGTAGGGCGATAATTGCTCCTCGTAGCGGGCCTTGATGCGGTCTAGCAGCTCCTTTTCGGCTTCGGGGGTAATGACTTCGCCCTTGGATTTGAGGGAGGCCACCTGGATTTGCAGGAGGGTGTTGGCAGCAGCCGCGCCGCTCATCACGGCCAGTTGGGCCGTGGGCCAGGCCACGATGAGGCGCGGGTCGTAGGCTTTGCCGCACATGGCGTAGTTGCCGGCCCCATAGCTGTTGCCGATGATGACCGTGAACTTGGGCACCACCGAGTTGGCCATGGCATTCACCATCTTAGCGCCGTCCTTGATGATGCCGCCCTGTTCACTCTGGCTGCCCACCATGAAGCCCGACACGTCGTGCAGAAACACCAGCGGGATGCGCTTCTGGTTGCAGTTCATGATGAAGCGGGCCGCCTTGTCGGCCGAGTCGGAGTAGATGACGCCGCCCATCTGCATGCCGGTTTTCTTGCTCTTCACGATTTTGCGCTGGTTGGCCACGATGCCCACCGCCCAGCCGTCGATGCGGGCCAGCCCGCACAGCAGCGTCTGGCCATAATCGGGCTTATAGGGCTCAAATTTGGAGTTATCCACCAAGCGGTTGATGATGTCCATCATGTCGTAGGGCTTCACCCGGTCGGCGGGCAGCAGGCCGTAGATTTCCTGCTCCGCCAGCGCGGGCCTGGCCGGCTCGGTGCGGCTGAAACCGGCCGTGGGGTGGCTGCCCAGCTTGTCGAAAATAGCGCGGATATGGTCGAGGCATTCCGCGTCGGAATCGAACTTGTTGTCCGTCACGCCCGAGATTTCGCAATGCATACTCGCGCCGCCCAGCGCCTCGTTATCAATGCTTTCGCCAATGGCCGACTTTACCAGGTAGGAGCCCGCCAGAAACACCGAGCCTGTGCCATTCACAATCATGGCCTCGTCGCTCATGATGGGCAGGTACGCACCTCCGGCCACGCAGGGGCCCATAATGGCCGAAATCTGCACGATGCCCGTGCTGCTCATCACCGCGTTGTTGCGGAAAATGCGGCCGAAATGCTCCTTATCGGGAAAAATCTCGTCCTGCATGGGCAGGTACACGCCGGCCGAATCGACGAGGTAAATAATCGGCAGCTTGTTTTCGATGCTGATTTCCTGGGCCCGCAGGTTCTTTTTGGCGGTGATGGGAAACCACGCGCCGGCCTTCACGGTGGCATCGTTGGCCACCACCACGCACTGCCGCCCGGCCACGTAGCCGATTATCACGACCACGCCGCCGCCGGGGCAGCCGCCTTCTTCCTTGTACATGCCATCGCCGGCAAACGCGCCGATTTCGACCTGCGCCGCGCCCTCATCCAGCAGGTATTCAATGCGCTCGCGGGCAGTGAGCTTGCCCTTGGCTTTGTGGGCGGCAATGCGCTTCTCGCCCCCGCCGAGGGCTACTTTCTGAAACTTCTGACTGAGGTTGAAGCTAAGTTGCTTGAGTTGGTCTTCGTTGCGGTTGAACTCGACGTTCATAAGGAAAGCGGGTGGGATTGGGAAAGATTGAGCACAAAAAAATCCGCCCGAAAGCGGATTTCAAAGGTACGGGCTTAGCGGGCTTATGCTCGTCCGTCAGCCCGAGCATTCTGCGATGCAAGCAGCGACGAATGCTCGGGCTGACAGATGGCTACTTCACTACCGACGTGGTTTCCACCTTTTTCACTTCGGTGGTGGTGGTGCCGTCGGGCTTTTTGGTGGTTTCTACTTTCGTCTTATCCTTACCGCCGCCAAACACCGAGAAATGCACGTAGCGCTTGGGGTTGGCTTTCAGGTCCAGCAGCAGGTCGTTGGAGCTGGCCGAGGTGGCGGCGAGGTTGTTGTAGAGCGTGGAATCGTGCAGGAGCTTGCCCATCGAGCCCGACTGGTCATTGAGGGCCCTGTTGAGGGTTTGCACGGTGGCTTGGGCATCGGCCAGGGTGGCATTGAGGCGGCGCAGGGCCGGGCCCACGGGGGCAGTTTTCAGCGAGTCGGAAAGCTGCCCGAAGTTGGTGGCTATTTTATCGAGCTTACCGGTCGTTTTGTTCAGCGCCACGCTCATCTGGGCGAAGTTGCGGGTAATCTCGTTGATGTTGGCCTGGTTGGAAGAAATGAGCTTGAGCAGCGCCTCAGTGCTGGCGCGAGCCCCCACCAACGTTCCCTGAATGTTGGTCTGGGCGTCCTTGTTCAGGAAGCCGTTGATATTGGCCAGCGTGGCCCCCACGGTATCGAGCAAGGGCAGGGCCTTCGCCTGGAAGGCATCGGCAATGCTGGAAGGCGTCACGGTGCGGATTTCTTCGCCGCCGGTATACGTTTTCGAGTTGTTACCCAAGGTGAGGGTAATGGCCTTTGAGCCCAGCAGCGAGCCGCCCAGGCTGGCGGTGGTGGAGTCGCCCACCACAATACCTTTTTCCAGCTCCAGCGCCACGCGCACGGAGTTGCCCTTCTCGGACTGGAGCACCATGCTTTTTACCTGGCCTACTTTAATGCCGTTGAGCGCCACCAGAGCCCCCACGTTCAGGCCATCGACCCGAGGGTAAGTGGCATAGTAGGTTTGGTCGGAGGAAAGCACGTTGCTGCCCCGCAGGAAATTGAAGCCGATGATGAGGGCGGCAATGGCAACGATGGCGAGGAGCGCCACTTTTATTTCTTTAGACACGAGGGGTAATAATTGGATGAAAACGGAAGGGAGGCGAAAGCGAACTGCGGGTATCTACGACGGAAGTGCGAAGGCCGGTCGCCGGGCAGTGCAACTCCTTGCCGTACCGCTTACCTAACCGCCTTCCAGCTCGCGCTTGTACTCGCGGAAGGCGCGATAGATGCCTGCGGCCATATACGATTGATTGGCTTTATCGTTGAGGTAACGCTCTTCGGTCGGATTAGTTAGAAACCCCGACTCGATGAGCACCGAGGGCATGGTCGATTTCCAGAGCACCAGAAAGCCGGCCTGCTTCACGCCGCGGCTGGGGCGGCTCACGCTGGTGCGCAGCTGCCGGTCCACGCGCTGGGCAAAGCGCAGGCTGTTGGTGATGTAGGCCGACTGAAACAGGGAAAACAGAATATGGCTTTGGGGCGAGCTGGGGTCGAAGCCGTCGTAGCGGGTTTTGTAGTCCTTTTCTTGCAGAATTACCGAGTTTTCGCGCTGGGCCACGCCCAGGTTGGCAGTGCTTTTGTGCAGGCCCATGGTCCACACTTCGGTGCCGTGGCTCTGGCTGGGGCCGGCGTTGCAATGAATGGAAATGAAGAGGTCGGCGTGGTTGCGGTTGGCAATGGCGGCGCGCTCGTCGAGCTCAATAAAAACGTTGGTTTTGCGGGTGTAAATCACCTTCACCTCGGGCATATTTTCCTGAATCTGCTTGCCCAGGGCCAGGATGAGGCTCAGGGCCACGTCGGCCTCGCGGGCGCTGGCCCCGGCGCAGCCTCGGTCTTTGCCGCCGTGGCCGGCATCGAGCACCACCGTGCGCAGGCGGTAGCGGTAAGGCTCATTGAGAGCCGTAGCCGGGAGGGCCGAATCGGGGGCGATACGGGCGGAGTCAGCCGGGGTTTGGGCCTCCGCGTTCCACTCGCCGCTGCCGGCGCCCAGTAATAGCAAAGCGGCACTGGCCAGGATGACAATAATCCGCACGTTGTTCGTTGAAGGGGCGGTAGCGACCTGCTACCTTTGTAGAAGCCCCAAAAGTAACCGATTTAACTGCTACTATACTTTGCCTGTTTGGTTTGGCCTTCGTTCCGAAGCTGATTTCCGGCCCGCGCTGCGCCGCCGCACCAGCTTTTCATGGGCCGGCCGGGCCCTGTCCGGCCTCTTTTTTTTATTGCTGACCGGCGCACCGGGCACCGCCCGGGCCCAGACCGGCACGCCCGCCCAGCCCAAGCCCAAAACCGCCCGCAAAGCCAAAATTCAGGCCCGCAAGGCGCGGGTGAAGGCCATTCTGGCGGCCCCCACCAGCCAGGGTGCCACCACCACCAGGGCCCGCCCCAAGGCCATTCCGGCCGCCAAGCCCGGCCAGCGCGCCGGCTCAGCCCCCACCCCACCGGTGCGCAATATTTCTGTGGACCCGCGCGACCCCGTGGGGCCGCCGCCGCCCGGCGTGCGCAACACCGGCCAGTCGCGGGTGCCCGGCGCTTCGCACAAGGCCGTGCCCGATACCCTGGCCCTCCCCAGCGGCCTCGCCATGCCCACCGACACCAGCAGGCTAGTGAACGGCATGCGCCGCGCCAACGACTCGCTGCAAGTGGCGGCCCGGCCCAAAGGCCAAATCGAGAGCACGATAAAGTACCAGGCCCAGGACTCCATTCAGTTTGATGTGACCCAGAAGGTGGCGCGGCTGTATAACAAGTCCAGCGTGACGTATGGCGACACCGACCTCAAGGCCTACCTCATCACGATAAACTACGGCACCAACACCATGCAGGCCGACGGCCGGCTCGACACGCTGAAAAACAAGGTGGAAGGCCGGCCCGTACTCAAGGACAAGGGCGGCCTGTACACGGCCGGTAGCATTGCCTACAATTTCAAGAGCAAAAAGGCCAAGGTGACCGAGGCCGTGACCACCCAAGGCGAAGGCTACGTGAGCGCCGCCACCATCAAGCGGATGCCCAACGGCGACATCAACGGCCTGAACGGACGCTACACCACCTGCAACCTGGAGCACCCGCACTTCTACATTCAGGCCAGGAAGATGAAGGTGATTCCGGGGAAGGAAGTGGTGACCGGGCCGTTCAACCTCGTGATTGGCGACATTCCCACGCCGCTGGGCTTTCTGTTCGGCTTTTTCCCCACGCCCAATAAGAGCCGGGGCTCGGGCGTGCTCATTCCCACCTTCGGGCAGGCCGCCGACCGGGGCTACTTCCTCACCAACGGCGGCTACTACTTCGCCCCGAACGACTACATTGGCGTGCGCCTCACCGGCGATATCTACGCCGGCAACGCCCAGTCCTGGGGCGGCTTTGGGGCCACCGCCGATTTTTCGTACCTGAAACGCTACACCTACCAGGGCAATTTCAACTTCCGCTTCTCGAACCGGCCCCTCAACCCCATTCTGACTACCGACGCGCTCACGACCACGCCGGTTTACATCAAGCCGCCGTCGGCCAACTCATTCTGGGTAACCTGGAACCACACGCCGGTGCCCAAGCCGGGCGGGGGCCGCTTCACGGCCAGCGTGAACGCCGGCACCAGCAGCTTCAACAAGGTAAACAGCTTCGATGCCCGCCGCTACCTCTCCACGCAGTTCAGCTCCAGCATTGGCTACGCGAAGCAGATTCGGAACTCGCCCTGGAACTACGACATCAAAGCCAGCCAGAGCCAGGGCACCGATGGCACCATGACCTTCGTGCTGCCCGACGTCAGCGTAGGCCTGGCCCGCCAGTACCCCTACCAATGGTTCGGCATTCAGCCGGGCGCGGGTGGCAAGTTTGGTTCCAAATCCTACGAGCAGTTCACGTTCAGCTACAACCTCACGGCCCGCAACGAGCTGAGCAACGTGCTCACGGCCCGCAGCCTCAGCAATGGCCTGCCGCTGCTGGGCGGCACCAGCGCATCGACCAATATTCCGGTGAGCTTTGCCAATATCGGCCGGCTGCTGGCCAACTCCCGCAACGGCATGCAGCACCAGTTTGGCATCGGGCTGGGTTCGTACTCCATCGGGCCGCACCTCAAGATGAGCCCGTCGGTGTCGTACAGCGAAGTGTGGTTTGCCCAAAAGCTCAACTACAGCTACGTTTCCGGGGCTAATGCCGTACGCATCGACACCACCTACGGCTTCAACCGCGTGAACAGCTACTCGGGGTCCGTGAGCCTGAACACCACGTTCTACGGCACTATTGTGCGCAAGGGCACGCATAAAATTCAGGCCATCCGCCACAAGGCCACGCCCAGCCTGAACTACGCCTACGCCCCGCCGCTGAATGAAAACAGGAATGTGTTTCCGCTGGGGTCAACCGTACTGAGGGGCTATACGAACCAGTTTGGCCAGACCTTATTCGCCGACAACCCCACCGATGCCGCTATTCTCAATGGCTACGCCTTCAATAATTACAACAACTTCCTGTACGCCGTGCCCGGCGGCTCGCGGCAGAGCCAGGTTTCCTTCAGCCTGCAAAACTCGGTGGAGATGAAGGTGCGCGATTCCAAAGACACCACCGGCCTCAATCCCTTCAAAAAAGTGAGCCTGATTGACGGGCTTGATTTCAACATCGGCTATAATTTTGCCGCCCCTAAAGATGTCCAGGCCCTCACGCCACTGAACGTGATTTTCCGCACCCAAGTCGCCAAAAAGCTCAGCCTCAACAGCGGGGCCAGCTTCGAAGCGTACCAGCGCGACAGCCGGGGTCTGCCCACCAATAAGTTTCTCTTTGAAGCCAACCCGCGCAAGTTTTTGCGCCTGGCCTCGGCCACCTTCCAGACCAATTACAGCTTCAACCCGGCCAGCGGCAAGAAAAAAACCGTGGTACCCCGCGCCGTAGCCCCGGCCAACAACCCCAGCCTGGGCGCGGTGGGCCCCAACTACTACGCCGACTACGTCGATTTCGACATTCCGTGGGAGCTCAACCTGTCATATTCGGCCGGCTACACGACCAATGCCGTGCCCCTCACCTCGGAGTATCTCAAGAAAAACCAGCGCCCGCCCATCCTGGCCCTCAACAACATTCGCGCCGACGGCTCCATCAAGCTCACCGAAAATCTGCGCTTCACCACCGGCTTTGGCTACGACTTTACTAGTCAGGCCGTCACGTTCCCCACCGTCTCCTTCTTCCGCGACCTGCACTGCTGGCAGATTAACGGCACCTGGATTCCCTTTGGCCAGCTCAAGGGCTACAACTTCACCATCGCGGCCAAGAGCAGCCTGTTGCAGGACCTCAAGCTGAACCGCAACCGCTACGCGCAGTACCAGTAGCCTTCGACCCAGCCAATACGCTTCGTTTTCAGCCCCTGCGCTCCGGCCAGGGGCTTTTTGCTGCCCGCTCCGCGCCGGGTAACGAAATTGTTGCCAGCTTTGTCCCGCCAAACGGCCTCTTATTCGCAAACCTGCCCGCCATGTCTCAGCACAAGGAAGTCAAACTCGTTACCACCCACCAGATGCTCGCCATGAAGGAGCGGGGGGAAAAAATCTCCATGCTCACGGCCTACGACTACTCGATGGCCCAGATTCTCGATGGCGCGGGCATCGACGTGCTGCTCGTCGGCGACTCGGCCTCCAACGTCATGGCCGGCCACGAAACCACCCTCCCCATCACCCTCGACCAGATGATATACCACGCCCAAAGCGTGGTGCGCGCCGTGAAGCGCGCCTTCGTGGTGGTCGATATGCCTTTCGGCTCCTACCAGGGCAACTCCTCCGAGGCCTTGCGCTCGGCCATCCGCATCATGAAGGAGTCGGGCGGCCACGGCATCAAGCTCGAAGGCGGCTCCGAGATTAAAGACAGCATCACGCGCATTCTCACGGCCGGCATCCCGGTGATGGGCCACCTCGGCCTCACGCCGCAGTCCATCTACAAGTTCGGCACCTACAGCGTGCGCGCCAAGGAAGAAGCCGAAGCCCAGAAGCTGCTTGAAGATGCCCGCCTGCTCCAGGAAATAGGCTGCTTCGGCCTGGTACTGGAGAAAATTCCCGCCTCCCTGGCCAAGCAGGTCGCCGAGGAGCTCACCATTCCCGTCATCGGCATCGGCGCCGGCCCCGACGTTGACGGCCAAGTTCTGGTCGTGCACGACCTGCTGGGCATCACCAAGGAGTTCAAGCCCCGCTTCCTGCGCCGCTACGCCGAGCTGCACGACATCATGACCGAAGCCGTGGAACACTACGTGGCCGACGTGAAAAGCCGCGAGTTTCCGAGCAAAGAGGAGGGGTATTAGGTTGGAAGCGAGCCTTCAGAACGTCATGCTGAGCGCCGCCGAAGCATGACGTTCTGAAGCAATCCATTCACTCCCGTCCAGCTTCGTATCTTCGCTGCGCTAACAGCAAGAGCGGAGTGCCCCGTGAGTGTGGTCTGACGACGTGCGATGGCCCCCGAGGGGCCCGGCCCGCTCCTGCGAATACTCATATCCCGCCCGTTACCACCGCGTGAATCGTCCCAACATCTGGTCCGAAGGCAGAGAAATTCTGTTCGAAGACAACCATCTTCTCGTCATCAACAAGCCCGCCGGCCTGCTCGTGCAGGGCGACGCCACTGGCGACGAGCCCCTCTCCAAAAAAGCCGCCGAGTACCTGCGCTTCAAGTACAAGAAGCCCGGCGAAGCCTTCGTAGGCGTGTGCCACCGCATCGACCGGCCGGTATCGGGCATCGTCATTCTGGCCAAAACCAGCAAGGCGCTGAGCCGCCTGAATGAAATGTTTCGGGACGATAAAATCCACAAAACGTACTGGGCCCTCACCGGCCGGCCGCCCGTGCCCGAAAACGGCACCCTCATCCACTGGCTGGTGAAGGATACCGTGCGCAACGTCACTAAAGCCTACTCCGAGAAGCACAGCCAGGGCCTGCGCTCCGAGCTAAGCTACGAGCTGCTGGGCATGGCCGGCAACCGTTATTTATTGCAGGTGAACCCCGTGACGGGCCGCCCGCACCAGATTCGGACCCAGCTGGCCACCGGCCTCGGCACCCCCATCATCGGCGACGTGAAATACGGCTTCATCGCCCCGCTGCCCGATGTAAGCATTGCCCTGCACGCCCGCCAGCTGCAGCTGCAGCACCCCGTCACGAAGGAGCTGATGACCTTTGTGGCCCCCCTGCCTGATGCTCCCCACTGGGATGCGGCCCGCGCGTACTACAAGTAAGCACCTGTCATCCTGAGCTTGCGAACCGAAGGTCGGCGTAGCCAAGGACCTTATCACGTTCGAACTGCCTGGTGAGGCGTGACAAGGTCCTTAGCAAACTCAGGCTGACAAACACCTGCCGAAGGTGCAAGATTTTGGCCTTCCCAGCCCAAATCCCGTGCTGCGCCTACCCCGGCCGTAATTTTGTATTGTCGCTGCTGAACCTAAGCCCAAGCCTTTTACTTGTACAGTCAGCTTCTCTATTCCAGCTCGTATGGCTATCCTCATTTTCTTCGTTGCCCACTATTACTTATCCCTGTTCACGCAGACGTTTTATCTGCACCGCTACGCGGCGCACAAAATGTTCACGATGAACAAGTTCTGGGAGAAGTTCTTCTTCCTGTTCACCTACATCTGCCAGGGCAGCAGCTTCCTCTCGCCCCGGGCCTACGCGCTGCTGCACCGCATGCACCACGCCTACTCAGACACCGCCCTGGACCCGCACTCGCCCCACTTCTCGAACAACGCGTTCGATATGATGTGGAAGACCAAGGTGATTTACAACGACGTGGTGAACAACGAGCACGAAGGCGCCAAGCGCTTCGAGGGCGACATTCCGGAGTGGAAGTGGCTCGACAAGTTCGGCGGCACCGTGTACTCGCGCCTTGGCTGGGGCACGGCTTACGTGCTGTTTTACATCAACTTCGCCACGGCCTGGTGGCAGTATCTGCTGCTCCCCATTCACTTCCTGATGGGTCCTATCCACGGGGCCATCGTGAACTGGGGCGGCCATAAATACGGCTACCAGAACTTCGACAACCGCGACAAATCGCGCAACACCCTGGCCCTAGATTTCCTGGCTTTCGGCGAGCTCTTCCAGAACAACCACCACAAGCTGCCCATGCGTGTCAACTTCGGCGTGAAGTGGTGGGAATTCGACCCTACTTATGTGGCTATCTGGAGTTTGGATAAGGTCGGCGTGATTAAGATTAAGCGCAAAAACATGAACCTGAACACGATGTCGAAACTGGCAAAGCCCAAGCGCGAAGCCATGGCGGCGTAGTTATAACGTCATTCCGAGCGCAGTCGAGGAATCTCGCGTGCAATAAGTAATTCAATCACAAAAGAGGATTGCTGCCATACGCGAGATTCCTCGGCTGCGCTCGGAATGACGTTGTAAAGCCCTGGCTCCGCGCCAGGGCTTTTTTATGTCCAAGCCTAGCTAATACCCTGAACAAACGTTACCTTTGCACTCCCAATTTCGGGAAACCCTAACCCGACGGACGAGCTCCGTCACACAACCCCACCGGTTTATGGCAGTTAAAATCCGCCTCGCCCGCCGTGGCCGCAAAAAGGCCGCGACTTACGACATCGTAGTAGCTGACGCCCGCGCTCCCCGCGATGGCCGTTTCATCGAGAAAATCGGTACCTACAACCCCCAAACCAACCCCGCCACCATCAACTACGACGCCGACCGTGCGTTCTACTGGATGATGACTGGTGCTCAGCCGACCGACACCGTTCGGGCCATGCTCAGCTACCGCGGCGTGCTCTACCGTCGTCACCTGCAGCTGGGTGTCGACAAGGGTGCCATCACCCAGGAAGTTGCTGACCAGCGTTTCAGCGCCTGGAAAGACGAGAAAGATGCTAAAATCGAAGGCAAGCGCACTGGCCTCGATGATGCCAAGGCTACCGCCAAGAAAGCTGCTTTCGACGCCGAAACCAAGGTGAAGGACAACCGCGCCGAGGTGCAGCGCCAGAAGGCTGCTGCCCTGCTGGCCGCCAACGCGCCCGCTCCTGCTGCCGAAGAAGCTACCGAGGCTCCGGCCGAAGAGGCTACCGAAGCTGCTGCCGAGTAGGTTGTACGGTTTCTGAAAACCGAAAGCGTTTGGGAGTTGTGAGCCGGACCGGCTGGCAACCCCCAGACGCTTTTTCGTTATCCCCTCCCCTATTATGACGCTCGACGAAACCTATCAGCTCGGCTACCTCATCAAAACCCACGGCCTGCGCGGCCAAATAGTGGCCCACTTCGACGTGGATGATGTAGCTGCTTACACCAAGCTCAAAACGGTGTACCTGACCTTGGCCGGCGCGCCCACCAAGCTGGTGGAGCACCACATCGAAAAGGTGCAGCCCCAATCCGGCAACAAAGTGCTGCTGAAGCTGCGCGGCATCGACCGCATTGAGGAAGCCGAGCCCCTGCGCGGCTCGCAGCTACACCTGCCCCTGGCTGCCCTGCCCGAGCTCGAAGAAGACCAGTTCTACTTCCACGACGTTATCGGCTTCACCGTGGTAGATGAAAATATGGGCCCGCTGGGCACCGTAGAGAACTTCTACGAGCTACCCCAGCAGGACATGCTGGCCATGAGCTACCAGGGCCAGGAAGTGCTAATTCCGGTAGTGGATGAGCTGATTAGCCACGCCGACCACGCCAAAAAAGAGATTTACGTGAACCTGCCCGACGGCCTGCTCGACGTGTACCTCAAGCCCAGTACCCGCCAGCAGGACGAAGCCGAGTAGAAACAGCTTTTAGCTGTCAGCCATTAGCTTTTAACTCTCAAATTTCACAAAACAGAGAGATGAGCTAACAGCTAAAAGCTATTGGCTAACAGCTAAAAAAATGAGAATCGACATCCTTACCTGCCTGCCGGAGCTGCTCGTCAGCCCCTTCGCCCATTCCATCGTGAAGCGGGCGCAGGACAAGGGTCTGGCCGAAATCCACGTCCACCAGCTGCGCGACAAAGCCATCAACAAGCACGGTCAAATTGATGACTTCGTGTTTGGGGGCGGCGCGGGTATGGTGCTGCGCGTGGAGCCCATTGCGGCGTGGATAGACGAGCTGATGGCCGACCGTACCTACGACGCCATCATCTACCTCACGCCTGATGGCGAAACCCTGCGCCAGCCGCTGGCCAACCGCCTCTCGCTGATGCAGAATATCATCATGCTCTGCGGCCATTACAAGGGCATTGATGAGCGCATCCGCCAAACCTACATCACCCACGAAATCAGCGTGGGCGACTATGTGCTGAGCGGCGGTGAGCTCGGCGCGGCCATTCTGGTCGATGCCGTGGTGCGGCTGCTGCCGGGCGTGCTGGGCAACGAAGAATCGGCTTTGTCCGATTCTTTTCAGGACGATTTGCTGGCTCCGCCCATCTACACCCGGCCCGCCGAGTGGCGTGGGCAGGCCGTACCGGAAATCCTGCTTTCGGGCAACACCCCCAAAATCGAAGAGTGGCGGCACGACCAGGCCCTGGCCCGCACGCAGGCCCGCCGCCCCGATTTGCTCTCGTAGCGCATGCTTTAGCTTGCGCAGTCGTTGAATTGACAGCAAATCAGGGAACAAGCTAACGCATGTTCTACAAATCACTTGCTAAACCCACGGGAAAGCGCTATCTTTGCGCTCCGTTTCGATAAAATACTAATTCCCGACGGCGGCGCCGTCTTTCGCAATTTTCTCAGCCATGAGCGTACTACTTGACTTTATCCAGGCCGAATCGCAGGAGCGCCGCGCCAGCTTCCCTCTGTTCGCCGCCGGCGACACCGTGAACGTGCACGTAAAAATCCGCGAAGGTGCCAAGGAACGCATTCAGCAGTTCCAGGGCGTTGTTCTTCAGCGTCGTAACCCCAGCTCCAACGGTGAAACCTTCACCGTTCGCAAGATTTCGAACCAAATCGGTACCGAGCGTATCTTCCCCCTGCTGTCGCCTAACATCGAGAAAATCGAGGTTATCCGTCGCGGTAAAGTACGTCGCGCCCGTCTGTTCTACCTGCGTGGCCTCTCGGGCAAGCAGGCTCGTATCAAAGAGCGTCGCTTGAACCCGGTAGCCAAGGCGGCCGTAGCTTAAGTATTGCCGCAGCCGCAAGGCTGCCCCACAAAAAAACCGACTCCCCAAAAGAGAGTCGGTTTTTTTGCGTGTAATACGGCCGGCTATGTCACCGGTAGTATTGCAGCTCTAGCTATTCGATGCCGAGTCGGCCTTCAAATCCTCCGCAGGAGTATTCTCCTCATCGTGGCCCAGCTGCTTGGCTGCGGCCAGCAATGCCTCGCTCAGCGCTTTTACGCGGGGCTGCGTGTTGCCATCGGCAAAAACGGCAGCGCGGTCAGTGTTGGTACCCATCCGATGCAGGAGCTTGCGCACGAGCTGCATGTCGGGGTTGCTGGTGCCGCCAAAATGGGCTTTCAGGTCCTGCAAATCAACCACTACCTGGTGTAGTTCGGGGTTGTCGAGGGCCTTCACGTCGGCAATCCATTGCTGCAGGGTATTGTCGAGGCCTGCGCGGGCCAGCGCTTCGGTAAGGCTGCCGCCGAGCAGTTCGATGGTGCTATCGAGATGAACCTGGTGTTGAACTTCGGTCTTTTCCATGGGTGGGGTGTCTTGGGTTGGATTAATAGGGCAGCAAGTACTGCCTTTATTGCCAACGTAGTTGAGCCGGCAGGGTTGGGCGCAGGGCAAACAAAAAGCTCCACCGGTGCGGGTGGAGCTTTTTGTTCTGGCAGGCATTTGACGGCCGGGGCCGGCGGACACTACTCGATTTTGTTCAGGCGGTCTTTCACGGCTTCCAGAGCCACGCGCATGTTCACAATATCGCCCCGGGCAGCTTCCTGCTCTTTCAGGTTGGTGTCGATAAGGTTATTGAATTGCTGGAGCTCAGCAGCGTTAGCAGCCAGCATCTGCTGGATTTCAACTTTGCGCGCCTTGTTCTTATCGATGTCCTTCTTGATGGTGTTCGCCTTCTCGATGACAGCCATGTGGTTGTTCTGCGAGGCCACGAGTGCACGCTCAGCTTCCGAAATCTGCGAAACCAGGTCTTCGCGGTACATCATGCGGGCGAAATCTTTCAGGTATTTCTCGGCCGACTTCCACTGCACGGGCGTCGACTCCTTGCCGAGGTAAGCATTGCCCAGGTCGATGCTCCACCATACGGTGGTACCGGTGGGGGTAGCGTCGACCTTGCTGATAACGCGAATCGGGTTGGGTGCAATTTCTTCAATAACCACGCCATCCATCGTGAGCACGCCTTTATTATTCTTCAGCTTGCTACCGAATTTATCCCCTAACTGCTTGATCCAGGCGGTTTCAACGCGGCGGTTATCGAGCTGCATGCTCACCTGCTGACCTTTGCGCGGAATGCTGTTAATCGATTTATCTGCTTCATCCACAGGGGATTTCTGGGCATAGCTGCCCAGTGTAGCCAGGCATATAAGGATTAGAATGAGTACGCTTCGTTTCATGGGAATAAAAACTTATGAAAGCATTAAAGATGGTCGGTCAGAAAGCCGTTGCTAGCGGTACCGTTGTCCGGTTTTCAAATTTAGGACCTTTATTCTATGCAACTTCTGATAGACCTTGCTTTTTTCAGGATTATGCCATTTTTGTTGATTTATTCATATCAGGGCCATATTAAATTCTACAAAAATTTATTATTGCTTCCCCACGACCTCAGAATACTACTAGTAAGGGGCACCCTGACGCAACAAAGTATCGGAATCGGAGGTTGTAGCCGCCTATGCTAATAACTGTTTGCCGCACCGAGCATTTCAATGCTGCCCACCGCCTGCACAATCCTGCCTGGGACGACGCCCGCAACCAGCGGGTATTTGGCAAGTGCAATAACCCAAATTTTCATGGCCACAATTACAACCTGACCGTGCGCCTGACCGGTGAGATAGACCCGGAAACTGGCTACGTTTACGACCTGAAACGGCTGAGCGACCTCATTAAACACGAAGTCCTCGACCGCTACGACCACCGCAACCTCAACCTGGATACGGAAGAGTTCCGGAATCTAAACCCCACGGCCGAGAACATCGTCGTGGTCATTTGGCAGCGCCTACGCCCGCATCTGGACGCGGCGCTGGCCCTTTCGGTCACGCTCTACGAGACAGACCGTAACTTTGTAGAATATCATGGATAACCCTTCCGGCCCACTTCCGGCCTCCGACGCGCACTTGCCCATAGGCTTGCGTACGCCGCTGCGCGATGATGCTTTCGCGCGCTCTGATGAGGACAAGATTACGGCCATCAGCGGCCATTTTGAGGCTATCATGCGCGAGCTGGGCCTCGACCTGACCGACGACAGCCTAGCCGGCACGCCGCGCCGCGTGGCGAAGATGTACGTGCAGGAATGGTTCAAGGGCCTCGACCCCAAGAACCGGCCCGATGTGCGCATGTTCGACAACCGCTACGAGTACCACCAGCTGCTGGTGGAGCGCGATATCACGCTGTTTTCGTGCTGTGAGCACCATTTCGTACCCATTATTGGCAAGGCGCACGTGGCGTATCTGCCGGGGGTCAACGTAGTGGGCCTGAGCAAGCTGAACCGGGTAGTGCAGTACTATGCCCGCCGCCCGCAGGTGCAGGAGCGCCTGACGCGCCAGATTGCCGAGGAGCTAAAACAGAGCCTGGGCACCGACGATGTGGCCGTGCTCATCGAAGCCGACCACCTCTGCGTGATGAGCCGGGGCGTGAACGATACCAGCAGCTCGACGCTGACCAGCGAGTACGGCGGCCGTTTTGCGGAGGATGAGGCGCTGCGACGGGAGTTTCTGCGGCAGATTGGGAAATAATACCGGAATTAGCAGTTAATTCGGTGTCTGTTGTCGGCCGGCAAGGACACTCCAGTAAGCGGGCAATTGATATTCCATAACCGATAACGCCACCATGACCGATACCTCCCCTCGTAAAGTCCTTATTACCGGTGGCACCGGCATGATTGGTACCCGCCTGGCCGAAATGCTGATTGACAGCGGCTTTGAGGTGGCCCTGCTGAGCCGCGAGCCTGCCAAAAGCAACCACTACCATAGTTTCCGGTGGGACGTGGATGCCGGCACGATTGACGAGGCAGCCATCCCGTATGCCGACTACATCGTGAGCCTAGCCGGAGCCAGCGTGGCCGACGGCAAGTGGACCGATGAGCGCAAGCGCGAGATTATGACCAGCCGGCTGGGTGGCCTGGCATTGCTGGCCCGCGAGCTAGCCAAGCCCGGCCACCACGTTCAGGCCGTTATTTCAGCGTCGGCGGTGGGGATTTATGGCGATGCCGGCGATAAGCTGGTGACTGAGGAAACGCCTCCTGCCCTGCCTACCCATGACTTTCTGGCCGATGTATCGCACCAATGGGAGTTGGCGGCCGCACCCATCGCGGCGCTGGGCATCCGCACGGTAATTCCGCGCATTGGCGTGGTGCTGAGCACGGACGGCGGGGCGCTGCCCCAGATTGCCCGGCCCGTAAAGCTGGGCGCGGGCGCGGCGCTGGGCAGCGGCCGGCAGTACATGTCCTGGATTCACCTCGATGACTTGTGCCGCCTGTTCATCGCCATGCTGGAAGACCCGGCCTGGCACGGCACCTACAACGCGGTGGCCCCCTACCCCGCCACCAATCAGGCCTTCACCGAAGTGCTGGCCGATGTGCTGCACCGCCCGCTGATATTACCCAAGGTGCCAGCCTTCGGCCTGAAGCTGGCGATGGGCGAGATGAGTGAAATCGTGCTGGCCTCACAGAACGTGAGCGCCAAAAAGGTACTGGCGCAGGGCTTCACGTTTGAGTATCCGGAGCTGCGCGGGGCACTGGGGGCGTTGTACGGGACGGAGTAGCACACTGGCGAGCTTGGGATTGAACCGTCACTAGCGTTTTTCCTGTATCTTAGGCTACTGCCATCATTTCTTTTGTTATGATTAGCCAAGAACAGATTTCCGTTATCCTGAAAGACTTGCCGCGCGAGTTTTCCATCGATGAATTGGTTGATAAGCTCATTCTGGTAGAGAAAATTGAGGAGGCAATAAAGCAAGGTGAACGGGGCGAAACGTACTCGACCCAGGAAGCGCGCGAGCTGTTGCGGCAATGGTCCAAATAAGATGGTCGCGGCGCATTATTACGGAGATTCACGAAGCCCGCGATTACCTGCACGCCTTTTCGCCCCGCTCGGCTGAGCGGCTGACGGATGCCGTTTTTGGCAAAGCTGCCTTACTGGAAAGCCAGCCGTTGCTGGGCCGCGTGGTGCCAGAAGCCGAAGGCCCGGATGTGCGTGAGCTATTCTATCAGAAATACCGCCTGAATTACCGGGTCGTGAGCCAGACCGAAATTCTGATGCTCACGCTGCACCCGTCGTTACGGCCGTT
Organism: Hymenobacter siberiensis; assembly: GCF_018967865.2. NCBI lineage: Bacteria > Pseudomonadati > Bacteroidota > Cytophagia > Cytophagales > Hymenobacteraceae > Hymenobacter > Hymenobacter siberiensis. Next base: position 3,589,411 of record NZ_JAHLZY020000001.1, read on the forward strand.
GACAGCGGGCTCGCTGTTGGAATAATATGTTGCCGGTGATGTATTCAACGTTTCCGAAAACCGTTCTGATGGCTCCGAAAAGTTCTCTAATGGCCCCGCGAGCCAGCTGAGGTCTCCAGTAATGAGTCCGATGTACCGGAAAGGAAATTATTGTGCCTGCACATACCCTCCCACTAATGGCTACAATACAGGAACAGGCAGCAACGAAAGTTTTTCTAGCAGACAAGTGCGTTGTCTTAACCCAAGGAAGCAAGGAAGTAGTCCGAATTCCTATTGATAGTATAAAGCTGATTGGCGAATACACAACGGCAAACGGCCCAGTGGCTGACGATTGGTTTATCGTCTTCATGACTTCGGAGAAGAACTGGACGCAGATTTCTCACTACACTCCCGGAATGTTGGAGATGCTACAGGAATTAGGCGCTCATCTGGAAGCTGGGATAATAGGGTGGCTGGCCTATTCGACTAGCTGGAAAACCAACATCATCTGGCCCCAACAGGTGGCAGGGCAAGAAATGTGGGACGCAATCAGCGAGGTTCAGACAACGCTAGTTGGCCGGCTCAAAAAAGCTTTGGGGCTGGGAAATCAGCACTTAGTGTTAACAACGGCTTCGGCCTCCGTTTTCTAAAATAGCGCTAACTAGCGCCGGCCCTTTACACTATCCGGCACACCACTCCCGCTGTTCATCTGCTCCAGCAGGTTGTCGGCGGCTATGGTGTCCACGGCCTCGGCGCGGCGGCGGGTAGGCTCTGATTCCGACACGCAGTTATACTTCTTCACGATTTTGACCGAAGCGGCGGGGAAGTGGCCGGGGGTGTAGTCCAACTCTTTGTCTTTGTACACTTTCTCCATGAACTTGCCGAAGATGGGCAGGGCCGTACGGCCGCCTTCGCCCTGCTGCGAGCCGGTGAAGTGAATGCTGCGGTCTTCGCCGCCCACCCACACGCCGGTCATCAGGTCCTTGGTCATGCCCATGTACCAGCCGTCGGAATAGTTGGAAGTGGTGCCGGTTTTGCCGCCGATTTGGTTGTCGTTGTGCCAGAGGTCGTAGTCCCACAGGGCCTGGGAGGTTCCGCCGGGCTCTTCCATGCCGCCGCGCAGCATGTAGGTCATCAGCCAGGCGGTTTCGGCCGGGATGGCGCGGTGCTGCGCGGGGTCAAACTGCTTAATAACGTTGCCGTTGCGGTCTTCGATGCGTGTCACGAGGCGCGGGTCGGAGCGGAAGCCGGAGTTCATGAACGTGCTGTAGGCGTCCACCATCTCGTACACGCTCACATCGCCGGCCGAGCCGAGGCCGATGCTGGGCACCGATAGCAGCGGCGACGTGATGCCGACTTTGTGGGCGTATTTGGCCACGTTGTCCCAGCCCACTTTCTCAGTCAATTGGGCTGTCACGGAGTTGACGGAGCGGGCCATGGCGTGGCGCAGGGTCATGTTGATGCCGGTGTATTCGCGGGTCACGTTGTCGGGCTTCCACTCCATGGGCTTGCCGTTTTCGACGTAGTTGATGGTTACGCGCTGGTCGCGGATGCGGTCGCAGGGCGTATAGCCGTTGTCGAGGGCCGTGAGGTACACGAAGGGCTTGAACGTGGAGCCGGCCTGGCGCTTGCCCTGCTTCACATGGTCGTACTTGAAAAAGCGGTAGTCAAGCCCGCCCACCCAGGCCTTGATGTGGCCGGTGAAGGGGTCCATGCACATCATGCCCGATTGCAGGAAATGCTTGTAGTAGGCCAGCGAATCGAGCGGCGACATGACAAGCGTAGTGTCGTTGTCGTCGTGCTTCCAGGTGAATACTTTCATCGGCCGCTTGGCATTCAGGGCCGAATCGAGGCGCTGGGGCTGGTTGCGGTAGTGGTTGGCGAGGGTTTTGTAGCTCTCGGTGCGCTTCATCTGGGTCGAAATGAAGTCGGGGATTTCGTTGCCCTGGTCGTCCACCCACGGGTCGCGGCCCTTGTTCTGCCAGAAGTTGTCGAACTGGCGCTGAAGGGCTTTCATGCGCTCGTGCAGGGCCTCTTCGGCGTGGGCCTGCATGCGCGAATCAATGGACAGGTAGATTTTGAGGCCGTCGCGGTACATATCGTGGCCCGTGCTGTCGCACCACGCATCCACAAACTGGCTGATGGCGCTGCGGAAGTAGGTATCGGGCCCGTCGATGTGCTTTTCGACGTGGTAATCGAGCACAATGGGCGTGGCTTTGAGGACGGCGATTTTGGCTTTGGGCAGCACCCCGGCCTGGGCCATGCGGTCGAGCACCACATTGCGGCGGCGTAGGGCGGCCGCCGGGTGGAACTTGGGATTATAGGCCGTGGGGTTGTTGAGCACGCCCACCAGCATGGCCGCCTGCTCGGGCTTCAGGCTATCGGGCGAGGTGTTGAAGAAGGTTTTGGCCGCTACTTTAATGCCGAAAGCACTGGAGCCATACTCCACCGTGTTAAGGTACATGCGTAGGATTTCGCGCTTGGTATAGTGCCGCTCCAGCTCTACGGCGGTGAGCCATTCCTTGGTTTTGGCCACAATGGTGCTCACCACCGGAATGTAGCCCAAAGCGCCCCGGCTCTGCTGGCGGCGAATTTTATAGAGGTTTTTGGCCAGTTGCTGGGTGATGGTGGAGCCCCCGCGCTTTTCGCCATGCAATGATGCCCAGAAGCCCCCGAGCACCGCCGTGAGGTCGATGCCCGAGTGCTCGTAGTAGCGTACGTCCTCGGTTGCGACCAATGCTTTGATGAGTAGGGGCGACATCTGACTGAGGCGCACCGGCGAACGATTTTCGCGAAAGTACTTGCCAATCAGCACCCCATCCGACGTATAGATTTCCGACGCCCGCTCCACTTTCGGATTCTCCAAATCGGCCAGGCTGGGCGACTTACCAAACAGGAACATGAAATTGGTGCTTACCAGAAAAGGGTACACCAAAAACAGGATAATAACTAAGCCGAACACTACCCAGGCCCAACTGGCTACCCGCAGCGGCCAGCGGCGGCGCGGCGGCTTGGGCTTAGCACCGGAAGAAGAAGCGGAAGGAGACGTTTTGAGGTCGGCCATAAGAGGCGGCAAGTAGAAAAACGGAGCCTTGGCTCCGCCACGAAGAACGGCAAATATACCAGACCCCCGCCCCAATAGTCAGGAATAAACGCCCGGTGGGCAAATCGGGAGGCGTACCCCGGCCAGTAGGCTAGTCGCGCTGCCGGGCCGCCAGCACGGCTTTGTGGTGCACGTTGCGCAGGGCTTTGGCGCGGCGGCGCTGCCAACGCCAGCCCAACTCCCCCAGGGCCAGCAGGATAATGCCCAGACCCAGGAAATAACTCCAGTGCAACAGGCGGATTTGGCCGCGCGTGGGCGAGTCCAGCTCCTGAAACAGCAGCAGGCCCCAAAGCTCATCGAGCAGCGTGAAAGCCCACACCGCCGCCGCCAATACCCGCCCGGCCCGGCCCAGCGCCAGATGCCAGTGCAGCAGATACAGCACCACGCCCGGCAGCGCCGACAGCAGCACCAGCGGCGCGGCCTTTACCAGCGGCAGGCCCAGGAAGATGATGCTCAGCGTTTCCTTTAGTACCTGCGCGCTGGCCAGGGTCCGACCCAAGCGCGAGATTTTGGGAACGACGGCCGACGGGTGCAAGTGAGAAGTAGGCATAGGGCGGGACAATACGAAGCAGCTAAGTGGCCCCCAAGATACTGAGCTTCGGCTAGTAACGCCGCGCCATGGTGCGCGAAGCCTGGCAGCGCCACGTCAGCACCACAATCAGCAGGCCTTTTACGGAATCGAGCAATAAGTTGTCGGGCTTGCCAAAGGCGAAATAAATACCCGCGCCGATGCCTATCCACCACACGCCCAGCAGGTAGCACCAGGTAGCAAACCCGGGCCGCCGACGCGCCACTTGCACCACTGCCACCGCCGCCACCAACGACACAAACAGCAACAGCCACGCCACGATGTAGGCCAGAAACGTGGTTTCGGGACCGTACTTCACCCCAAATTGCGTGAGGGTGAACACCGGGGCGAAAAACGCCCCCCCGGTCAGCGCCAGCTCAATGAGCAGGGCGATGATGAGCACAGTCAGAAGCAGCTTACGCGCCATGTAGGGTAGGCGATGATGATACCGTAGTGGGCTGTTCTCAGTATGGGAAGCCTAACGGGCCGCCAAGCTAAACAATAATCTTTAATAAATCATTATTTCAAGTTTCGAGAAATCTTGCAACTGAATATTATGACTAGCATAAAGCCTGAATTGATTCATTGCGAGGCATTTTTTGTCATTAACCCACAAGAGTAGGACTGATACCGGTTTACATAATCCCCTGATTGAACACCGCCCCCGCGTCGTTCCAAAAGGCTTCTTTTCACTCTTTGTTCTGGCTACCCGGCCAGGGCACTTACAAGGCCACACAAGTGAATACGCAGGTAAAAAACAGTAGCGGTGACAAAAAGATGTAAGCCGGCAACACAATGCCCCACATTAGCAGGCGCACCACGCCCGGGCCATGGTAAGCGCGCAGCCAGGCTCGCAAGACCCTGAGTAGCTGCACGCCCCCAACCTGCACCAAGGCTCCCAGCACAACCCAGCTCCAAAGCTGAGCTTTGTGGTGGTTTGGCATTATCTCATTCTCAAAAAAAATGCTCAGGCCCGCCACGACGATGGCGGCCGCCGTGAGCCACAGGCGGGGCGGCACCACGGGCCACGGCGGTAGCCAGCTGCGTTTGTTAGCCGCCATGACTGCGCGCGAAACAGCCGCCCCTACTGCCGCGACCATAACAGCATGAGTTGGGTGAAGGCCAGCAGCAGCAGGCTCAGCAGCACAATGGTGGCCGGCAGCACACCACGTATCAGTCGCCGCCAGCGGGCATCGGGCGAGGCGGCGCGTTCCTGCCACACCAGCAGCAGGCCCAGCGCGGCCACATCGCCGATGCAGAACAGGATGCCGAAAAACGTGAGCGCGAATTGGGAAATGGAGGTCATCCGGAGTCTTTATTTATAATAGGACTTACGCACTTAAAAAGCTATGTAACCTGAAAATCAATGACTTGCATTAAAGACATATATTTATTATATTGCTGTTTTTCAGTTGGTTAGTGCTTCAACTGCGTAAGTCCTATATAAGTGACTATTGCTGTTTTTCAATTGCTGGTAAGCCTGCCAGTCGGCGTAGGTGAAGCCCTGCCAGCCGGTTTGGGCCCGGTGGTGCGCCTGCCATTCAACCACGGCCGCGTTGAGGTGCTGCTGGGCAGCGGCGGCCATGATGGCGGTGGCATTGCCGTATTCATCGGCGGTGGTGAGGTGGGCGGCGGCATCGAGCGCGCTGCGGTGGGCTACCAGCGTGGGCAGCGTGCGGCCGGGCATGGCCAGCAGAAAGCCAATATCGACGCTGCGGAAGCGGGCCTGGAGGTTGTACTCCGCAATCCAGACCTCCCAGTTGCCGGCGGCCAGTAGCAGCAGCACCGCATAAGCGGCCAGCGAATTGAGGCGTACGAGGCTGTAGGCCGAGCGGCGCTGCCAGATTTTGAGCAGCACCATGGCCAGCCCAAAAAACACCAGCAGCAGGAAGAAGCACACCCCAATGCGCTTGTAGGCAATCCCGCTGTTCAGAATATAGTAATAATTGCGCAGGCCCACCGAGGCAGCCAGCACGACATTTTGGGCCACCCACACCGTGGCGCCCCAGCGCAGCCACGGCAGACCGGGCGCATAAAAATTCAGGTTGCGACGGAAGAACCACAGCACGATGCCCATGGCCAGCAGGATGCTGAAGATGAGCACATACGTGCCTTCGTGCACGAACTGCGCCAGGTCGAACATCGGCGCGGGCTCGAACCCAAACCAGAGCCAATTGATATCGATGGCATTCACCGCTAGCAGCAGCACATTCACCAGCCCGAAAACGGCGGCGGCGACCAGAAATTCCTTGCGCAAATCGAGCATCCGGGTGTTGCGGAAGCCGAAATCGGGCCGGCGCACCCCGAAGGAGGCCACCCGGTCGCGCTGCCGCCGCACAAACTCCCCGAAGCGTGATTCGTGGTCGGCGAAGTAGTACACCGGCACCACTATCACCACCCCGGCCGTTACCAGAAAGCCCAGCGCGATAAACAGCAGGTGGCCCAAGGAGATATCGGGCAGCAACCGCACCAACCACTCGCCCAGCCGCGCCAGCGCCTGGCTGCTCAGGGCCTCGTGGCGCGGGTTGGCCACCGCGAAGAGCAGGTGAAAAGCCCCCAGAATGCCCAGCGGCACCAGAAAAAAGCGGCCGTAGAACCAGCTGCGGCGCATGCCCGCCCCGGTATTGCGCGGAGCCCGCCCCCCAACACTATGCGCAACTAGGCTTTTGCCAGGCTATTAGCAGCCGTTAGCAGGGCATAGAGCACCAGCTTCAGGTGCGGCTGGTTCACGTAGCCCAGCAGCATCAGCAACGAGGCCATACAGGCCAGCGCCGCCACCGCCGAACCATATACCGCCATCATGGCGGCCCCAAACAGGCTGCCGCCCACCATCAGCCAGAAGGAGCCGGAGCGGCGCACCGCCGCGTGGCGCGGTAGCAGCACAAACTGCACCACCAGCACAAACAACTTGAATACCAGCATATTTATCCCGCCGCCCTCGCGCCAGAAAAGCCAGTCGAATAGCACTACGCCCAGCGGCAGCAATGCCTTCTAGATGGTTGAAAGTGACGCTGCAGCCGTGGTTTGCAGCTGGGCCGTATCCGAATGGGCGGAAACAGGAATGACCGGGTTCATGAACAATCAGTTAGATGAAGAATAGATTTAAGGCCGCTAAATGAGCCGGGCCAGCAGCTGGAATAAATCGAAGAACCAATCTTAAAAAAACTTTGCTATTCAAAGTTACTAGTCAAAAAAAAGAGCCTGACTTGCTCCTTTCTCAAAAAATCAGGGCCGCAGCAGCTTCTCCAGCGTGGCCAGGTGCTGCTGAAACGCGGCCTTGCCGGCGGCGGTAGCGGTGTAAGTCGTGTTGGGTTTCTTGCCGATAAACTGCTTGCTGACGAGGACGTATTCGGCTTTTTCGAGGGCGGCTACGTGGCTGGCAAGGTTGCCATCGGTCAGGTCGAGCACTTCTTTTAAGTCGTTGAAGCTCACAGAATCGTTGGCCAACAGCACGGCCATTACGCCCAGCCGCACGCGGTGGTCAAAGGCCTTATTGAGAGTGTGGATGAGGTGCTTCACCGAGTTGCTGCGGGGTTATTGGGCCGAGGTGCCGGCCGCGCCCGGCCGCTCGTAGCGGTTATACATCAGCAGGCCGTAGCCAATGTGGCCCAGGCCAAAGCCGAGTGCAAAGTAAGCCAAGCCCCAGCCGGGCTGCAGCATGGCCAGCAGCCCAAGTCCGATTTGGCTGAGGCCCAGCAAACGAATTTCGTCGAGGGTGTACTTGCTGGCGTTGAGCAGCGCGAGGCCGTAGAACAGCAGCAGGCACGGCACCACCATGCCCGCATCGCCGCCCAGGTACAGGCGCAGGCAGAACAGCTCGCCCGCCACCAGCGGCACGGCCAGGGCCACGGCCAGCCGGCGTGCCGGGCTGCTCCACAGGGTTTGCCCGCTGCTGTGGGTGCGGCGCCGAGTAAAAAACACGGCCACCAGCAGCGCCGCCGCAATCATACCGCCCGCCAGCAGCAGCAGAAACGGCAGGGCTGCCCGCCGTTCCGGCTCCGAGGCCTGCATCAGGCGCAGGTAGCCGTCGGGAAATTCGCTTTGCAAATAGAAGTGGCCCGCCGCCGACCCCAGCAGCGCCACCACGCCCGCCCCTACCCCACTCAGGCCCGAGAGCGACAAAAAGCGCGAGCTGCGCTCCATAATAGCGCGGATTTCGGTGAGCTGAGCAAGGGGGTCGGGAGCAGCGGCGGACTTCATATTTTTCGAAGTGCTTTGTAATGCAAAGTTTATAAAAAGAGTTGATGTATTTGTCATGCTTCCACCAAATTTTATTCTCAATGCCTGCCGCCCCCGCAGCTATTGCCCAGCCCAAGTTAGCGCCTACACAATCGGGGGAAGCAGCGCTTTGCTCAATACTTGCATCTACGGGACAGGATTCGTAATTCTCCGGTGGCGGAGGCGGGGTTGGATTTGGCCTGCTTACAGCAGTTTTCAGCGCATCAACCTACTGTCCAAATACTAAGCATACCCCAACTCACCGGTCAGCCTACGCCGATTCGGCGGGAAACAGCAGGGTAAACGTGGTGCCCCGGCCCAGCTCGCTGGCCACGCTCACCTCGATGTGCAGTAGACCGCAAGCCTTGGCCACAATGGACAAGCCCAGCCCGGTACCGCCGATTTGCTTGTGCGCCAGCGCATCGGACCGAAAAAGCGGGTCGAAAATCCGCGCCAAATCCTCCGGCCGAATGCCGATACCCTCGTCGCTGATGGTGCAGCGCAGGTGCGCTGCGGGCCGCGAGAAACCCACGGTGATGGCAGAGCCGGCAGGCGAATACTTAATGGCATTGGCCAGCAGGTTGTCCAGAATCAAATCGACCAGAAATGGGTCTGACACGATGGGCGGCAGGTCACCGTCTTCCACATCGACGCGGATGTGCTTGGCACTGAGGTCGACGCGGTGGCGATGCAGCACATCGTGCACGCAGCTGAGCACCGACAGCTCCTGCCGCTTCAGGTCTTTGGCCTGGGTTCCGAAGCGGGCCAGCAACAGCAGCTGGTCGACGAGGAGGCTGAGGCGGTCGATTTCGCCGATGCCGAGGCCGATGCTTTCCACGTATTCGGCGGGCGTGCGGGGCTTGCGCACCAGCACTTCGAGGGTGCCGCGCAGCACGGCCAGCGGCGTGCGCAGCTCGTGCGAGGCATCGGCGGTGAATTGCTTTTCGCGCTCCACCGCCTGCTCGATGCGCTGGAGCAGGCTGTTGATGGCGCTGGCCAGGGTGTGGAGCTCGTCGGGGCGCGGCGGCAGGGCAATGCGCTCGGCTAAGTTGTTGCTGGTAATGCGGTTGGTGGTGGCCGTAATTTGGGCAATGGGCGCAATGCTGCGCCCGGCCAGCCCCCGCGCCAGCCCAAACACCAGCAGCAGCACCACCGGAAACGAAAGCAGCAGCACGGTTTCGAGGCTGTCGAGCACGTGCCGGGCCGCCTCCGACGAAATGGCCGCCACCAGATAGCCCACCGTGGTGCCGGCCGGCCGAATAGGCTCGGCCAGTTGCCGCAGGGCCTGCCCGCGCAGCGTGGAATTCAGCGGCACCAGCGGCGGGGTGGCGTCGAAGGGCAACAGGTCATTTTTCAGGTTGGGCGAGCGGTCGAGCACCCGGCCGCGCGCATCGGCCAGTTGAATGAACACCGGGGCCACCTGCACCTCGCGGTGCTCCCGCTCCTGCCACTCCTGCCGGTGCAAAAAGACCACCTGCGAACCATCCAGCCGCAACTTTCCCATGTGCTTGGCCACCTCAAATCGCAGGCTGTTGTCCAAATCGAGGTACACCCGGTGCTGCACCACGCCAAAAACCACCAGGTACACGGCCGCCACCAGCGCGGCGGTGGCCAGCATGTAGTGCAGGGCAATGCGGTTTTTGAAAGTGAGCGACATTGGGGGATTTTGGGGCATGGGTGGCAAAGTTGCTACGTTCTGGCATTTCGCCCTCCTACCTCAGCTAGTCCCGGGCCACGTAACCAATGCCGCGCACGGTCTGCAAATACTCGTCATCCTTTCTCATAACCAGCTTCTTACGCAGCGCGTTCATGTACACATCGAGCACGCCGGTATTGTATTCGAAGTGAATGTCCCACACATTTTCGATAATGCTTTGGCGGCGGCACACCTTGCCCTTGTTGCGCAGCAGGTATTCAAGCAGGGCAAATTCCTTCTGGGTGAGGGCAATTTTCTTGTCGTTTTTATGCACCTGGTGCGTGTCCACATCCAGCGTGATGGGGCCGAGCACGAACTGCTCGGCCGACGCGGGCACGGGCCGCAGCTGCACTCTGATGCGCTCCAGCAGCTCCGCAAAATGAAACGGTTTTTTGATGTAGTCGTTGGCACCGGCCTGCAAGCCGGCCACGGTATCGGCCACGGTGTCTTTGGCCGTGAGGAAGATAAGGGGCGTCGTGAGCTGCCGGGCGCGCAGCTGCTGGCACACTTCCAGCCCCGTGAGGCCGGGCAGCATCCAGTCCACGAGCAGCAGGTCGTAGGGCCGGGCCTGGGCCTGGGCGAGGCCGGCGGGGCCGGCAGCGGCCACATCCACCACAAAGCCCTCTTCCTCGAGGCCCTGTTTCAGAAAGCGGGCAATACCGGATTCGTCTTCGATGAGTAGCAGGTTCATAAGCGGGGAGGCGCCGACCGCAGCAGCGGAGAGCAAAGGTTCAAAGTTCAGCTTAACGGCATCCTCCTATCAGCGGGTATCCCCGAACGAAGATGAGCCAATACTTTAATGGAATATTAATATTTTTCCAAGAAAAAGCAAAGATGCCGAGGCGTAAAGATGGCCAATTCAACCCCATTCAATGCAGGGCCCTGCTCATCTGCCGCGTCCTGGCTTTAAACCACCCGGTTTGTCGGCAGCAACGTCGGCGGGCCGGGTGGTTTTTGCGTAAGTTCGGTTTATGCGCCTTCGCCTTCGGTTGTTTGAGTTTGAGGATTTGCCGTGGTTTCCGGCCACCATTCGGGCCGGGATGATGGATTACCTACGATTTATGATTTCGCTGCTGGGCACCTACCGGCCCATTGCCCCGCTGCTGGCCGAGGGCCTCACCCGCACCGCCCAAACCCACGTGCTGGAGCTAGGTGCCGGGGCCGGCGGCGGCACCGAGACCGTGCTGGCCGCCCTGCGCACCCACGGCCAGCCCACGGCCACCATCACCCTCACCGACCTCTACCCCCAGCCCGTCGCCTGGGCCGATATTGCCCGGCGCACCCACGGCGCCATTGGCTACGAGCCGGCGGCGGTAAATGCCCTGGCTGTGCCCGCGCAGCTGGCGGGCTTCCGCACCATTTTTTCGGCCTTCCACCACTTCCCGCCCGAGGCGGCCACTGCCATGCTGCGCGATGCCGTGCGGGCCGGCACCGGCATCGGCGTGTTTGAGGGGGCGGGCAAGCACTGGGCCGAGCTGCTGCTGGCCGTGACGGTGCTGCCGGTGGCGCAGCTGCTGCTCACCCCGTTTTTCCGGCCATTTCGACTCAGCCGACTGGTATTTACTTACTTAATTCCCATCATTCCGCTCTGCACTATCTGGGATGGGTCGGTATCGCTGCTGCGCATGTACTCCACGGCCGAGCTGCTGGCCCTGGCCCGGGCGGCCGACCCGGACAGCACTTTCGCCTGGCAGGCCGGCAAAAAGCGGCACTGGTGGGGGCCACAGGTCACGTATCTCATCGGCTGGCCAAATGCTACGCTTAATTGATAAGGAAGAATGAGGAAGGAAGAATTGACAGAGCGACCTTTGTTGTCATTCCTCATTCTTCATTCTTGATTCTTCATTGATAATTGAAAATTATCGGCGGGCACTGCCGCTGCTGCGCATCCCGTTTTCCGTGTACCTCATGCCCGTATTCTGGTTTGGGCTGAGTGCCCTGCGCGGGCCGTGGAGCGGCTGGCGGGCCCTGAGCGTGTTTGTGGTGCTGCACCTGCTGGCGTACCCCGCCTCCAACGGCTACAATTCCTATTACGATAAGGACGAAGGCAGCATTGGTGGCCTCAAAGCGCCGCCCAAAGTCACGCCCGAGCTGCTGCACCTGGTCTGGCTGTTCGATGCGCTGGCCGTGGCGGGCGCGGCGCTGCTGTCACTGCCCTTCGCGGCGCTGGTGGTGGTGTATTTGCTGGTGTCAAAAGCCTACAGCTACGAGGGCATCCGGCTGAAGAAATACCCGCTGCTGAGCACGCTGGTAGTGGTTATTTTCCAGGGCGCTTTCACGTTGCTGATGACGCAGGTGGGCGTGGGCGCTACGCCGACGCAGCTTTTTGAGAAAACCAATCTGCTGCTGGCCTTGGTGAGCACGCTGTTCCTGTGCGGCTCCTACCCACTCACGCAGGTGTACCAGCATGAGGAAGATGCCCGGCGCGGCGACCACACCCTGAGCCTGCGACTGGGCATTCGGGGCACGTTCATATTTGCGGCGGTGGGGCTGCTGGCGGGCGCAGCGGCGCTGGGCCTGGCCTATTGGCTGCGCCAGGAAATCCACCCACTGCTGATTTTTCTGGTGGCTACCGGGCCGGTGGTGGTGCTGTTCGGCCGCTGGGCCTGGGCCGTGTGGCACGACGAAAGCGCCGCCGATTTTGAGCACACCATGCGAATGAACCAGATTTCATCGTTGTGCCTGAGCGCGGCCTTTATCGCCATGCTGCTCTGGCGCTGAGCGCTGGCCGTGCGCCAGCGGCAACTTAAGCAGCCCCTCGGCGCGTATCAATGGGGCATTTCACTTCACTGTGCCCCCTGTACCACCCGACTCTTTCTGTTGCTGCCGCTACTGGTCGCCTGCAACGCCACTCCTTCGGCCGTAAATGAGGAAACAGTTTCGCGTGCAGCTGACCGCCAGGGCTCCGATACCACCCAGGCACTGCCCGCCCCCGATACTGCCCGCACCAAAGCCGTTTCGGCCCTGAGCGATACCCTGCGCGTGGCGCGGCTGACGCACAATTTCAGTCGCCCCAAAGGCCCGACCGATAAGTTCCAGCTGGTATTTCGTGGCCCGTCCATCCTCGAACGCGCCGCCGAATTCACTATCACCGACCCCAACGGCCAGGTTGTTTTCCGCGAAATGCTGACCGAGCCCGACCTCGAAGCCGCCCTGGTGTATGAGATGAAAGCCCCCACCGCCACCCGCGCCGAGCGCGAAACCTTCGTGCTCCGCCGCATCGACCGGTTTTTCCTGCCAGCGCAGTTTCACACGCCGGCCGTGGGGGCCCTAACGCCGTTTGTCGGTGGCATTGAGAACCTCGCCCCCACCACTTGGACTGACTTGGCCAAACGGCCTGATGCCATCGGCTTCGAGTACCTGAAAGGCAAGGAAGACCGCCGCCATATTACCTGGTCGCCCCTAAAAAAGCAAACTGTGCGGCTACAGTAGCGGCTGCGTTAGCGCCCCGATTCCTCGCGCAACAGCTGCTCCAGCCCCGCCCGCAACTGCTCAAACGGCTGGTAGCCCCGAGCCAGCACGTAGCCCTGCTCTCCAATCCGCACCACGGCCGTGGGGAAACCCTGAACCCCAATGCGGGCCACGGCCGCAAGCTCCTGTTGGGTGGCCGTAGCCGTTTCGGGTGCCGCCCAGCGCCGCAGAAATTCGGCCTCATCCACTTCAAACGGGGCCAGCAGCGGCGCATACGTAGTGGCGGCGTTCAAATCATGGCCGTCGCGGAAAAAGGCCGTTTGCACGGCGTGGGCAAAAGCCACGGCGCGGGCCGGGTCCTGCGTAAGCTGCCGAAACGCCACAATGGCCCGGCTCGGCGGCTCGGAATCGTAGTAGTAAGTCCCGGCCTCGCCCAGCGCCTTGAACGGTTCGCCAAAGGCTACGCCGGTTACGTCTTCCACCTGCCCCAGGGCCTGGCGGATGTAGTCCCAGCTTTCGCCAATCGGGCCGGCATCGGCATCGCGCACCATGCCGCCGCACAGCACCGACACATCTACGCGCCCCGCAAACGCCCGCTGCACCTGGTTGATAACCGAGCTCATGCCGTAGCACCAGCCGCACAACGGGTCGTGAACGTAGAGCAACTCGGGCAGCTGGACGAGAGATTCGGGATTCATACGCAGTTTTTTTGCCAAAAATAGCGCCCTATTGCTCGTCCGGCGACTTATGCGGAACAGGTAAAATTTATTTTCGACGGTGGTGAATTTATTCTTCCAGCCCACAGTTTGCTCCGTGATATCTAACCCTATTCAAGTGGACAATTTTTATACGTCCATTTATTATTATCGACGATTGTTATTCTACTGATAGCCCGCCGCAGCAATGTGGCGGGCTTTTTCAGGACCATTTGAGTCGATTAAATTATTTTAATAAAATGAATAATTCAAACGATTAGGCTGTACTGACTCATCAAAAAAGGCCCGCTGCATTGCTGCAGCGGGCCTTTTCGCTTTTGATAACCAGGTTATTTAGCCGTTCATCGCCAGCAGGAATTCTTCGTTATCCTTGGTGCCTTTGATGCGGTCCTTGAGGAATTCCATGGCCTCGGTGGCCGTCATGTCCGACATGAACTTGCGGAGCACCCACACGCGGTTCAGCTCGTCCTTGCTCATCAGCAGGTCTTCGCGGCGGGTGCCGGAAGCCGGAATGTCGATGGCCGGGAACACGCGCTTGTTGGCCAGCTTGCGGTCCAATTGCAGTTCCATGTTGCCGGTGCCCTTGAATTCCTCGAAGATAACCTCGTCCATCTTGGAGCCGGTTTCGATGAGGGCCGTGGCAATGATGGTGAGCGAGCCGCCGCCTTCCACGTTACGGGCCGCACCGAAGAAACGCTTGGGCTTTTGCAGCGCGCCCGCGTCGATACCACCCGAGAGGATGCGCGACGAGCTGGGCTGCACCGTGTTGTAAGCCCGCGCCAGGCGGGTGATGGAGTCGAGCAGAATCACCACGTCGTGGCCGCATTCAACTAAACGACGCGCTTTATCCAACGCCATTTCGGCGATTTTTACGTGGCGGTCGGCCGTTTCGTCGAAGGTCGAGCTGAGCACTTCGGCCTTCACGGTGCGGGCCATGTCGGTCACTTCCTCGGGGCGCTCGTCGATGAGCAGCACCATGAGGTAGACTTCGGGGTGGTTTTCGGCAATGGCGTTGGCGATTTCCTGGAGCAGCACCGTTTTACCAGTCTTGGGCTGAGCCACGATGAGGCCGCGCTGGCCCTTGCCGATGGGCGCAAACAAATCGAGCACGCGGGTGCTGATTTGGCTAGGCTTGGTGGTGAGCTTCATGCGGTGGTCGGCAAAAAGCGGGGTGAGGTGGCTGAACGGCACCCGGTCGCGGACTTCCTCCACGGTGCGGCCATTCATGCTTTCCACGCCCACCAAGGCGAAGTATTTCTCGCCCTCGCGCGGCGGCCGGATGGTGGCCACCACCGTATCGCCGGGCTTCATGGCGAACTGCTTCACCTGCTGCGGCGACACATACACGTCGTCGGGCGAGCTGAGGTAGTTGTAGTAGGGCGAGCGCAGGAAGCCGTAGCCGCCGTCAGGCATCAGCTCAAACGTGCCGCCGCCGGGCACCACCAAATCCAACTCCTGGCGCTGTGGGCGCTGGTTCTGCTGCTGGTTTTGATTCTGGTTCTGACCTTGATTCTGGCCCTGGGGCTGGTCGGGGCGGGGCGAGCCATCGGGGTTTTGCTGGCGCTGCTGGCGTTGCAGGTCGCGCTGGGCGTAGCGCTCCTCGCGGGTTTGGTTGCGGTTGCCTTCGCCACGGGGCTGGTCGTTGCGCGGCTGGTCCTGGCGGGGCTCGCGCTCCTGGCGGGGCTGGTCGTTGCGGGGCTGCTGATTGTCGCGGTTTTCGCGGGGCTGCTGGTCCTGGCGGGGGCCACGGGGCTGGTCCTGGCGGGGCTCGCGTGCTTCGCGGTTGTCGCGCTCGAAACGGTCGGCGCGGTTTTCGCGGCGGTCGGCAAAGCCATTGCCACCGAATTCGCGGCGGCCGTTAGAATTGCCTTCGCGGTTGTCGGCGCTGGGTTCGGGAGCGGGCGCAGCAGCGGCGGCAGCCTCATTAGCGGCTTTTTCGGCGGCCATTTCGGCAGCACGCTGCTCGGTGATGGGCCGGCCGGCACGGTCAACGCGCTCCCGACGGGGGCGGTCGAGGCGCGGAGCGGCAGCATTCTGGTCGTCGGCGCTGACGGCGGGGGCGGCAGCTTCTTCGGGAGCGGTGGCCGGTGCCTGGGCCAGGGTGGCACCAGTGGCCTCGGAAGGCGTAACCAGGGCCAGGCCCTCAATAGAATCCAATATCTCAACCGTGGGGGCCACCGCGACGGCCACTGCCGGGGCGGGCTCCTCGGCAACGGCAACGGCGGCTTCGCGGCGCGGCTCGCGGGCCGGGCGGGCATTTGGGGCCTTAGCCACGGGTGGCGCTACATCGGAAAAAGGCTGTTCGGCCGTGCTGGGGGCGGCGCGGCGAGTGGCCGTGCGGGCTGGGCGGGCAGCACTGGCGGCGGGCACCACAGCGGCCGGGCTGGCCGCCGCCGGAGCAACGGCAGCCGGGGCAGCAATAGCTGGAACTGGAGCCGCGCCGGGGGTGAGAGCCTGGTGGTCGAGGATTTTATAAATCAAATCCTGCTTACTGAGCCGTTTAAAGTTGCCAACGTTTAGGTTTTCGGCAATTTCCTTGAGGTCGGACAGCAGCCGGTCCTTCAACTCGTTAATGGTATGCATAATGGAAATAAGGGGGGAACATCTGGCTGTAAAGCGCGGGGGGCTGGCTGCCCGCTATGGCCCACTGGGGGCGCAAAAAGCCAGCTACGACACGGCGGCGGGGCCGCTGGAAATATATTAATTCGCGGGGGTCCGAACAAGCTACTAGTGAGCAACGCACGGCGCGAGATGAATACGCAGGAAAATGAGGTGCAGAATGGGCCGCTGGAAATTCAGCAAACAGACGGACCAACGACGGGCACTGTGGCCTGCGGGCCCGACCAGGGCGGCCGGTTGCTCCCGCAATGTTAGCGCATTACGGACAAACTGCCAAATCGGATGCCTTCCGAATAGTGTTTGAACG
This sequence comes from Hymenobacter siberiensis, assembly GCF_018967865.2. NCBI lineage: Bacteria > Pseudomonadati > Bacteroidota > Cytophagia > Cytophagales > Hymenobacteraceae > Hymenobacter > Hymenobacter siberiensis. Next base: position 3,606,028 of record NZ_JAHLZY020000001.1, read on the forward strand.
CGGGATGGGGCAAAATAAGTTGCGCGTCGTGCCAAAGCTTTCGCAGCCAAGGCGGTGGTGAGGTCGGTTTTTACTTACGACCTTTGCCCGGCTTACCCCAACCTGCCTCATGCTGCAACTTTCCGTTCTCCGCGACCAGACCGACCATGTGCTGGCCGGCCTCGCCAAAAAACGCTACGCCACCGGCCCCGCCGATGTGGCCGCCATCCTCGACCTCGACCAGCGCCGCCGCCAGCTCCAGACCAGCCACGACTCGGCCCAGGCCGAAGCCAACGAGCTGGCCCGCCAAATCGGCGGCCTCATGAAGTCCGGCGACAAAGCCGGGGCCGAAACCCTCAAGGCCCGCACCGCCGAGCTGAAGCAGCACACGCAGAGCGCTGCCGCCGAGCTGGCTCAAGTGGAGAAAGAGCAGCAGCAGCTCCTGTATAAGCTGCCAAACCTGCCCCACGCCAGCGTGCCCGAAGGCCGCGCCGCCGCCAACAACGAAATTGTGCGCGAGCACGGCAGCAAGCCCGAACTCGGCTCCGATGCCGTGCCGCACTGGGATTTGATTAAGAAGTACGACATCATCGACTTCGAGCTGGGGGTGAAAATCACCGGCGCGGGCTTCCCCGTGTACAAGGGCCAGGGCGCCCGTTTGCAGCGCGCCCTCATCAACTTTTTCCTGGATGAGGCCCGGGCCGCCGGCTACACCGAGATGCAGCCGCCCATTCTGGTGAACGAGGCCAGCGGCTACGGCACCGGCCAGCTCCCCGATAAGGAGGGCCAGATGTACCACGACGCCAAGGACGACCTCTACCTCATTCCCACGGCCGAGGTGCCGCTGACGAATATTTACCGCGACGAGATTATTCCCGTTGAGAAGCTGCCCGTGCGCATTGCCGGCCACACGCCCTGCTTCCGCCGCGAGGCCGGCTCGTGGGGAGCCGATGTGCGCGGCCTCAACCGCCTGCACCAGTTCGACAAGGTAGAAATCGTGCAAATCACGGAGCCGGAGCACAGCTATGCCGCCCTCGACACCATGGTGGCTCACATCGAAGGGCTGCTGCAAAAGCTGGAGCTGCCCTACCGCGTGTTGCGCCTCTGCGGCGGCGACATGGGCTTCACCAGCGCCCTGACGTTTGACTTGGAGGTGTGGAGCGCCGCCCAGGGCCGCTGGCTCGAAGTAAGCTCGGCCTCGAATTTTGAGACTTACCAGGCCAACCGCCTCAAGTGCCGCTACAAGGTGGACGGCAAAACTCAGCTGCTGCACACGCTCAACGGTTCGGCGCTGGCGCTGCCCCGTATCGTGGCCGCGCTGCTGGAGAACAACCAGACAGCGGAGGGCATCAAGCTGCCGGCAGTGCTGCACAGCTACTGCGGGTTTGGGATGATTGTCTGAACCGCGGATTCGTCGGATTTAACGGATTAATCGGATTTTGTGGCCGATTAGCCTCGTCCCTCTTTGCCTTTCTTGTTTGATGAATCTAGTTGTCGACCACAAAATCCGATTAATCCGCTAAATCCGACGAATCTGCGGTTCAGACCTAATACTCCGCCATTTCCTCATCCACGTAGCACCAGAGCCACTGCTCGCCCGGCTCGGCCGATGATACCACCGGGTGCTGACTGGCTTGGAAGTGCCTGGTAGCATGCTTATTCCTGGAAGAGTCGCAGCAGCCGACGTGGCCGCACTGCTGGCATACGCGCAGGTGCACCCAGGTATCGCCGAGGGCTACGCACTCGGGACAGGCGTACTCGGGGGCGGTTTTGAGCTTGATGACGGCGGTAAGGTGCTGGCAGGGTTCGGTTTCGGACATGGCGACGGGGGTTGGTGTTGGTGTATCAAGTTAGCGCCCATCGCGCAATGGCGGCAATTCCAGGTTCAGGGTCTGCTCGCGCATGCACTTGAAATGGCCTTGCGGGCACTTGGCAAAGCCGATTTTGGAGCAGGGACGGCAGCTCAGGCCCTCTACTTCCAGCACCTTAAATTCGGTGCGGTACGGGTACATGCCGAAGGCGGGCACGGTATTGCCCCACACGCTGAAAATCTCTTTGCCGAAGGCGGCCGCGATGTGCATCAGGCCGGTATCGTGGCTTACCACAAAATCGGCCTGCCGCAGCAGCGAGGCCGACTGGTGCAGCGAGTAGCGCCCGCAACCGTTGTGAATTGAAGATTGCACAACTTTATTACTGTGAGATTTTTCGCTCAAAAAGCGGATAGCGCTTATCACTAATTCAGCCTCGGGAGCATCTTCTGGGCCGCCGAGCAGCACAATGGGCCGTGGGGCCAGACGTTCGCACAGTTCAATCAGCTTGCCTAAAGGCAGGCGCTTAGTGGCGTGCTGCGCCCCGATAGCTACGGCTACGTAGCCAGTGGCAAAACCGGCGGGCAACGTGGCCAGGGCCACTTCCTGACCGGTGGGGATGAAGTAATCGAGGCCCTTACCATCGTCGTGCACGCCCAGCGGGGCGGCGGCGGCCAGGTAGCGCTGCACGATGTGCACGCGCGGCAGCTTATCAATCTTGAAATTGACCAGCAGCCACTTTTGCCAGTTCAGCTTGTCGAAACTGCTGGATTTTACGCCCAGCCGTAGCTTGATGAGGCGGGTGCGCAGGTTGTTGTGCAGGTCTACGATGTAGTCGAACCGCTCGGCTTTCAGCGCCTCCACCAGCTCGCCCAGGCTACCGGTGAGGCAGTGCACTTTGGCGATGTAGGGATTGGGTTCCAGCAGGCTGCGGTAGCCGGGCTTGGTGGCGAAGTGCACCTCCGCACCCGGCACCTGCTGGGCCAGCGCCCGCACCACCGGCGTGGTGAGCACGATGTCGCCGATGGAAGAGAAACGGAGAACGAGGATTTTCATTGAGGCAAGGCAGAACGCTCACTTCCCCTCCTTAAAAAAGGAGGGGAAGTGAGCGCCGAAGAGGCGCGAACGGGGGTGGTGAGTCGTTGAACGATGCGCTGAAGCAAGTTGGGCGGGTATCGTTCGGGTATCATTCAACGACTCACCACCCCAATTTTCACTTCGTGAAAATATCCCCTCCTTAAAAAAGGAGGGGAGTTTCGTTCTACTCAAACAACGACTTCTTATACTCCAGCGGCGGCGTGATGCTGGCTTTGCGGGCTTCGAAATAAACCGCTGCCTCTTCCACTGATTTCGCGTTGAACGTCATCTCCTTCGTCAGATGGCCTTTGCGGCCCATCAGCACACCGTAGCGCATGTCCTCGTAGCCGTTGGTGTGATGGGCATCGGGGTTGATGCTGAGCTGCACGCCCTGGTCGAGGGCGTAACGTACCCAACGCCAGTCGAGGTCGAGCCGCCAGGGGTTGGCGTTGATTTCGATGATAACATTGTGCTGGGCGCAGGCATCGATGACGGCTTTGTAGTTGATGGGGTAGCCCTGGCGGCGCAGCAGCAGGCGGCCGGTGGGGTGGCCCAGCATGGTCGTATAAGGATTTTCGATGGCGCGCAGCAGGCGGTTGGTCGCCTTGGCCTCATCCATTTTCAGGTTCGAGTGCACCGAGGCCACAATGAAATCGAAGCTGGCCAGCACATCGTTGGGGTAGTCGAGGGAGCCGTCGCTGAGGATGTCGCTTTCGATGCCTTTGAAGATGCGGAACGGGGCCAGCTCGGCGTTCATCTGGTCGATTTCCTGATGCTGCTGGCGCACGCGCTCCACGCTCAGGCCGTTGGCGTAGTGGGCGGCCTGGCTGTGGTCGCAGAGGCCCAGGTACTCGTAGCCGTGGTCGCGCAACCAAGTGGCCATCTCACGGATGCTGTGGTTGCCGTCGGACCAAGTGCTGTGGTTGTGCAGGGAGCCGCGCAGGTCACCGTCTTCGAGTAGGTGAGGCAGTTTTTTATCGGCCGCCAGGGCAATTTCGCCCAGGCCTTCGCGCAGCTCGGGCACGATGAATTGCAGGCCGGCGCGCTCGTACAAGGCTTCTTCCTGCTGGAATTTCTCGCGCCGCGCCAGCTGGCGCAGGGTGAGCTGGTGAGCTGGTGAGGTGGTGAGCTGTTCGCTCAGATGCGCCTCGGCGGCAGAATTCAGGAAAACTTCGGTGGTAAAATCCTCCGGCTTCACCAGCAGCACTTCTACCGGCGTGCCCGATTCGGTGGCCGTGCCGCGCCAGGCAAACGGCCCCGAGCGGCGCGGGTCGGATGTGAGGCCGGCCGTGGTGCTCAGCAGCTCGTGGGCGGCGGCCGGCTTTTCGGTAGCGGCCACCAGGCGCACGGTTTCCACGATTTCGAGGCGGCGGCGGATTTCGCCGGCCACAGCCACCTGCTCGGTTTTCAGGCCATCGCGCAGCAGCTGGGCCAACTCGTTGCCCAGCTTTTCGGCCTGCGGGTAGAGCAGCTTGCCCTTGCTCTGGCCCGCAAATTCCAAGGCCTCCAGAATGCTGTCCTGGGTCTTTTTACCGAAGCCCTTGAGCTTGCTCACCTGGTCGGTTTCGGCGGCCTCGCGCAGCTGCTCAATGGTTTCGAGGCCCAACTCACGCCACAAGCTGCGGATTTTTTTCGGACCAATGCCTTTGATGGCCAGCATTTCGACCACGCCAGGCGGCGTCACGTCCAGCAGGCGCTGCAGGTCGGAGAAGGTGCCGGTATCGAGCAGCTCGGCCACTTTGGCGGCGGCGGTTTTGCTCAGGCCGGTGCGGTCGGGCAGGCCGGCGCGCTCCACTTCCGCCACCGGAAAGCTCAGGGCATCGAGGGCGCTGGCCGTGCCTTCGATGGCGCGGATTTTGAACGGGTTTTCGTCGTGCAGCTCCATGAGCTGGGCGGCCAGCTTGAAGGCACGGGTGAGGGCGCGGTTATCCACGGGGAAGGGGCTTTGGGAGGTACGAAGGTAGTTTATCCCGGGGCTTACGTGGCGCGGCAACGGGCGACCAACCCACTCGGCTCGGAAGTACCCGGCCCGCAGGCAGTACCTTGGCCACCGGGCCGGGAGCGCGAAACAGCCCGCTCAGCCCACCCCATTGCCATGTCCAAACCGCCTTTTTCGCCCCGGCTGCTGCTGGCACCGCTCCTGCTGGCTGCCGCCTGCGAGCACCCCAAAACCGCCGTTATTACCTCCTCCCCCGCTTCTATTGAGCAGCTGGAAGGCACCTGGCTGGCTGCGCACGAAGAGAACCACGGCGATACGCTGGTGTACCGCCCCAATACCCACAAGTTCCCACCGACGCGGGGCCGCACGGGCTTCGCTATCAGGCCCTACGGCCGGTTTGAGCAGTTCGATATCGCGCCCACCGACGGCCTTATCGGCCGCCCCGGTACCTGGACCGCCGACGGTGACACCCGCCTGCGCATTCACCTCACCGAGGGCCAGCAGCCGGACTATACTTTTGAAATTCTGTCGCTTGACAAAAAGGTACTGGAACTGCGGCGGGTGAACTAAGGTGCTTCCCTTCACAAAGGGCTTTTATGCTCCAGGTTGGAAATAGCCGCGTAGCGGTGGCGTTCCCGCTGGTAAGCTGTCACCGCTACGCGGCTTTCGCCCGCTTATTATCCGGTCTGCTACAAACCTGCCGCCGCTACACGGCTACTCCCAACCTGGGTTTTATAGCACCAACGGCGGCGGCGGCTGACGTTTCATGCCATACTCATTTTCTGGCAGGAGTTTTGGCATACTGCAGCGAGCGAACCCGCCTCGGCTCCGCGCTTCAACTTCCGGCCCCGCCCGTCGTAGAACCCGACGGAGCATGGACGGCATTGCTCACAGTCTCTCACTTTCTACGTGTATATCCTCATGTCACTCATCAATTCTTTTGGTCCCGTGCGGGCTTTTGCCCTCGGGCTGGCCCTCATTAGCCTGGCCCCGGCCCAAGCCCAGAAAACCACTGTTAAGACCAACAAGAGCAAGGTTAAAACCAAGATTTCGGATGCTTCCGGCACTACCGTCAGCAAAACCACTGTGGTAGCCCCTTCGGCCCCTGTGGTTGCAATGGAGCCCCAGTATGCGCCCAGGCCTGCGAATGCACCCGAGCAGCCCGCTCCCGCACCAGTTTCGCCCGTCGCCTCGTCGCCGCAGGTAGTAACGGCGGCCCCGGCCGCTCCGGCTGGGCTGCCCGCCGAATGGATTTCCGACCTCGGCGCGGCGCAGGCCCAAGCCAAGGCCACCAACCGGCCCATTCTGGCCGTTTTTTCGGGCTCCGACTGGTGCAAGCCCTGCATTATGTATGAGCAGGAAGTTTTTGCCAAGCCCGAGTTCATGGCCTATGCCAAGGATAAGCTGGTGCTGGCGCACTTCGATTTTCCACGCATGAAAAAAAACCAGCCCACCGCCGCGCAGCTCAAGCTGAACGAGGCCGCCGCTGCCCAGCTCAATAAGGAAGGTGATTTCCCGCTGGCCGTCGTTATCGCGCCCGATGGCAAGGTGCTGGCCAAAACCGGCTACATTGCCGGCGGCCCGGCTGCCTTCGAGGCCTACCTGAAAAAGGTGGTGCCCACGCTTTAGGAAATCTTAAGGCTGATGGGCCAGCCGGGCACGAACCAATGTCGGTCCTTTGGACTTTGCGACTAGCATGCACATGAAACTAACACCTGGAATAGCCGTTTGGGCGCTGCTGGTGATGCTGTTTTCAGCAAGGTCGGGCAGCGCCCAAACCGTTTCGGCCCCGCGCCACACCTTCACGCGCAGCGCCCACCTCATGGGTTCGCACTTTACGTTCACGGTGGTGGCCGAGAATGATTCGGCGGGGCAACAGGCCTTGCGCGCCGGCCTGGGCGAGGTGAAGCGCATCGACCGGCTGATGTCGTTCTGGGATTCCACGTCCGAAGTGGTGCGCATCAACCGGGCGGCGGGCGTGCAGCCGGTGGCCGTGTCCGCCGAAACGTTCGATTTGATTACCCGCACCCTTAACCTGTCGCGGCTCAGCGGGGGCGCGTTCGATATCACCTTCGCCAGCGCCGACAAGCTATACAAGTTTGACCGGCATGCCCACCCTGCCCTGCCCGATTCGGCGGCCGTCCGGGCATCGGTGCGGCGCATTGGCTGGCAGAAAATTCAGATGGATGCCGCGAAGCACACGGTTTTCCTGCCCGAAAAAGGCATGCGCATCAACTTAGCGGGCATTCTGCAGGGCTACGGCCTGCGCCGAGCCAAGCAGGTGATCGACAAAATGGACATCAAAGGCGGGCTGATGAATGGCTCGGGCGACATCTATTGCTGGGGCCGGCAGGCCGACGGCTCGCTCTGGCGCGTAGCTATCGGCGACCCCGACCACCCCAACAGCATGGCCGCCTGGGTGGACGTGACGGACATGGCCGTGGTGACGGCCGGCAACTACGAGCAGTATTTCACGGTGGACAAGCAGGTGTACGGCCACATCATCAACCCGCACACCGGCTACCCGTCTATCGGGCTGCGCTCGGTTACCATCCTCTGCTCCGATGTGGAGCTCGCCGATGGATTAGACGAAGTCGTCTTCGTGAAAGGCCCAACCGCCGGTTTGGCTTTCATCAACAGCCTGAAAGGTATTGATTGCACGCTGATAACCGACGACAACCGCACGCTGGCCTCGCGGGGCATGACATTGAACTACTACCACGGCGCGACTCCGGCCGCCCGTCCCTGATTTTTTGCAATTCCTATGACTTTGAAAACCATCTCCTTATCTGCGCATCCCCGCCTGGCGCTGGGGCTGCTGCTGCTGCCTTTCGGGGCGGCGCTGCCGAGCTGCGTGTCGGTGAAAGCCTACCAGAAAGTGTATCTCAACGACGAGGACATGAAGCTGGCCAGCAAAACCGTGGAAACGCCCGAAACCAACTTCGAAAGCTACCGCGAGGGAGCCGGGGGGGCCAATGGCGGCAAAGTAGGCGGCGGCTGCGGCTGCAACTGATTCAAAGCACAAAAGAGCGTCATGCTGAGCGCAACCGAAGCATCTCGCTCGCTTCGTTGCAACCAGCATTGATTACTACCACAGGCGAGATGCTTCGGCTGCGCTCAGCATGACGCTCTCTTACAATGTTCTACAAAACCAGTTCCTTGAAAAAGCTACTACTCCCCCTGCTGGCCCTGAGTGCCCTGGCCACCCCGGCCCTGGCCCAGACCGGTACCACGCAAAACCCGAACCGCATCGACGGCTACGGTGCGCCCGTGAGCCCTTCGGTGCCGGTGAGCCGTGCGGCCGACGAAACGACCATCGACATCATCGGCGGCTACTACCAGCAAACCGGCAGCCACGGGGCCGTGGAAGGCGGCCGGGGCACCCAGCAGCTCACGGATGTGCCCCCGGCTATCATCGTGAATGTGCCGCTGGATACCGTGAGCCGGCTGAGCGTGAACGTGGGGGCCGATTTCTATGCCTCGGCCTCGACTGACCGGATTGACTTTGCGCTGAGCACGCCCTCGGCGCACGACGTGCGCATCCACGGCGATTTCGGCTACAGCCGCGAGCAGAAAGCCAAGGGCACCATCTGGGGCGTGGGCACGGGCGTATCGAAAGAATATGACTACCTGTCGTTCAACGTGGCCGGCTCCTTCGCCAAAACCTCGCAGGACGGCAACCGCCAGCTGAGCTTGGCCGGGCAGGTATTCTTCGACCAAGTGACGCTGATTACACCCATTGAGCTACGTGAGCCGGGCAATGGTCGCGGCAAAAGTCAGTATGGCACCGACACGCGCCAGACCTACAACTTCACGGCCACCTACTCGCAGGTGCTCACCAAGCGCTTGCAGGCGGCCATTAGCACCGAGCTGGTGTCACAAAACGGGCTGCTGAGCACGCCGTTCCACCGGGTGTATTTCCGCGACAACCCCGCGCAGAATACCGTTCCGACCCTGAGCGACAACTTCATTCCGCGCTTCCCCACGGCGGCCCGCATCGAAAACCTGCCCCGCGCCCGCTTTAAGTATCCGGTGAGCCTGCGGCTGAACTACTACGCCTCTGATTTGGTGCAGATTCGTGGATTCTACCGCTTTTACAACGACAACTTTGGCGTTGTAGCCCACACCTTTGAGCTGGAGCTGCCCGTGAAAATCACGCCGTTTTTCGTGGCCTACCCCTTCTACCGCTACCATACCCAGACGGCGGCCAAGTATTTCGCGCCGTTTGCTCAGCATTCCATCAACGACACGTATTATACTTCCGACTACGACCTGGCGGCCCTCTCGGCCAACAAAGTGGGCCTGGGCCTGCGCTACTCGCCGGTGTACGGCATCGGGCGCTTCCACGTACCGGGCAAAAACGCGCAGGGCCTGCCCCGCGTCATGCGCTTCAAGTCGCTGGATGTACGCTACGCCAACTACCAGCAAACCGGCTCCTCTATTTACCTCGCCGCCGACCGCGCCGACCTAAAAGCCAATATTATCAGCTTCGATTTGGGCTTTGCCCTATAGAAACCGGGGCATTTGCGCCCGGCTTTATTTTCTTTGTGGTGTGTAAACCAACGGCCGGCCGGCATCAATGCCAGTGCCGGCCGTTTGCGTGTCGCGCCATTGCCCTACTTTACTCATTTACTCACTCACTCACTTACCCATTTACCGCTTGAAACACTGGCTCGTTAAATCAGAACCCGAAGCTTACTCCTGGGCCACCTTCGTGCAGGAAGACGGCACCGCCTGGACCGGCGTGCGCAACTACCAGGCCCGCAACAACCTGAACCTGATGCAGCCCGGCGACCTCGTGCTCTTCTACCACAGCGTGAGCGAAAAGGCCATTGTGGGCCTGGCCGAAGTAGCCGCCCTGGCCCACCCCGATGCCACGGCCGAGGCCGGCTCGCCCTGGGTGGCCGTGCCGCTGCGGCCGGTGCAGCCCATTTCGCGCCCCGTGGGCCTGGCCCAACTCAAGGCCGATGCGCGGCTGGGCGAGCTGGCGCTCATCCGGCAGTCGCGGTTATCAGTGCTACCGGTGCGGCCCGAGGAGTTTGATGCCATCCTGGAGATGGGGGCCGAATAGCCGGTTGAGCGGCCAGATAAAACGCAGAATTCAGTTGTAACTTTAAAGCAGTAGCTGCGCGTTAGAAACAAGTATTCACGGTTGCTTTTTACGGCGTACGGGCATGAAACTTCGCTACCTTTTGCTGTTGATTTCGTTGGCCACGCTGGCCGACCTGGCACCGGTGCGCGCTCAGCACAAGCTTCCGCTGCCGCCCCCCGCCAACGCGCCCCACCAGCCGGCCCGCACCGAGCTCCTGCTGGAGCGCCACGAAAGCGAGGTGCACGTGCAGCCCCTGGCCCCAGACAGCACCGTGGTGGTGCTGATAGGCCGCGACCGGCCACTGTCGAACAAAACTAAGTTCTCGTTTCAGCAGTACGACCGCGACCTGCACCTGCGGCAGGAGCTGCCGCTGGAAGTGGACGAGGAGTTTGATTTTGTTCGTATGTGCGCCGAGGGCACCACGGTGTACGCGCTGTTTACGTCGCACAGCACCGCCGGCCGGCTGCTGGTGGCCGCCTTCAATGGCCCGGTGAGCCAGACCCGTACCCAAACCTTCGATACCAAGCTCAGCCGCGAGGTGGTGGAGCTGAAGGCGCTCGATGGCCGCCTGTTTGCCACGGTACTGCTGAACGACCAGCTCCACGTCACGGCGCTGCTGCTGGACGTGGCCACCGGCCAGATGCAGTACCTGCCCTCCGTGTACGAGCCGCTGCCTACGCAGCTCACCTTCGTGGCCGATGCCGCCACCCGCCGCGCCGAGTACGTGCTGAGCCAGACCAACGGCCGCAAAAGCCGCCTGCTCCTCAAGCAGCTCACCGATAAGGGCCAGCTCGTGAGCTCCGAATTTGTGCAGGCCGAGAGCGAGCGCAGCCTCATCACGGCCCAGCTCACGCCGCTGCAGGACACCACGGCCCGCCTGCTCATGGGCACCTACTCGCTCCGTGACCCCACTTATGCGCAGGGCCTGTTTGCCACCGACCTGCGCCTAGGGGCCAACACCGGCATCAAGCCCCCGCTGCGGTTCTACGACTTCCTGCACCTCAAGCATTTCTTCGACTACCTCAAGCCCAGCCGCCAGGCCCGGTTGCGGCTGCGCACCGAGCGGCGCATTGCCCGCGCGGTGCCGCCCCTGCGCTGGCACTACCGGCTGCTACTGCACGAGCTGCGGCCCCAGCCCGACGGCAGCTACGTGCTGGTGGCCGAAGTGTACTACCCGCACTACCGCTACAACAGCTACGGCAGCTACACCGGCCCGCTCAATAGCGGCATCGGCAACCAGTATGGCTCGCCCTACGGCAGCTCCCGGATATTCGATGGCTACGAAACCACGCACGCCCTGGTATGCGGGTTTGACCGTGCCGGCAACCTGCTCTGGGACAATACTTTTGTGGTAGAAAACCTGCGCCGCTCCGAGCTCGAAGAAGCCGTGCGCCTGCAAATCCTGCCCGATGGCCGCCTGGTGCTGGCCTACCTCGACGAGGAAAAGCTGCGCTATAAGCTGGTGAACGGGGCCGAGTCGTCGCCCAACGACCAGCAGGTGCCCGTCCAACTCGGGGCCGGCCCCAACGACAACGGAGCCGAACACGCCACCGATACCTATCAGGCCGACCTGCTGCCCTGGTTCGGCAGCCGCTTCGTGGCCACGGGCTACCAGCACGTGCGCGTGGAGCGTGGCAAAGACCGCGACGTTTTTTTCCTGAATTCGGTGGTGTTTTAGGAAAAATCGTTTGTCATCCTGAACGGAGCGAAGGACCTTATCACATAAGAACAGTTTGCAGTAATTTCAAACCCCTGCCAACGTGATAAGGTCCTTCGCTCCGCTCAGGATGACAAATGCCTGCACTTGTAGCCCAATCGCCTCCCCTACCTTTGCCGCATGATTACTAAACTCCGCTTCCCGGTCCTCATCCTGTTCTTACTGCTGTCGGGTTGCCGCGCCGGTGGCCCCGGCAGTCCTTCGCGCACCGTTTCTTCGTTTTTCTCGAAATACAACGGCCGCGAAGGCTTCAAAACCACCGAATGGTCGGCCGACCTGCTCCAGCGCCTGGCCCTGGTGAAAGCAGCCAAGTTCCTCGGCGGCTCCGACCTCACCAACGCCATCACCGGCATTCGCTCGGCCAAGGTTATTAGCTTTGCGCCCACCACCACTTCGGCCAAGGAGCTGGCCAGCCAGGGACTGCGTAGCGAAGCATCGGGCATTCTGCAAAGTAACAAGTATGACGCCCTCACCACCGCCGGCTTCGGCGGCAGCAACTACGCCGTGTCTACGCGCGGCTCGGGCAACAGCATTTCGGAGTTTGCCGCCCTCGGCACCCTGCCCGACGTAGCCGATTCGTTCGTGCTAGTGTCGGTACAGGGCAATTTCACCAGTGCCCAGGTAGCAGCCCTGAGCAAATACCTGCCGCAGATTGTGCAGGCCACCGGTAAATGAATGTGAAGAATTGAAAAATGTGGGGAATGTGGGGAATGTGAAAATGGAGTTGTTTAGAAAGTCCCCGAACGGTCATGCTTCGCTGCGCTCTGCATGACCGTTCGGGGACCTTTTGTGACTTTCTAAACAACTCCAATATTCTTGGGCGCTGTACAACTAGCTTACCCTATTCTCATATTTCCCACATTTTTCAATTCTTCACATTATTTTCTCATCAAGGCCTCAATCTCATCGGCCTGAATCGGAATATTGGCCATCAAATCTTCATTGCCATTGGCAGTGAGCAGGATATCATTTTCCAGGCGGATACCCAGGCCTTCCTCGGGAATGTAGATACCGGGCTCGCAGGTGTACACCATGCCGGCTTCGAAGGTGCGGTACTTATAGCCCACGTCGTGGACATCGAGGCCGAGGTAGTGGCTGGTGCCGTGCATGAAGTACTTCTTGTAGAGCGGCGCAGCGGGGTCCTGGTTTTTCACGTCGGCGGCATTCAGCAGGTCGAGCTTGATGAGCTGCTGCTCCATGGCTTCGCCTACCTGGCGGTGGTATTCTTCGATTTCGGTGCCGGGTACGAGGCGCGTTTTGGCGAAATCCATCACGTTCAGCACGGCATCGTACACCTGGCGCTGGCGCGGGCTGAACTTGCCATTGACCGGAATTGAGCGCGAAAGGTCGGCGGCGTAGTTGGCGTATTCAGCCCCGAAGTCGAGCAGAATCACCTCGCCGTCCTGGCACTGGTTGTCGTTGGTGGTGTAGTGCAGCACGGTGGCATTTTTGCCGCTGGCCACAATACTGCCGTAGGCCGGCCCCCGGCTGCGGTTGCGCATAAACTCGTGCACGATTTCGGCCTCAATCTCAAACTCCCACACGCCCGGCTTTACGAAGCCCAGCAAGCGCCGAAACGCCTTGCCCGTAATGTCGCAAGCCTCACGCATTACCCGGATTTCCTCGGGGCTCTTGATGGCACGCAGCTGGTGCAGCAAGCGCGCCGCCCGGCGGTAGGTGTGCAGCGGGTACTGCGCCTGCAGGCTCTTAATGAAGCGGGCATCGCGCGTTTCCACTTCCACCACGGCCCGAATGTGCTCGTTGGAGGCCAGATACACGTTTTCGGCCTCGTTCATAATCGCGGGCAGCACCGACTTGAAGCTCTCCAGCCACATAATGGTGGGGATGCCGGAGTTCTGGCGGGCCTCGTCCTTGGTCAGCTTATAGCCTTCCCAGATAAGAATGTGCTCGGAAGTTTCCTTCAAAAACAGGATTTCGCGGTGCTGAGGCAGGCGCGCATCGGGGAAAATAACAAGGATGCTTTCCTCCTGGTCTACGCCGGAGAGGTAGAACAGGTCGTTGCTCTGGCGAAATGCCATGGTACCGTCGGCGTTGGTCGGCATCACATCGTTGCTCTGGAAAATGGCCAGCGAAGCCGGCGGCAACAGCTCACGGAAACGGCGGCGGTTTTCAATAAAAAGCTCGGGGGCAAGGGGAGCGTAGCGCATGGGCGGGAGTTGAGTTGGAATGGGGCCGCAAGTTAGGTAGCCGGCAGCCGGCATGGGCGGCAGCCACAAGCGGGCTTTAGCTGGGGCTAAAAACCAAAAAGGCCCTTGCTTACGAGAAGCAAGGGCCTTTTAAAATAGCAAACAGCTGGGCCTTACATTTTAGTTGAGGTCTTTTTCACCGTCGTTTTGTTGGCATGGTAGCGCATATCGGGCGTGCCGTCGGCCTTCATCGGGCCGGTGCGCATCTTGGTGGTTTTGGTCGATTTGTTCTCCGAGTAACGCATATCGGGCGTGCCATCGGCTTTCATTTTGGTGCTGCTGGTGGCCGTCGACGATTTGGTCATGCCCGAGGGCGTGGTCATCGTGCTCGATTTGCTGGTCACAGCCGCACCCCTGGTCGTGGTGCTCGACTTGGTCATGCCCGCCGGGTTGCTCATCGTCGATGATTTTACCGTGGTCCTGGTGGCGGGGGCCTGCATGGTTTTGGTCGTCGTCATTTTCGACGAACTAGTGCTCATCTGGGTGCCGGCCGGCGTAGCAGTTTGGGCATGGGCCACCGAACTACCAAGCAAGCTGAGGGAAACGAGGAATCCGAGAATGCGTTTCATGAGATTGGGAGTGAGAATAAGCTGAATGGTGTGATAATTCGCCTCTTACGGGGTTTCGGGCCGCGTGGTTGGATACCAATGCAGCTATTTTTTTACGCCTCCTGCCAACCTCGTTTTCTCCCTTACGGCACGCGTTAAACCTTCCCAGCCGCCGGGCCTCCAACCCGCATCTTTTCCCCTATCACTGTTTTTTATTCCCATGAAAAAGTCCTTGTTTTCGCTCCTGGCCGCTGTTGGTTTTCTGGCCGTTTCCTACACTTCCGCAGCGCAGGTCGTTATGCCCGGCATCAATGCCCGCCAGCGCAACGAAAGCGCCCGCATCCGCCAGGGCGTGGCCACCGGCGAGCTGACCCGCACCGAAGCTGCCCGCCTCAAAAGCCGCGAAGCCGATATCCGGCAGGACAAGCGCGCAGCCCGCGCCGACGGCGTGGTAACCCGCGACGAGCGCCAGGACATCCGCAAGGATGAAACCAAGGCCAACCGCGCCATCTACCGCCAGAAGCACGACGGCCAGGAACGGCCCCGCGCCGAGCGCTAAGCGCGTCGGTAATACGGCCCCTTTTCGTCACGAAAATCCCTGCATCTTTTGTCAGATGCAGGGATTTTTTATTAAATTATGTTTGATATTTAAAATATAATACTACTTTAGTGCAATCAATCACACAGCCGCCTAAACCAGACCGGTGTATACTCCCACTTCCTGCCGCCTTATATATGAAGCACATTCTCTACTCTATCCTAACCATCAGCGCTTTATTTCTACTCGGGCCGGCTTCCGCCACCGCGGCCCCCACCCGCCACAGCCTGAGCGATACGCCCGCCGATGTGCAGCGCAAAGCCGCCGCCCGCGAGAAACAGACTGCCGCCCGTGAAAAAGTTGTTGCTGCTAAATCGGCTAAGCAAGCCTCCAAAATGCAGCGCCTAGCCATCAAATCCCGCAAGGTCACGGGTAAGCTGCAACGGGCCATGCTCGTCTTTCTGGGCCTGGAAGAGAGCAAAGCTGTAACCTCGCCGGCCCGCCTGCGCCGCCAGCTCCACAGCCACCAGAAACAGCTGAAGGCCCGGGCCCGCATGGCCGCCCGCGCCCATCGCCACCGCACCCACGAGTAGTATTCGTACTCACCTGGGTTTCTCAAAACACCCTTTGCCGCCATGGTAAAGGGTGTTTTGCTGTCTACTGGTTTTCAGTAGTTGTCTTGCCCGGCTCCAGCCATGCCTCACAGACTTGCTATAAATTATTTGCTATTTTATTTAATAATATATATTTTATCATATAATTGACTGAGCCAGTTGTGCCGGGCTACTCTGGGGGCCTGGGCGGCGTGTTGGCAATACTGCCCCACTGTTTGTGTCACCCATTGCTGTATCCCATGAAAACGTATTGCTACTCGCTATTGGCAGGCAGCGGGCTGTTCTTGCTGTCGGGGAATGCTCCTACGGTAGCTCGCCCGGCTTCGTCGCCCGCCGACAGCCCCACCGAAATCTAGCGCAAGGCCGCGCGGGTACGCGCAGCAGCCGCCCAAAAAGCCGCCCTCATAACCCGTAATAATGCCCGCACCACCCGCAAAACGGCTTCCAAGCTCAACCGCGCCGTACTGGCACTGTTGGGCTTGGAAGCCACTCGGAAAGTTACCTCCCCGGGCAAGCTGGACTGGCAGCTGCATCAGCAGCAGCTGAAGCGGCAGACCCTGCACGCCTCGCAGGCCCGCAAACGGCGTTGCACCCGCACGCTTAACTAACCCAAGCTGCGGAATAGCCGCAGCGCGGCGACAGGTTTGTAGAAAAAGAGGGATAAACCGGGAAAAGCCGCGTAGCGGTGACAGAATCGCCCCGTTTTTCTGTCGCCGCTACGTGGCTTTCCCTCTTTTGTCCACCGCCCTGCTACAAACCTGTCGCCGCTACGCGGCTGTTGAGGTACTTCGCAACTTGGATTAACTAGCTTGGTTGCTCGTTGAACGCTTGTAAGCTGCATTTTAGGGCGAGAAACGAGCAACCAAAAACCTATTGAAACTCCTGGCTCAGGAGTTACCGACGTACCAGCAGCTGATTAAGACCGGCTGTAACAGCCGGCCACAAAAAAGCCCTTTGCCAGTGCGGCAAAGGGCTTTTTCAGCGTCAAGCGGTGGCGATTAAGCCGTTACCTGGGCTTCCAGCTTTTGGGCGAGTACGTGCTTGGGCACGGCGCCTACTTGCTTATCAACGATTTGACCGTTTTTAAATACCAGCAGCGTCGGGATGCTGCGGATACCGAACTTCATGGAAATCTGGGGGTTGGCATCAACGTCAACTTTGCCGACAATGACTTTGCCTTCGTATTCGCCGGCCAGCTCTTCCACTACAGGGCCTACCATGCGGCAGGGGCCACACCATTCGGCCCAGAAATCGACCAGTACGGGCTTATCGCCGCTGATGATTTCGTCAAAGTTGGCGTCGGTTATCTCAATTGCTTTGTGTCCCATTTCAATTTGGGTTGAGGTTAATTAGAATAGTCTGGCGTATACGGCCAACGGGGTCGCAAGGTAGCAGATAGTATGGTAAAACAGCGGGGCCGGAGGAAAGTTCAGTGGGGTGGGCCAAGCCTGGTTTATTCTGTTACTATCACCAGCTGCGTAGTTGCCAACCGTTGGTTATCGGCGTCCAGCACCAGGAAATAAAGCCCTGCCGCGAGGCGCGGCAGGCTGCTCAGCACAAAAGTAGTGGAACCGGACGGATACGGTGTGGGAGCCAGCGGCACGACCACCAGCCGGCCCAGGCCATCGTAGAGGCGCAGGCGGATGCACCGGGCTTCGGGCAGCACAAGTCGTACCGATACCGGCCCGGCAGCCGGATTGGGAAACACGCTCATTGCCAATGCAACAGCAGCGGCGGGAGCCGAAGCCACCGGTGCAGCCGACGACCGGGCTCAGGCGCATGGCCTCGGCATAGGTCGAGCTGAGGCACAGGCTTGCCACGGCATGGTTGGGCTGAGGCGCAAGCAGCCCCGTGCAAGGTGCCGCCACCGGAGCCGGCCCCAGGTCCGGCACCTCAACCAGGGTGGCTGGGTAACGGGCCACCAGCAGCACCGGCTGAGCGGCCGGCACACCGGGCCGGCGCAGCTGCACCCATATTTTCACGCTCACAGCGCTGTCGGGGAGGAAACCGGCCGCGCAGTTCGCGGGGCCGTCCAGGGTAAACACGCGCCCGGCCAGGCAGGCGGCGCTCACATAGTCGGTGCGCACCAAATGCTGCATGGGGCCGGCCGGGTCATCGGTGAGGGGCACCGGGGCTTCGTAGGTGCCAAAGTTGCCGGGTGCGGGCGTGCCGGGATACGTATTGCCCCCCACCACCAGGGCAGCCCAGAAATCAGTCACTTCCAGGCCGGCGGCCGGGTTCAGCGCGTATTCCAGGTCGGCGGGCAGGCGGAAGCGGTAGCGCAGGCGCGGCTGCCCGGCCGCGTCGCGAACGGGCTCGATGCTACGTTCCACCACGGGGCGACGCAACAGGCTCAGCACGCCCAGCGCTTCGTTGTAGTAGGGGTAGCGGCTCGAATCGGCCCCCGCCGCAGCCCCCGGGGTAGCCAGGCGAATGGTGCCCAATGATACGTTGGGCGTGGAATACCCGCGTAGGCGGGTACCCGTTTGGGCAAAGGCACTGGGCTGAGAAACCTGCGGCACGCCCGGCCCGGGCAGGTTGGCACTGAGGCCACCGAGGGTCAGAAAATCGAGCCCGTTGGTAAGGCGCTCGGTGCGCGGATTTTGCAGAAAACCGGGGCTGAGGAAGCGTCGACTGCCGGTGCTGGCATCGGCATCGCGGGCTTTGAACCAGTACCATGCGGCCGAGTCGAGGGCCACGGCCAAGGCCGCGTCGTGCGTTCGGGCCTGCAGCCAGTCGCGCACGTTGCGCTGCTGGCTGGCCACCGCGCTGCTGGTATAGCCCGTTGTCAGAAATGCGCCCGGTACCTGGCCCACGTAGCCGAGCATGGGCAGGCCGCGCAGCGTAGAGCTCTGCACGTTACCAGCCCCGTAAGGCGACAATACCAGGCCGCTTATAGGCCCTGCAACGTTCACGCTGGGCAGGTTGTACACGGCCGTGGGATTACCGGGCACCCGGGGGTCGATACCGGCTACTTCCACCTCCAGCTCCGACCGAAATAAACAGGTGCACGGGTCATAGTCGAGCGGAAAATCAGCAAAAAACCACTTACCTGATTGGTTCAAATGCTGCCCAACGCCCGTGAGCACGACCGCCACGCCAGCCGGAGCATCGAGCAAGGCGGTAGCCGGAGCCGCCACCCGGTTTAGCAAACCCGATTTCATAGCTAATCCCTGGCCGCTGGCAAAGCGCAGGCTAATAGAATGATTGATAGGTCCCGCTGCCGGTTGGCCTCCGTGGCAAACACCCGCATTGTGCCCGTAAAGCGGTGGTAGAGCACCACGTAGGGCAGCGCCGCCCCACCGGCCCGAGGCTGCCCGTGCTCGGTGTAGCCGAGGTTATAAGCCAGCAGCTCCCAACCGTTGGCGGGCAGGTCGCCAGCCCCGAGCAGGGACGTTAGCATGGGGTTGTCCGACTGCTGGTAAGGCGTGTAGAGCTCGTACGCCAGCCCTTGCCCACTATGCGGGTCGAAGCCATAGAGCTGGTACAGCCGGTTGGCGCTGGAGCCAGTACCACCGGGCGCATACCAGTTAAAGAACGCGTTGCGGCGGTCGGGCCGAAGCAGGTTAGTGGGCTGGCTGGGGTCGGTGCTAATGCCAGTGGCCGGGCATGGGCCGGTAGCCTGGGCCCGGGCCGCCAGTGGGCCGCCCAGCAACAGCAGTGCCAGCAGGCTCAACTGTTTCAGTAAGTGGTGTCGCATTTTAGCTGATTGGGTAGAAATCAGGCGGCAAGTTACTATTCCGCAATCATGCAACCGCTCATATCAGGGTGCAAACTTCCATATCCAGCTCTCTCATCTTTTCGATGAAGGTTTTGGGTTCAATCTGGAAGCGGCGCGAGAACATATCCACTGCCAGGTGCTCGTGCGGCTCCACAAACTGGATTTCGAGCCGCTTGCTGCCGGGCGCATGTTCGATGGCTTCTTCGAGACGGTCAAGCATGGGCGCGGTGACGGTGCGCAGGTCGAGGCGCACGCGCACGCCTTTGCTGCGCTTTTCGGCCACGTCGGCCAGCGGTTCCATGGTCAGGATGCGCAGGTCCCACTGGTCCTGGGTGTGGCGGCGCAGCTCCTGCTTGAGCTTGACGTACATGGGCGGCACCTGCTCGTTGGGGTAGTTGCGCGGGTTGATGAGCGGGGCAAACTTAGTGTAGTCGTCGCGGAACAGGGCCGGGTTGATGCTCGTCTCGTAGTCCTCCAGGGTGAAGGTGCAAAAGGGCTGGCCGGTTTTAGTGGTCTTGAATAATACGTTGTTAATCAGGCCCGCCACGGTAATTTCTTTGTTCTTGATTTCGTCGACCTTTTCCAGGCCGCAGGTGCAATAAGCATCCAGCTCCAGCTTAAAGGCATCGAGCGGGTGGCCCGAAAGGTAGAAGCCCACCACTTCCTTTTCGCGGCGCAGCTGCTCGGTTTTGCTCCAGGGCTCCATCTCGTGGATTTTGGGCATGGGCGCAGCCACGGCCCCGAAAGCGCCCGCGCCAAATAGGCTGTGTTGGGCCGATTCCTTAGCGGCAGCATGCTGCTGGCCCACTTTCATGGCCTTTTCGATGAGGTTCTGGTCGCCGGCCGGGGCATCGAGATAGAGGCGGCGGTGCTTGTCGAAGCCATCGAACGCGCCGGCCTGGGCCAGGCTTTCGAAGGTTTTCTTGTTCACGGTGCGCAGGTTCACGCGCTTGGCGAAGTCGAAAATATCGGAGTAGTTGCCACTGCTTTCGCGCTCCTGCACCATGCTTTCCACGGCCAGCTCGCCCGCGCCCTTCACCGCGCCCATGCCGAAGCGGATGGCCCCTTCCTGGTTCACGTTGAATTTCAGGAGGCTTTCGTTCACGTCGGGGCCGAGCACGGGCACGCCCTGCTTGCGGGCTTCCTCGATGAAGAAAGTCACCTTCTTGATGTCGCCCATGTTGTTGGTGAGCACGGCGGCCATGTACTCGGCCGGGTAGTTCGCTTTTAAATATCCAGTCTGATATGCCACCACACTGTAAGCCGCTGAGTGGGAGTTATGTACAATCAGTCCGTTAGCCACGAAGTTATGGTCCTCGGCCACGGTCAGGTCGTAGGTTGGCTCCTCACCTGCCGGCGTGATACTCACAACCTCATCCCAGAAAATGTCGCTATGTGCGACCTGGCTCAAAGCTTCCGACTGGAAAAAATCGGCCAGCAGGGCCAGGGTGCTGCGCCGGAATGCCTGCTTGGCCTGGCTGCCCTGCCCGATAAATTCCTTCATGCTCACGCCCGACTGCGCCCCCACTTCCCGCCAAGTGAGGCCACGGCCTTCACGGGCCGTGGCAACCAGCTGCCGGGCGTAGCGGTGCGGCACGGTGTCTTTGCTGGTCAGGCCGCGCTGCATACTGGCCAAGTAGGTGCGCAACGTGGCCACGGCCGCCTCGCGGCTCAGGCAGTGCGGGGCAATCAGGTCGGCAAACCGCTCCACGGCCTCCGTGCCTATCAGGCGCACCGTGTAGCCGGGCCGCAACGTGTCGCGGTACTTGAACTGCTTGGCGTGAATACCGCTCTGGATGCCCACGCGCAGCAGTAGGGCCTGCACATCGTCGGCCAGCTGGCGCGAGGACGTAGCGTAGAACGGCGTCCGCTCTTTGTGGTTAGCAATGAAGCCGTCGCCGGCCCACAGGCGGCCCAAGAACAGTGTTAGGTTACTGTCACACAGCGCAAATATCGGCGCGGGCACAAACTTTTCGGTGGCTTTCTTGCCCGTTAGCCCCAGCTTTTCGGCCCAGGCATAAGCCCCGCAGCGGCGCGGCCCGCTGCCCGCGTGGCTTTGCCGGCCCGTGCTGGCGCACACTTCATAGCGCTTCGAATCGGCACGTTGATAGATGCGGCCCACGGTGTCGGGAAACTGCCCGATGGCCGCCGCAAAGTCCTCCACGAAGTCGAACTGGTTGCCGAAGAAATACAAGCAGCTGGGGTGGCAGGTGTTGCCCTCCGAAATCAGGCCGGCCAGCGCAATCAGCTCATGTGCGGGCCAGGTGGCGGCGGTAGCAACGGGCAGTTGGCGCGGGGCTGCGATGCGGTCGCCGGGAGCCAGGTTTTCCAGCAGCGTCCAGCCTGTCGGCGTGCGCAACGGGTGATTGGCGGTGGCCCGCAGGCGCTTACCCTGCCGCGTCAGCACCTCAAATACGGGCTTGGTGCCGTTGGCAAACACATCGGTCACGGGCTGCACACGCAGGGTGCCGGCCTCGGTCAGGGCGTGTACGTGCAGGTCGGCGGGCCGCTGCGTATGAATTTCGGCCATCGTCCAGCGCCGGCCGGTGAGGGCATCGAACACGACCGCATCACCCGTTAAGCAGCGATTGAAGCCGTACTCCGCGAATTTCTCCATCACGTCGAACACTTCGTTGGCTTTTTTGGCCGGAATGTCGTGCAGGTTTTTTGAGCCTTCGATGAATTTCTCGCGCTCGAGGGCCATCTTTTTCATGTCCTTCTTACCCATGGCGCGGCGCAGCAGGTCGGCTCCGCCCAGGGAGTAGCCGGCCAGAATCTGGGCCGTCTGCATAATCTGCTCCTGGTACACCATAATGCCCTGACTGTATTCCAGGATGGGTTTTAGCAGCTCGTGCGGGTACACCACTTCCTCGCGGCCGTGCTTGCGGTTGATGAAGTTCGGGATGAACTGCATGGGGCCGGGCCGGTACAGGGCGTTCATCGCAATCAAATCCTCGATGTTGGTCGGCTTCAGGTCCTTGAGGTACTGCCGCATCCCTTCCGACTCGAACTGGAACGTGCCGATGGTATCGCCGCGCTGGTACAGCGCGTAGGTCTTCTCATCATCGAGCGGAATTTCGTCGATGTCGATTTTCACGCCGTGGTTGCGCTCAATCAGGCGCATGGCATCCACAATCACCGTCAGGGTTTTGAGGCCCAGAAAGTCCATTTTCAGCATCCCGGCGCTCTCAATCACCTTGCCGTCGAACTGCGTGATGAGCAGGTCGGAGTCCTTGGAAGTCGAAACGGGGATGTACTTCGTGATGTCGTCGGGCGCGATAATCACGCCGGCCGCGTGGATGCCGGTGTTGCGCACCGAGCCTTCCAGCTGCGTGGCCAGACGCAGAATCTGGCCCTTGAGGTTGTCGGGCGACTCATCCCGCCGAATCATATCCAGCTCCAGATTCTCGGCGAAAGCGCCGGCCAGGGTGGTACCCGGCTTGTCGGGCACCATCTTGGTGAGGTCGTTGGTCTGGGGCAGAGGCAGCTCCATGGCGCGGGCCACGTCCTTGATAGCCGACTTGGCGGCCATGGTGCCGAAGGTGATAATCTGGGCCACCTGCGTTTTGCCGTACTTCTCCACCACGTAATCGATGACTTTCTGACGGTTCACGTCGTCAAAGTCAATGTCGATATCGGGCATCGACACGCGCTCGGGGTTCAGGAAACGCTCGAACAGCAGCGAGTACTTAATGGGGTCGATATTGGTGATGCCCACGCAGTAGGCCACCGCCGAGCCGGCGGCCGAGCCTCGACCCGGCCCCACAGCCACGCCGATGTTGCGGCCGTGGTTGATGAAGTCCTGGGTGATGAGAAAGTAGCCCGCGAAGCCCATCGTCTGGATGATGCGCAGCTCATAATCAAGCCGTTCCTCCACTTCGGGCGTGCGGTCGGAATAGCGCGGCGGCTTGGTCATCGTCACGGTACCGTTGCCGGCACTGGGGCCAAACGCGCCCACGTAGGTCAGCTCGCGCAGGAATTCGTCGGCGTTGGCGAAGGGCGCGGGAATGGGGAAGTTGGGCAGCAGGATATCGCGGGCCAGCTTGGGGGGCGTGATTTTGCCGACAATCTCATTGGTATTGTCCACGCTCTCGGGCACGTCAATGAACAGCTCGTTCATCTGCGCCTGGTTCTTAAAGAAGAACTGGTCGTTAGCGAAGCCGAAACGGGTGTGCGGCTTGGGCTTCTGCAGCTCCTCGTCGATGCGGCGGAGCTGGCGCTGGGCTTTTTCGTCGCGGGAGTTGTCGCGGCGCAGGTTCTCCAGCAGGTCGTATTTCACCTCGCCCTTGCCGGTCATCAGGGTATAGTAATTGGTGCGAATATCCCCAATCGGATTGCTACGCTCCTCCCCGGTATTCACGCACAGAAGCAGGTCGTGGGCCGCGTAGTCGGTCTGGTCCACGTAGTGCGAGTCGTTGGTGCAGATGACTTTGACGTTGTGTTTCCGGGCCAGGCGCAGCAGCACCTGATTCACGTCTTCCTGGCTTTTGCCGGTGCCATCGAAATTCATCAGGCCGTGACGCTGAATTTCAATGTAGTAGTCCTCGCCGAACATATCGAGCCACCACTTCAGCTTTTCTTCAGCCTCGGCTTCGGTTTTGAAAAGAATGGTTTGCGGAATCTCGGCACCGATGCAGCAGCTGGTGGCAATGAGGCCCTCGTGGTATTGTTCCAGCAGCTCCTTGTCGATGCGCGGAAACTTGGAGTACACGCCCTCAATAAAGCTCAGCGAGCACAGCTTGCTCAGGTTGTGGTAGCCGGCCTGGTCCTTGGCCAGCAACAGCTGGTGGTGGCGCTTGTCCTTCTCCCCTTTTTCTTTGCTGAACGACTTTTTGTGGCGGTCCTCCACCAGGTAGAACTCGCAGCCCACGATGGGCTTCACGTTATACTTGTTGGCCTCGGCCACGAAGTTGAACGCGCCGAACATATTGCCGTGGTCGGTGAGGGCCACAGCGGGCATGCCATCGGCCTGCGCCTTCTTCATCAGCTTGCTGATGCTGGCCTGGCCGTCGAGCAGCGAGTATTGCGTATGGCTGTGAAGGTGCGAGAAAACGGGCATATCTTTTAATTACTAATTAATAATTACTAATTATTAATTAACAGTGGGGTTGTTTAGAAAGTCACAAAAGGCACTCAAACGGTCATGCTTCGCTGCGCTCTGCATGACCGTTCGGGGACTTTCTAAACAGCTTCAGTGGCTGGTTTTAGTAAAGATACCCCCGACCAGCGGGCATTGCCAAATGCCCAAAGCCTGCTGCCTGATTCCCTGATAGCTGCATTTATTTCGGCTCGCGCGCCGAAAGCCAACCCCCTTTTCGTGCTCTTTTATTTCGTAGCAGCCTGCACGCGCAGCACTTCGCCCAGCTTCACGGAGGCATCGGGCTTGTTGTTCCAAGCTTGCAGGTCGGCGATGGTTACCTGGTAGCGCCGGGCGATGCTATACAGCGTTTCGCCTTTCATAACGATGTGCTGCACAGCCGCTTCGGCAGCCGGCACGGATGGCGCGGCGGTAGCTACCGCCGTTAGATTCGCTTTTTTGGGTACGTACAACAGCGCCGGGTTTATTTGCCCGGCAGCACGCGCAGCGGGCATTGGCGCGGGCGCTTTTACAGGTGCCGCTTTAGCCACCGGAGCTGGCTGCTGCTCAGCATCTTTCAGCGTTAGCACCTGGCCCGTAACCAGGCCATAAGGCGGAGCCAGCTGATTGATGGCAATCAACGTAGCGGGAGCAATATTATACAGGCGGCCCACGGAATACACCGTTTCGCGGGCTTCCACGCGGTGCCTTGCGTCGCCGGGAATGGCGCGCACGGCCACAACAGCGGCGGGCTTTGGCGCGGACACGACAGCGGCGGGCACCAGGGCAGCTTCGGGCCGGGGCGCAGCGGCAATCGGCGCGGCCACTACGGCCGGAGCTGGCTTTGGTGAATAAACGGGCGCGGCAGGCGCAGCTACAGGCACAGGCCGGGCCGCTACCGCCGGGCGGCTGGCCACGGGGGCCGCTACGGTCGAGTCGGGCTGGCGCGGCTCATCGGCCAGGGGCGCGGGGGCCGGGGCGGCAGCGGGCGGCGGCAGGTAGGTTCTTTTAGCAAACGACGGCTGCGCGGGGGCCGGAGCCGGGCGCGCCGGGGCCGGAGCAGCTACCACCGAAGCGGGCGCTACCGCTGGCAGCGTCGCCGCAGCGGTAGTAGCCGTTTCCAGCGCTTCTCCCCAGCCGTCGGTGCTTTCGATGGTGACGCGCTTGGTTTTGCCGGACTCATTTTTCACTTTGATTTTGACCTTCACTTTGCCATCGCCAGGAGACCCCGTGCGGCGGGCGGCCAGGGCTTCGTTGGCCTGGTCGACCAATATATCTGTCTCCGTTTCGGCGGCCGTGGTGGCTACGCTGGGCCGCTCCAGGGCCGCGCCTTCGGGCAGGGTGCGGTATTCGATGGCGGTTTCGCGGGGGCGGGTGTGCTGGAGCCACAGCACCCGGCCGGGCCGCAGCTCCTCGACGCGGGCCATGCGGTTTTTGCTGTAAATGGCCTTCTGGCGGATGCCGTACTTCTGGGCCACATCAAAAATGCGCTCGCCGGGCGAGAGGACGTGGTATGGCACGGCGGCCACGTCGCGCTTTTTCTCCAGGAAATAAGGCCGGCCCGTTACCACCTGGTCGAAGGCCGATAGCTCGTTGTGTTTCAGGAACTCGCCCAGGCGCTGGTGGCCGCGCCGGGCCAGGTCGGCCATGGTTTCGCCGGGCAGGGCGATGAGCGCGCGCAGCTTGTTGAGGCGCACCTCGGCGGTGTTGGCGGCCACGGTGGGGGCATTCAGGAGCTGGCCCCGGCTTTGGAGGCGCTGGTTGGCCACAATGCCGGCGGCCTGGGTCACGTCGCCCACCGGCACGATGAGCGTGTAGGCTTTATCGGCAGGCACGGTGGCGGCCAGCAGCCAGTGGTTGTGGATGGTCAGCGCGCCCGAGTCGACGTGCAGCGTGAGGGCCTGGGCATAAAGCGTTTGGCCGGCCACGGCGGGGAACTCCTGGAGCAGCAGCTTCGGCCGGGGGTTGAGGCCGCAGGATGGCTCGAAGGCGATTTTTTGGGCCAGAAACATCAGCACGTAGGGCGAAGTGGCCTCGGTGATGGCCATTTCGGTGGCGTCCGCGTCGGTGGGCAAGGTGTAGGGTTTCACGCCGCCCAGGCCGGTGTAGTAGCTCAGCAGGGCGTTCATCCAGTTGTGCAGGCTGGCGTTGCTGCGGGTGAGGTAGCGGGCGGCGGCGCGGGTGCTGGTGGTGAGGTGCTGGCGCTCATCCACGGCATCGTTCACGCTGAGGCCCAAGCCAGTGGCAGTTTCCTGCTTGAGCTGCCAGTAGCCCACGGCCTCGTGGTTGCTGCGCGCATTGCCCAGCAGGGCGCTTTCCTGAAGGGCCAGATAGCGGAAATCGAGCGGCACGCCTTCTTCCTTCAGCACCCGGTCGATGATGGGAAATGAGGCATCGGCCAAATCAACCCGCGCCTGGAAAGAGGGCTGGTGGCGGCACAGGCCGTCGGCCTTTTGCTGCACCAGGCGCTGGGCTTCTTCGCTGAGCACGAGGTGAATGCCGGCCACGTCCATGGCGGCGGGCACGTCGGGGTGCGGGCGCGGGGCCAGCGACTGGGCGGCCAATGCGCCCGTCAGCGTTAGTAAAATCCCCAGCAGCAGAATCGAATTTCGCATAAATAACCCCGGGCCGGCAGCAGCTACCGCAGCAGCTTTCGACCCGGAAGTTACAAAGAACCTGATTTTTGCACAAACAGCGGGACGCTCATGAGACAGAGAAACGTCATGCTGAGCGCAGTCGACCCATCTTTACCGAGGAAGCAAGTAGCTACTATCGTGGTAAAGATGGGTCGACTGCGCTCAGCATAACGGGCATTTTATTGCTTTCGCTCCGGAAAATCCGGCCCTTACTGCGGGCCACCGCCGGGCGGCGGGCCCCCGCCCCCACCGGGCCGGTCGCCGCCACCGTCCGGACGGCTGAAGCCACGCCCTTCGCCACGCCCTTCGCCACGCCAGCCGCCGCGCCCGCCGCCTTCGCTCGGCGTGGGGGCTATCACGTTGCCGCTGCGGATGTTGTAGGTAAACATCAGCATGAAGTAGCGCTGGAGAATGGTGGTTTGCACGTCCTCGTAGTAGGCATCGGTCACGTTGCGCTGGATGGAGCGGTTCTGGCCCAGCAAATCGAAGGCGTACAGCCGGATTTCGCCGCGCTGACCGGGAAATACCTTCTTGCCCAGACTGGCATTCCAGAGGATATACTGCTGGTTGTAGCCCGCCGAGAGGCCCGAGTAAGCCTGGTGCAGCACATCGGTGGCAATATTGATGCCGGGGCCCACAATCCAGTTCAGCCGGAAGCGCGTCACCTGCGAGAAGTAATTGGTATTGAGCCGCGTTTGCAGGGTATTGATGACGTAATTCTGGTTCGAGGTGGTGGAGGCCGTGAAATCGAGGTTGGCGCTGATGTTGGAGCTCAGCGTGAGGCCGGCCCCAAAGGTGGGCACGCGGGCGTAGTTCAGGCCGCCGTTTACCAGGCCGGGGGTTTGGGTGTAGCCGGCATTGGCGCTCAGGTTCACGTTGGTTTTAATGGCCTTGATGGGCCGGCCGTAGCTCACCAGCGAGCGCACCGTGTACTGCTGGCTGAGGTTGATGGGCTGAATGAGCTGGCCACCGGCGGGCAGGCGCACGGCGGGCGAGCCTTCGGGCGTCACAATAGTGTCGCGGGCGGCCACGATGGTACGGTTCGAAATCGGGTTCTGGGTATAAGCCCCCGACAGCAGCGCGAAGAAGTTGCTCGACACTTCGGGGTTAGAGACCGAGTAGCGGATGTTGAGCGAGTGCTGAAATTCCTGGCGCAGCGTGGGGTTGCCGATGGTGAGCTGCAAGGGGTTAGAGTTATTCACCACCGCCTGCAACTGGCTCACGCTGGGGGCGTTGGTATTGGTGCGGTAGAACAGGCGCAGGTTCTTCTGCCGTGTGAATTTGTAGTTGAAGTTGGCCGTCGGTAGCACATTCACGAAGTAGTAGCGCCCAATGCTGGGGCGCGGAAACTGCGCATCACTGTACAGCTCCGAATACTGCCCGGCCAGCCCGAAACTAGCCTGGTACCTGGGCGTGATGTGCCGGTAGGTGAGCCCGCCCGACTGCGTCAGATAATAGTTCTGAAACACGTTGCTCAGGCCATCGTTCTGCTGGCGGGTGTCGCCGGTGAGCACGTCGTAGGTGTATTTGCTGGAGTTGTTGGGCGCATAGCTGATGGCGTAGTTGCCCTGCAACACGTCCTTTTTGGTGAGGGCTTCGGTGAGCGCGAGGTTGGCGTTGATGCTGCCACCGTGCTGCGTAAGGTCACTGGCCTGGTTGAGGTTGTTGAGGCGCGAGCCGGTGTCGATGGTTT
Source organism: Hymenobacter siberiensis (assembly GCF_018967865.2). Lineage (NCBI taxonomy): Bacteria > Pseudomonadati > Bacteroidota > Cytophagia > Cytophagales > Hymenobacteraceae > Hymenobacter > Hymenobacter siberiensis. Next base: position 3,634,674 of record NZ_JAHLZY020000001.1, read on the forward strand.
GCAGCGTGGTATTGCTGTTGCGCTGCGTATAGGTGCCCCCGATGCTGAGGCTGGCGGTGCGGCCGGCCTTGGCAAAACGGTGGCGCAGCAGCAGGTCGCCGCCCGTGTTCAGGCCCTTGTTGTTGGAGCCGTAGTGGCTGTTTATTTTGCTTTGCGTGGTGTCGGCGCGGCGCGTGAGGCCGTCCACGGTGCTGTTGGCATCGTTCAGCTGGTAGCTGAAGCGCGGGCGAAACAGGATGGAGTTGGCCGAGTCAATCTTGTGCTCCAGCCGCAGGTTGAAGCGCTGGTTGGTGTTGAGGCTGCTGGTGGTGGCGTTCTGGGTATAGGTGGTGCCGACCGGCAGCACATATTGCCGGTTAACATTGCTGTTCAGCGTATTATCAGCCCGATTAAAGAAGTAGCTGGCCGCGAGGTCGGTTTTCTTGTTCCAGGAATTCGAGTAGTTCAGGCCCACGGCGTTGGTTTTGGTAATACCGCCGCTCTGGTTCACCAGGAAGTCGCCGGCGTTGCCACCGTTGCCGCCGCTGCCTCCCCCACTGCCCCGGCCGCCACGCCCGCCGCCGCCCTGGTTCGAGTTGCCCACCACGCCAAGCAGGTCTTCGGTGCCGAAGTTCTGCTCGTTCACGTTGTTGCTCTGGGCCAGCACCGACATCTGCTCGTTACCCTTGAACTTGTTTACGTTGCCGCTGGCCTTGTAGCGGTCCGGCCCCGCGCCGGCCACCACCCGCCCAAAGGTGCCGTTGCGAAATTCCACCTTGGTCACGATGTTGATGGTCTTGGTCGTGTTGCCGTCATCAAAGCCTGAAAAGCGGCTCTGCTCGCTGCGCTGGTCAAATACCTCCACCTTGTCCACCATTTCGGCGGGCAGGTTTTTGAGCACCGCGTCGGGGTCGTTGCCGAAAAACGGCTTGCCGTCCACCAGTACCTGCTGCACGTTTTCGCCCTGAGCCTGCACCTTGCCGTCGGTGCCGCGGCTCACGCCAGGCAGCTTATCGATGAGGTCGCCGGTGGTAGCATCGGGGTTGGTTTTGAAGGCGCGGGCGTTGAACTGGGTGGTGTCACCCTTCTGCACCGATTGGGCGGCGGCGCCCGTCACCACCACGCCCTTCAGCTGCACGCCGCCGGCTTGCAGGGCCAGCATGCCCAACTGCACGGGCGCGCCGGCCACGGTCACGGCCTGCCGGGTTTTCTGGTAGCCCACAAAAGAAGCATCGACCACGTAGCGCCCGGCGGCCACGTTATCAAACTGAAACCGGCCCTCGGCATCGGCCGCCGCGCCGCTCTTGGCCGAGTCGGGCAGGTGAATCAGCAGCACGTTGGCCCCGATGAGGGCCGACTGGTCCTTGCCGTCCGTCACGCGCCCACTCACTGTGGTGGGGGCCTGGGCCCGGGCCGCCTGTAAGCCAATCAGCAGGAAAAACAAGACCGCAAAATGCCGCATATACTTGGTTAAAACAGGGTAGCGGTGTCTGACGGTATTCGGTATTCTGCGGCTGAGAGTTGGCCTGGTGGGTCAACGCGGGCGGCGGCTACTTCCTACGCAGCAGCAGCAAGCCGTCGCGCAGGGGCAGAAACACCGGCTCCACCCGTGGGTCCCGGGCCATCTTGTCGTTGAAAGCCCGCACCAGGGCCGTGTCCTTGTCGCCGGCTTTCAACGCGTGCGTGGGCAGCACCTTGCCACCCCACAGCACATTATCAACGATGAGCAGCCCGCCGGGCCGCACCTGGTCAATCACTGCTTCAAAATAAGCGTCATTATTCCGCTTGTCGGCATCAATAAAGACCAAATCCCACACTTCATCGACCAGGCCGGCCAAAACGTCGAGCGCCGCGCCAATGTGCAGCCGCACCTGCTCCGTGAGGCCGGCCGCTGCCACGTAGCGCCGGATGCGGGCTTCCTTCTCCGGGTCAATTTCAATGGTGTGCAGCAGGCCGTTAGCTGCCAGCCCCTCACCTAAACACAGCGTGGCATACCCGCAAAACGTGCCAATTTCGAGAATGCGGCGCGGGCGCGCCAGGTGGCTGAGCAGGCTGAGCATACGGCCCTGTACGTGCCCGCTGCTCATGCGCGGCATCAGGAGCTGCAGGTGGGTTTCGCGGGTGAGCTGGGCGAGGAGCGGCGGCTCGGGCGCGGTGTGGAGTTCGGCGTAGCGGTCGGTGGTCATGGGCTATTCGGATTTCTCGCTGAGGTTCGCGGAGGAAAACGCCGAGGTACGCGGAGACGACCTCCGCGTACCTCGGCGAGAAATTTTAACTACAAAAACGGCCGGAGGCGAAAGACAAAACGTTGTACCCCGATTTCCCCGGCCCAAAGCGCGCCTCTACCACCCGGCACAGCCCCTCGTAGCGATAAACATCCGGCCCGTACTCGCCTGGCACCTTGCCGGGCACGCGCACGGGCCGGCCGGTTTCCTGGCTTTTGAGCAGGGCCAGATTGGTGCCAACCGCCAGCTGGCCGGTCACCTGCCGGCCGGTTTTGGGGTCGCGCCCGCCGTTGCCGGAGTAGCGGATTTCGGGCTCACCAAATTCGTCGTCCTCATACTGCCCGGCCAGCACGATGCTTTCGGCCACCAACGCCCGGGTGCCGCACACGCCCGCCCGGCGCGGCCGGTGCACACCACTAAAAGCCAGCTCGATGCGGTTGTGAAAGGTGTCGCCCGGCCGGTAGGTGCCTACGTGGCCAAAAACCGGCGGCAGCCATTACTTCCCTTCCGGCACGTATTGCAGCACGCTAAGGTGCTCCTCGGTCAGCACTTCATTGGCCATTTCCTGCAGCTCAGCGGCCGAAATCTGCTCGATTTTACCAAAAATCTCGCTCAGCGGCTCCACGCGGCCCAGGTCCAACGTGCTTTTGCCGAGGAGCTGCATCAGGCCGCCGTTGCTTTCCTCGCTCATGGCGAGCTGGCCCATGAGCTGGTGCTTGGCGATGTGCAGCTGGTTGGTGGTCAGCGATTTTTCGCGCAGCAATTTTAGCTCCTTCTGCACCAGGCCCAGCGTGCGCTTCACCTGCTTGCCCTCGGTGCCAAAGTAGATACCGAACAGGCCGGTGTCGGTGTAGGGCGAATACGTGCTGTCGATGGTGTACACGAGGCCGTATTTCTCGCGCACGGCCAGGTTGAGGCGCGAGTTCATACCCGGGCCGCCGAGGATGTTGTTCAGCATGAAAAACGGGATGCGGCGGGCGTCGTTCAGCGAATACGCCGGGCCGCCCAGCAGGCAATGCGCCTGCGAGATGGGCCGGGTTTCGGTCTGCGACTTGCGCTCGTAGCTGCCCACGGGGCGGCGGGTGCGCGGGCCCAGCCGGGCCGGCAGCGGGGCCAGGAATTTATCGGCCAGTTTTTTCACCGCCTCAAACGGCAGGTTGCTCACCGAGCTGAATACCAGCCGGTCGGTCCGCAGCTGCTCCTGCAAAAAGGCGTAGAAATCGGCCGTCTGGAAGCGGCTCACGCTCTCGCGGGTGCCCAGAATGTTCACGCCCAGCGGGTGGTCGCCGAATACGACGGTATCAAAATCGTCGATGATGGCATCTTCCGGGGCGTCCTGGTACATGCTCATCTCCTCCAGAATCACGCCCCGCTCCTTCTCCACCTCGCGGCCCGGAAAGATGGAATTGAACGTGAGGTCGGTCAGCAGCTCAAACGCCCGCTCGAAGTGCGTGCTGAGCAGCGCAGCGTAGAAGCAGATTTTCTCTTTGGTGGTGTAGGCGTTCAGCTCGCCGCCCACGGTTTCGAGGCGGTTGAGGATGTGGAACGACTTGCGCTTTTCGGTACCCTTAAAGGCCATGTGCTCCCAAAAGTGGGCCAGGCCCTGCTGGTGCGGGGCCTCATCGCGCGAGCCGATATCGAGTAAAAACCCGCAATGCGCTATTTTAGTATGCAGTACCTGCTTGTGTAAGAGGCGGATACCGTTAGGATATTCGTGAATGTGATAATCGAGCATAAGTAGGGCAAAGGTACGGCTGGGCAGTCACGCAAGCTCAGGATAACAGCCGGCTTTCGGATGATATAACCGGCAGCGTAGCCAGTAGTTGCCCCACCTCAATGCCGTAGGCGCAGCGAAAGTGCCCCAACGGGCAGGCCGCGTGGCCGTGCAGGCCGCACGGCCGGCAGGCCAGCGCCTCCTGGGTTTCGACGATGAACGAAACGGGGCTCAGCGGCCCGAACCCGAACGCTGGCACTGTGCTGCAAAAAACGGCCGTCACGGGTGCGCCCACAGCCGAGCACAGGTGCATCGGAGCCGAGTCGTTCACATAATTCATCATCGCCCCGCGCATGAGGGCGGCGGAGGCGAGCAGGCCGATTTTGCCGGCAATGCTGGTCACGTTGGCGCGGCTGCTGGCGGCCAGGCGCTCGCAGGCGGCCACGTCGGGCGGGCCGCCCAGCAGGTACACCCGCACGCCCTGGGGCAGGGCGGCCAGCAGCTCCAGCCACTTCTCCTCGGGGTATTGCTTGGTGAACCACACCGAGGTCGGGGCCAGGCAGATGTAGGGGCCGGCCATGGCATACGGGGCAATGGCCGCTTCATCGGCGGCCGAGGGATAGAGCCGGGGCGGGTAGAGAGTTAAAAGTGAAGAGTTAGAAGTTAAAACCTCTGCGGATTTACCGGCTGCTTTTTCGCTTTTAATTTTTAACTCTTCACTTTTAACTATAACCAACCGCAGGTTGCGCGTCACCTCATGGGTGCCGTCGCCAATCTGGTGGGGCACGCGGCGCGTGAAAAACCGGCTCAACGGGTTTTTGGCGAACCCGATACGCTCCCGGGCTTTGGAAAACGCCGTGAGAAAGCCCGTGCTGGCAAAGCGCTGCAGGGTCACGACGCGGCCGTAGTGCGCCGCCCGAATCTGGCCCAACAAGTCCCACAACGCGGCGTATTTGCGGTATTTCTTATTCCAAATCAGTACGTTGCGGACGTGCGGATGGCCGGCCAGCAGGCCCTCGTTGCCGCGGCGCACCAGCACATCGACAGGCGTGGCGGGCTCGGACTGATGCAGATATTCCAGCAGCGCCGTCATCAGAATAACGTCGCCGATGAAGGCGGTTTGAATGAGTAGCGTGGCGGGCGGGGCAGGAGTCGTGGGCACGGCACAAAATTACAGCGGCGCGGGCACGTCGCGTGCTTGCGGCGGCAAGCTGCACGCACGCAGGGATTAAAAAGCAGATATGCGGCACCGACCAAGGCTATCCAAGCCTGGCCAATGCCGCATATCCTGGCTGCTGCTGCTGCTGCTCAATCTCAGCCGGTGCAGCTACGTCAGTTGCGTGGGTCGGTTCACTACTTCTTCCAGCGAAATAAGGGTTTCGGTGCGCTCAATACCGTCAATCGGCTGAATGCGGTCGTGGAGCACATCGCGCAGATGCTGGGTATCGCGGCACACCAAACGGGCAAAAACCCCGTAGGCGCCGGTGGTGAAGTGAATGCTCACAACCTCCGGTATTTCACGGAGCTGCTGCACCACGCTGGTATACACCGAGCTTTTCAGCAGATAAATACCCAGAAAGGCGCTCACGCCGTAGCCTAGCTTTTGGTAATCAATGCGCAGGGTAGCGCCCTGTACAATTCCCAGCTCTTCCAGCCGGGCCATTCGCACGTGGACCGTGCCGCCCGAAACATTGACTTTGCGGGCAATTTCGGTGTACGGCATTTTGGCATCCTGAATCAGTAAGTTCAGGATGTTCCGGTCGGTGTCATCAAGTTCGTAATTTCTGGCCATTTTTTGCGGAAAGGAGTTGGAGAGAGTGTTGAATTAAACGCTTAAAATTAAATTTATTGCAAAGCTCGAGTTAGATGAAAGAATTATTTGCATCATCTAACCATACATCTTACATTTGTCATAATCCTAGGCAGAAGGCCACGGTGCTAAGTAAGAACGTACTAGTGCTTGAAACAAGGCCGATACCTCGACCATGCCATTCGCTAAGTTCTTCATAAAAGGAAACTTCCTTTTGTTACGGCCGTGGTTGGATACGGAGGAGAAGAGGGGAAAACGGGGCTGCGCATCTGGGTGGGTGCGCACCTCACATTTGTAAGAGGCGGCCTCTGGGTGGGGGCCGCCTCTTCGTGCTTTAACTCGTCCGGGGATTGTGTGTGCTACCGCCACGGAATTGCTCAACTGATTTTTAGCGGGCCGCTACCGGGACCCGCTGCGTACGGTACTGCTTCGAGCCGGCTTGCAGGAAAGCGCTGAATTGCGCTACGTCGGGCTCATAGGCAATAGGCGTTACCAGGGGCTGGCTGGTTGCATCGTCGGCATCGAGAATCACATAGTACGGCTGGGCATTGATGCCGTAGCGCGTTATCTGGAGGTCGGCGTTTTGCTTGCCGAGGGTGGTTTTAATTTGGTTATCGTGGGTGGAGGTGTACCACTCCTTCTGGGGCAGCTCGGTTTTATCGTCCACGTACAGCGCCACCACCACGTAATCGTTGCGGAGTTGGGTGAGTACCTGCGGGTCGCTCCACACCGTAGCTTCCATCTTGCGGCAGTTCACACAGGCATGACCGGTGAAATCGATAAAAATGGGTTTGTGCTGCAACCGGGCCACGCGCTTGGCCTGCTCCAAGTCGAAATAGCCGTCGAGGTTGTGAGGCAGTTCCAGGAACTCGCCGAAGCGGGGCGTTTCGCGGGCGGCGGCCCCGGCAGTGCTGGTTGCCATGGCGGGCGCGGCCCCACCCTCGGCCGTGGCCAGGGAGAAGTCGTGCTTGCTCTGGGGCGGCAGGTAGCCGGCCAGCAGCGGCAGCGGCGCCCCAAACAGGCCCGGCACCAAGTACACGGTGAAGGCGAAGGCCAGCACGGCCATCAGCAGGCGGCCCACGCTGAGGTGGTCGAGGGGCGAGTCATGCGAGAGGCGGAACTTGCCTAGTAGGTAGAAACCCAGCAGCGCCGAAAGCACAATCCAGAGCACGATGTACACGTCGCGGTTGAGCAGGTGCCAGTGGTAGGCCAGGTCGGCGGTGCTCAGGAATTTCAGGGCCAGCATCAGCTCAATGAAGCCCAGCACCACCTTCACCGTGTTTAGCCAGCCACCCGAGCGGGGCAGGCTTTTCAGCCACGAAGGGAAGATGGCAAACAGCGTGAACGGCAGCGCAAACGCCAGCGAGAAGCCCAGCATGCCCACAATAGGCGTGATGCGCTCGCCGCGCGCGGCCATACTCAGAATGCTGCCCACAATGGGCGCGGTGCACGAAAATGACACCACCACCAGCGTAAGAGCCATGAAGAAGATGCCGGCCCAGCCGCCTTTATCAGCCTGCGCATCCACCGAATTCACAATCTGGTGGGGCAGCGTAATTTCAAACAAGCCCAGAAACGACAGGCCAAACACTACAAAAACGATGAAGAAAATCAGGTTTGGAATCCAGTGCGTGGCAATGAGATTAGGGCCGTCTTCGCCCAGCAGCACCGATACGAGCACGCCCATCAGCACATAAATACCAATGATGCTGGCCCCGTACACCAGCGCCTTGAAAATACCGCGCTGGCGGCTGTCGTTGCCGCTGGTGAAAAGCGAAACCGTCATTGGTACCATCGGGAACACGCAGGGCGTAACCAACGCGGCCAGGCCAAAGGTGAAGGCCAGCAGCGCGAAGGCCCACAGGCCGCCGGCTTTGTTCACGGGGTCGGCGGCGAGGGCTACGCTGGCCACGGCGGGCGCGGGCGCGGCCGTGGCTTCGGGGGTGGCGCTGGTGGCTGGGGCGGGCACAACTGCCGCAGTGGCTGCCTGGGCAGCCGTATCACCGGCAGGGTCGGCCGCCTGCACAGCGGCGGGGGCGGCAGCAGTTGGGGCAGCCGCTACCGCCGCTGTGGTGGGCATGGCAGCGGGCGGCATGGCCCCGGTGGCTTTAGCCGGAGCAGCCGCGCCGATGGCAGTAAGCGGGCCGAATTTCAGGGTTTCGCTGCCGGGCACGCATTTGCCGTCCACGGTGGTGCAACTTTGGTAGTCGGCATCGGCCACGATGCTGAGCGCGCCGGGCTGCAGTATTTTGATACGCTGGCGCATCTGGCCGGTTTTTTCCCAGAAGGCGACTTCGCCCTTGAAAATCTCGTCCTGCTCGTGGTGCGACTTGATGGCCTGGAGCTTGCCCACCAGCGCATAGGCCGGGCTGGGCTTGAATTTGAGCGTGAACACCACGGGGCCGACTTCATCGCTGAAATCGGAGGCGTAGAGGTGCCACTTGTCGTCGATGCGGGCGTTGATAATTAATTCGACCTCCTCGCCTACTTTGGCGGTGGGCTTGCTCAGGGCGGTGCTTAGGTGGGTAGGCGTGAGAATCTGAGCGGCGGCGGGGCCCATCAGGGCCAGCCAAAACAGCGCTGCAGTTAATATCCGAAAATTCTTCATTGTATTTGAATGACGCGTTGTGGTTGGCCACGCCTGGCTTCTTTCTAACCGGCAAAGAGCCGCTCTCGTTGCAATTACCCCGGTTGGAGGCCACGGGTAGTCGCTTCACCCGGCCATAGCTTACACCTACTTCAGAGCACAAAATTAAGCCTCGTTGAATGACAAACCGATGAGTTAAAAGTTCAGCAAGCCAACCACCTGCGCCAAACTGCGTACTTTTGGCCTACAAAGGCTTCCAGACCGACCGCGTCGCGGGGCCGCCGACATGGGTTTAAAAATACTTTTCACCGTTTTACTGGTCTTGGTAAACGGATTTTTTGTGGCCGCCGAGTTTGCGCTGGTCAAGGTTCGACTTTCGCAGATTGACCTGCGAGCACAGGAGGGCAACCGCTTGGCGCAGCTCACCAAGACCATGCTCCACAACCTAGATGCCTACCTCTCGGCCACCCAGCTGGGCATCACGCTGGCATCGCTGGGGCTGGGCTGGATTGGCGAAAGTGTGGTGGCGGAGGTGCTGCTGGCCATTATTCACAAGCTCGGGCTGGTAATCGCACCCGAAACCGTGCACACCATTGCCCTGTTCGCGTCGTTTGCTACCATCACGGTGCTGCACATCGTTATTGGCGAGCAGGCTCCCAAGGTGCTGGCCATTCAGAAGCCCGAGGCCACCACGCTGGTTATTGCCGCACCGCTGCGCTTCTTCTACATCATTACCTTCCCGGCCATCTGGCTGCTGAACGTGCTTTCTAACGGCCTGCTGGGCATGTTTGGGGTGAAATCGACGCACGGGGCCGAGATTCATACGGCCGAAGAGCTACGCCTGCTCATCGACCAGGGCAAAGAGAGCGGCGAAATCCAAGACTCTGAGCATGAGCTGATTGAAAATGTTTTTCAGTTCAACGACCGCATGGTGAAGCAGATTATGGTGCCCCGCACCAAGCTTTCGGCCTTGGAGGTGAATGCGCCCGAAGAAACCATTCTAGACCTGGTATTCAGCGAAGGCTTTTCGCGCATGCCGGTGTTCGAGGGCAATATCGACAACATCGTGGGGGTGCTCAACGTGAAGGACCTGCTGCCCATCATCCGGCGCGGCGAGGCCGTGGATTTGGCCCGCATCATGCGCCCGCCCTACTTTGTGCCCGAAACCAAGAAAATCAACCGCCTGCTGCGCCAGTTTCAGCGCAAGCACATTGTGATGGCCATTGTGAGCGACGAGTTCGGCGGCGTGTCCGGCATTGTCACCATCGAAGACATTATGGAGGAGCTGGTGGGCGAAATCCAGGACGAATACGACAACGAGGTGCCCGTGGTGGAAAAAGTGGCCGAAGACGAGTACCGCGTAAACCCCGCCACCCCCATCTCCGACGCCAACGAGTACCTCCCCTTCCCCCTACCCGAGGGCGAAGACTACGAAACCGTGGGCGGCCTGCTCAACGTCATCTACGGCAGCATCCCGGAAGTGGGCGACGTGGCCGTGCTCGACCCCTACGAGTTCCGCGTGCTGCAACGCTCGCGCCGCGCCGTGGAGCTGGTGCAACTCCGCGTGACCACCCACGCCGAGCGCGAGGCTCCGCGCGGCGAGCTAAGCGACGAGGTGTAAAGGGAATTAAGAATGGTCCTCCTGACGATACAGGAGGGCCATTCTTAATTCTTTATTTTTAATTCTCCAACCAGCTGGCATAAGTCTGGTAATTAGCAGCCGTGCGCTTCAGCCCCTCGCGCTGCTTCTCCGTCACGGGCTTAATCTTTTTGGCGGGCACTCCCGCGTACAGAAAACCGGGCTCGCACACGAAATTTTCGAGTACCACGGCCCCGGCCGCGACGATGCAGCCGGTGCCCACCACGGCGTGGTCCATCACGATGGCTCCCATGCCGATGAGCACGTCGTCCTCCACGGTACAGCCGTGCACCATCGCCCGATGCCCGATACTAACGCGGCTGCCGATGTTGAGCGGGGCCTGCTGGTAGGTGCAGTGCAGCACGGCCCCATCCTGGATATTAGTTTCGTCACCGATGCGGATGCGGTGCACGTCGCCGCGAATCACGGCCGTGAACCAGACGGTGCATTTTGAGCCAAGGACGACATCGCCGATGATGGTGGCGTTATCGGCAACGAAGCAGTCGGCGGGAATGGTGGGCGAGATGCCATGAACAGGGAGAATTAGAGCGGGCATGAGTTGTGAGGTAAGCTTTAGCTTGCCGTATCGGCAATGAGACGGCAAGCTAAAGATTACCTCACAAGCAGCCGTTTCCACGTCCCCTTCTCCCAGTTATACTTCAGCGTACTCGGCAGCGCCTGCCAGAAATATTTACTGGTTTCGACCGCGAAGCTGGGCTGCATATAGCAGTTGATAGTGCAGCCCTCGCAGGCGGGCAGGCGGCCTTCAAGGGCAGCCAGGCGCTGGGTTTCGGGCGCGTTGTAGAGGTCGAACAGCTTGCCGTCAATGGGGAATTTCTGTTCGCCGAGGTGGTAGCAGGGCAGCACCAGCTCGTTGCTGGGCGAAATGACCAGCGTGGTGCTGGCGGCCCGGCACACGGGCGCGGCAATGTGGTTGCCGCCATCGCGCCGCAACTCGATGAAGGCTTCGTTCAGGTACACACCCTTGCGCTTGCCGAAGGCCGAGAGATAGTCCAGCTCCTCGGGAGTGAGCTGCTCACCGGTTTCCACGTCGCCGTATTCGAAGGCGGGATTGAGGATGAGCACGAGGCCGTTGGGCTGGGTAATGTCGCGGTACACGGCCTCCAAATCCGCCAGGTTTTTGCGGAATACGGTGAAGAGGATATCCGGCCGCTCGCCCAGCTCTTTGGCTACGCGAATGCTTTCGAGCACGAAATCGTAGCAGGCCACGCCCCGGCCCAGGTCGTGAGTGTCGCGGTCGGCCGAGTCGAGCGAGAAATGCAGCATATCGACCTTGCCGCGCAGCTTTTCGGCGTTTTTGGGGTAAAGCAGGCCGTTGGTCGTGACGGTAGTGATGAAGCCCAGCTCCCGCGCCAGTCCCAGAAACTCGGGCAGCTGCCGGTGCAACAGCGGCTCACCGCCGGTGAAGTCAATCACCGAAACGCCCAGCCGCTTGAGGTCGCGCAGGTTGCGGTCCACATCCTCCAGAGTGATGTAGGGCGAGGGCTTCTCCCAGATATCGCAAAACGCGCACTTCGCATTGCAGCGGTAAGTGACGTAGTAATTGCAAAGGACGGGGTGCTTAACGAGACGCATATTTTTAGCTGTTAGCCATTAGCTTTTAGCTATCAGCTTTTTATGTTCCGGCCTCCTCCAAGCGCCACAACGAAGCTAACAGCTAAAAGCTAACAGCTAGGTCAATGCGGCAGCTTGCCCCAGGCGGCGGCATCCCACTGCGTTGGCGTGGCCGCCAGCGCCTCGGCCGTGGCTTCGCCAAAATGCTCTTCATAGTAATTGCAAAACCCTTTCAGTGGGCAGCGGGCGCAATTCGGCTTCAGGAAAAAGCAGATTTGCTGCCCGTGCCAGTAGTTGTGCTTGTGGAAGTTAAACAGTGTTTCGGCATCATTGGGGAGCAGGGCCAGCAGCACGCTGTGCGCCTTCTCGACCGATACCTTGGGGCCCAAAAACCCCACCCGCTGCGCTACCCGGTGCACGTGCGTATCGACGGGCAGCACCGACTTATGATAATTGAAGAGCAGTAGCAGCGAAACCGTTTTCAGGCCGATACCGGGCATATCCGTGAGCCAGGCCAGGCCGCGTTCCGTGGGCCAGTCGGCCAGAAAGTCCAGGTCGAACGCCCCGCCCGTTTCGGCCCGGATGCGACGCAGAATTTCCTGAATGCGCGGGGCCTGGGTATCGGGCCAGCGCGTGGTGCGGATGGCGTGGGCCAGGTCGGCCGTGGGGGCAGCCTCCACCCCGGTCCAGTCGCCAAAAGCTTCCAGCATGCGGTCGTAGGCTAGCTCTTCATCGGCGTGAGTGGTGCGGTGCGATAGCACGGTGGAAATGAGCTCACGCATAGGTGTGCGGCGCGGCTCGGGCGGCAGATGGCCGTAGAAATAGTCGAGTATCTGGTGGTCGGCCAAGGCTTTCTCGGCCGGCGAAGAAGTCAGAACCGCGGATTTATCGGATGGCACGGATTGGTCGGATTTCGTGGACGATTTTCATCAAACGCAAAAAAGCCGCCCGGGTAGGCGGCTTTTTTCAATCTCACTACGGTTCGGCTTACGTTTTTGGTCAGCTACAAAATCCGACCAATCCGTGTCATCCGATAAATCTGCGGTTCTGACAATTACAGCTGGCCTTTTTTGGCGGCCTTCTGCATCTTGTCGTTGGCGAAGATGGCTACTTCTACGCGGCGGTTGGCCGATTTGCCGGCGGCGGTAGCGTTGTCGCCCACGGGCTGGGTAGCGCCGTAGCCGGTGGCCGTGATGCGGCCCGAGTCTACGCCCTGGCCCTGAATCTCGTTCGACACGGCCTGGGCCCGACGCTCCGACAGGGGCTGGTTGATGGCATCTGAGCCCGAGCTATCGGTGTGGCCTTCCACCACCACGCTGGTATCAGCATACTTCTTGAGGGTGGTGGCCAGCTGGTCGATGTTGCCGGCAGCTTCCGGGGTCAGGTTCGACGAGTTGGTGCCGAACAGGATGCCCGATGCAAAGGTAATTTTGATGCCTTCGCCCACGCGCTCTACAGTTGCGCCTTCCAGGTCGCGGCGCAGCTCGGCGGCCGCCTTATCCATTTTGCGGCCGATGAGGGCACCCGCCGTACCACCTACTACAGCCCCAATGATGGCCCCTTTGGCCGTGCCCGACTTACCGCCAATCAGGCGGCCGGCCACGCCACCAACTACGGCACCACCCAGGCCACCAATGAGGCCGCCTTTGAGGGTTTTGCTCATGCCCTTCGGCTTGGCAGTCGAAACGGTAGAGGTCTGGGCTTGCGCAAAATTGTTTACCAGCAGCAGCAGGGCGAACAGAAACGCAATGGATGAACGAAGAAATTTCATGTTAAAAAAAGGTTTGGATAAAAAATACCAGCAAAAATCGCGGTGTGCGAACAGGCCGGCAAGTACGCCATTTGCAACCACCTTGCCAAACTCCTCGGGGCCAGCGCGCCTTTTGGCCCTCCCAACTCATTAGCCGGCTCGTTCAACCACAAAAAAGGCCCTGCCGGGTGGCAGGGCCTTTTATAAGCGCGATAGCCTATCGGCGTAGCGCGGCCGAATTACTTCTTTTTGTGGTAAGCGTTGTAGCGGGCCGGGTCTTTTTTCTTGTCTTTGTTGCGGCCAATCAGGCCGCCGCCAATCACGCCGGCTACCCCGCCAATAATGGCCCCTTTACCGCCGCCAATCACGGCACCCGTCACGGCACCCGCACCGCCGCCAATGGCCGCGCCTTTGGCCTTATTACTCCAACCTTTTTTGGGCGTCTGGGCCTGCGCACTGGTGCCGGCCAGCACGAACAGCATTAAAAACAAAGCGAATACTACACGCAGGGATTTCATAATTCAGGAGGTTAAAGTTTATGGGAGGGATTACGGGATTTCAACGCATACCAGGCGGGCAGGGTTGCTGAAGAAAATGCGTCTGTTTGCGCGCCCAAGGCTTCCGCATTCACAAAAAAAAGGCCGCCCCGGTGGAGCGACCTTTTTTTGCATACCGGGCAGCAGTGGCCCGACAAATACTGCTTACAAACGGCCTTGCTCGGCCGCTTTCTTCATCTTTTCGTTGGCGTAGATAGCGATTTCTACGCGACGGTTGGCCTGCTTGCCTTCGGCCGTGGTGTTGTCGCCCACGGGCTGGGTCGAGCCGTAGCCCTGAGTGGTGATGCGGCTCGACGAAACACCTTTGGCGATGGTGGAGTTGGCCACGGCCTGGGCCCGGCGCTCCGACAGGGGCTGGTTGATGGCATCCGAACCCGAGTTATCGGTGTGGCCTTCCACCAGCACGTTGGTATCGGGGTATTTCTGGAGAATGGCAGCCATCTTGGTGATGTCCGATTCCGAAGCCGAACGCAGCGTAGCCGAGTTGGTATCGAAGAGGATACCCGAGTCGAAGGTAATTTTAATGCCTTCGCCCACGCGCTCAACCTTGGCGTTCTGCATGTCTTTTTGCAGGTCTTCGGCCTGCTTATCCATTTTGCGACCAATGATGGCACCCGTGGTACCACCCGCAGCAGCACCTACGATGGCCCCGATAGCCGTGCCCTTGCCACCGCCCAGCAAGCCACCAACTACGCCACCAAGAATAGCACCACCACCAGCGCCCAGCAGGCCACCTTTAACGGTTTTGCTCATGCCACTTTTGCGGGCACCGGTACCGTTGTTGGTCGAAAGATCGGGCTGCGTGGAGCTGGCTTGCTGCGAAGTGGCGCAGGAGCTAAACAGCAGCACGAAAGCCATCAATACAGAAAGAAGGGATTTGGAGGTGTTCATGTGAAAATGAGGGGGTTGGTGAAGTTGTGTTCAGCCCTTATACGGAAAAACCCGTTCCGGGGCTGGAAGCGGATTTTTCAAGAAGTGTGCCGAAAACGAAAAGTGCCTTTTTTTATTGTTGGTGGGCCTTGGTAGCGGCGCGGCGCGGCGCGGGGGCACTGGCGGCGGCGGCCGGCGCGGGCTGCAGCATGCCCAGCAGGTTGGCCAGGCGCTGCTTCAGCTCGCGGCGGTCCACGATGAAGTCGAGGAAGCCGTGCTCCAGCACGAACTCGGCGCTCTGGAAACCCTTGGGCAGGTCCTTGCCGATGGTTTCCTTGATGACGCGCGGGCCGGCAAAGCCGATGAGCGCGCCGGGCTCGGCAATGTTAAAATCGCCCAGCATGGCAAACGAGGCCGTGACGCCGCCCGTGGTGGGGTCCGTCAGCAAGCTTACGTAGGGCACGCCGGCTTCGGAGAGCAGGGCCAACTTGGCCGACGTTTTGGCCATTTGCATGAGCGAGTAGCCGGCCTCCATCATGCGGGCCCCGCCGGAGCGCGAAATCATCAGAAACGGCGTGCGGGTCTGGCGGGCGTAGTCGATGGCGCGGGCAATTTTCTCGCCCACCACCGAGCCCATCGAGCCGCCGATGAACTTGAAATCCATGGCCGCCACCACCAGCGGCTGGCCGGCGCTCAGGCCGTGGGCGGTGCGCACGGCATCTTTCAGGCCGGTATTGCGCTCGGTGGCCTCCACACGCTGCGGGTAGGCTTTGGTATCCACGAAGTGCAGCGGGTCGCCGGAGGTGAGGTTGGCATCGAGCTCCGTGAATCCGCCCTGGTCGAAGAGGAATTCGAAGTAGTCGATGGCATCAATGCGGCCATGGTGGCTGCAATTGCCGCAAACATGCAGCAGGCGCTTGTGCTCGGCCATAGTGGCCACGGTTTTGCACTCGGGGCACTTGTACCAGAGGCCGTCGGGAGTCTCTTTTTTCTGGTCGGTGGGGGTCACAATGCCCTTTTCTACGCGCTTGAACCAGGCCATATTTCGTTTAACTAACAGCTGCCAGCACGGGGCTGTCAGCTTGAATTTTTAGATGGAAAAGCCGCCGGCTTCGGGCGTGCAGCGGCAAATTACAGGGCATCAAAGATAAGCCATAACTATTGCCATCTTTCGCAAAATCCTTGGTGGCAGCGGGCTGGCGTGGTTTGGCGCGGGCAAGGCCGCTGCTTTGGCGCGGCACCCAGCCCCAAACGGAGGCGGGAATGGGCTTCGTTCGCGGTGTTTCCAGCATCGATTCCAAAACCTGTCCGGAGTGGTATTTTGCTAGGCTGAGCGCGGGTTAAGCGCTACCTTGCCGGGCCAACGCGGCCGGGCAGTCCGACCGCCGATGGCCCGGCGCTGCGCCTTTTTATCCCCGTGAAAACCTTCTCCCCTGCCCTGCTGGGCCTTTACCTGCTGGCCGCCCCGGTGCTGAACAGCTGCGTAACGGCCAAGAAATACGACGACCTTAGCGCCCGCCAGCGGGCCGATGCCGATGGCAAAGCGGCCGCCGAGCGGCAGTACCGCGGCGCTACCGCGGAGCTGCAAAAGGCCAGCGACGAGCTGGCTCAGCTGCACCTCACCCAAAAGCGCCTCGTAACGGACTCGGCCGAAACCGGCAATGCCTATCGCAAAACCCGCAGCCTCTACAACGAGCTGAACAACAGCTACGACAAGCTGCTGAAAAACAGCGACCGCGAGCTGGCCAACAAGTCCTCCGACTACAACAAAGTGGCCAAAGACCTGGCCCGCCGCGAAGCCGAGCTGGGCTCCCTGGAAACCACGCTGCAGAAAAGCAAAGCCGATAACGACCGCCTCGCCGTCGACCTCAAAACCCGCGAGGTTCGCCTAACCGAGCTCACCAAAGCCCTGGCCGAAAAGGACAAAGCCGTGGACGACCTGAAGGCCCGCGTGAGCAAGGCCCTGCTCAGCTTCAACAGCAGCGACCTGCAGGTGAAGCTGAAGGACGGCAAGGTGTACGTGTCGCTGTCGGAGCAGCTGCTGTTCAAATCGGGCTCGACGAAAGTGGACCCCAAGGGCCAGGAGGCGCTAAAAAATCTGGCCACCGTGCTCCAGGAGCAGAAAGACGTGAACGTGGTGGTGGAAGGCCACACCGATAACGTGCCCATCCGGTCGGGCACGGCCGGCATGACCGACAACTGGGACCTGAGCGCCCTGCGCGCCACCGAAATTGCGCGCCTGCTCACCACCGCCGGCGTGGCCCCGGAACGCGTCACGGCCTCGGGCCGCAGCCAGTACGTGCCCGTGGCGGCCAATGACTCGCCCCAGAACAAGGCCATGAACCGCCGCACCGAGATTATCCTCACGCCCAAGCTAAACGAGCTGTTTAAGATTCTGGACAGCAATTCGGCTACGGCGGCCACGGGCAAGTAGCCCACGCCGCTAGCAACGACCCAAAAGGCCCGCTCGGCCTTTTGGGTCGTTGCTCCGGTCTAACCGGTTGTCGCTAGGCCGGAATCGTGCTCACTTCAACCGGTCAGACCGCCTAGGGCGGTCTGACCGGAGCAACGACTTGGGTAAGGCCTGCGCTGAAGTCGAGCGGGCCTTTTGGATTAGAAATTTCGCTGAGCCCCTGGACTAAAAAGCCACGTTGACGCGGCCGAAGTAGAATGCGCCCTGGAAGCCGAACTGGCTGGCATTGTACACGAAACGGCCCCGGTTGGTGTTATCGAGCGAAGAGCTGTAGCTCTGGGCCGGGTCGACGGAGAAGTTGTTGGGGTCGTTGCGCGGGTTCTGGATGATGCGGTCGGGGTACACGTCGAACAGGTTGTTGATGCCCACGGCTACGCCCACCTGCTTGATGACCTGCACGCTGAGCGTGAGGTCGGTAATCCACTTGGCCGAGTAGGTCTGGTCGAGGAACGAGCGGGCCGGGTCGGCATCCTTGGTCTGCACCTCGCCGAAGCGCACACTGCGGGCTTCGAGGCCGAAGATGCCGTAGGTGTAGTTGGCCGAGAGCAGGATTTTGCTGCGCGGGTTGCCGTTTTCGAGGCGGGCACGCTGCTGGCGGTCAAACAGCGTGTTCTGGAGGTTGCTGGTGCCCACGGTCGCATCGTTGTTGATGGTCGTAGACGTGCTGTTGAAGCTGCGCACGGTGGTTTCGTTGAAGTTGGCGGCAGCCGTCAAGGCCAGGCGGCCTTTCTCGCCCAGCGGAAGGCGGCTGTTGGCCACAATGTCGATGCCCTGGGTGCGGGTATTCACGGCATTGGCGAAGAACTGCACCCGGCTCACGGGCAGCGTGCCCAGAATGGTGTTCACAATAGCGTTGGTGCGGGTAAAGGCCGACGACAGCACAATGCGGTCGTCAATGTCAATCTGGTAGGCATCCACGGTCAGCGTGACTACCTGGGCCACGCGGCCGGTCAGGCCCAGGCTGTAGTTGCGCGAGTTTTCCTGCTTCAGCGGAGCCACCCCGAAGCCCTGCTGGCCGGTGCCGCCCACCGTGTAGCTGTTACGCACGATGGGGTTTTCGTTGTTCACCGTCAGCACCTGGTTGGGTACGCCGCTGATGAACTGGGTGCTCACGTTGGTGAAATAGCGCTGTTGCAGCGAGGGGGCCCGGAAGCCGTTGCCCAGCGAGCCGCGCAGGGCCAGCCCGTCCACGATGCTAAAGCGGGCGGCCAGCTGCCCGCTGGCACTGCTGCCGAAATCGGAGTAGCGCTCGATGCGGCCGGCGGCGTGCACCAGCAGCTTTTCGGTTATATCGCTTTCCAGGTCCACATAGCCAGCCACGTTGGTGCGGCTTCTGATTACCTCGTCGGAGGGCTGATAGCCAGGAAACACCTGCGAGCCCGACGCCGTGGGCGTGGTGCCAATCAGGCGCCCGCCGTTGATATAAGAATTACGTTCCCCGGCCTCAATCTGAAACTGGTCGCGGCGGTACTCGCCGCCAAAGGCCACGTTCAGCGTGGCCAGCGGGCCCAGCTCGGTGAACTTGCGCGCCAGACCCAGATTGGTCGTGTTTTGCATGAAGGTGAGCGTGCCGGCATAAAACTGCTGTTGGGCAAAGCCCTGCGGCAGCGAGGCATTCACGGTATTACTGATGTCGTAGCGCACCTGGTTGCGGCCGAAGGTATTGCTCGCGTCGACCGCGAAGCCGCCAATGGTTTTGCGTAGCCCCGTGATAATCGACTGGTCGTTGATGGTCGTGTTGATAAACGGCAGGAAGCCATCGGGGAAAACGGTCAGGTCGCTTTGGGTGGCTTGGTTGGGCAGGCGGGCAAAGCCGGCCGACTTGCCCGTGCGGTACGTGGCCCCGCCCGACACGTAGGCCTCTACTCCACCGCCCAGCCGGTAGCCCGCGTTCAGGAAGCCCCCAATGTTGCGGGTGGCGGCGCTGCCCACGCGCAGGTTGTTGCGGTCGTAGCCGCGGTCGGCCACTATTTTATCATCAGCCGCCTTGAGGTCGCGGCGCTTCTGCTCGGTGTCGGCGGCGGTGCCGCCGGGGTACTGGCCACTGTTGTTACCTAAGTAAATGAGCGGGGCCGTGTCGGCTAGGCCGCGGTTGAAGTAGTCGTGATTTTGGAATTGCCCGCTCAGGTCCAAGAAGCCGCGTCCGCCCAGGCCAACCCCCACGTTGGCATCGGCCTGAAACACGCTGCCATCGTTCTGGGTGGTCTGTCCGGCGGTGCTGCTGGCCGTCACGCCGGTGGAATCGTCCTTCAACTGGATGTTAATCACGCCGGCGATGGCATCGGAGCCGTAGAGGGCCGCTGCGCCGTCGCGCAGCACCTCGATGCGCTTGATGCTGGCCGTGGGAATCACGTTCAAATCGGTGCCCACCGAGCCGCGGCCCACCGTGCCGTTGATGTTCACTAGGGCCGAATTGTGGCGGCGCTTGCCGTTCACGAGTACCAGCACCTGGTCGGGGCCGAGGCCGCGCAGGCTGGCGGGGTCAATATGGTCGGTGCCGTCGGAAATAGTCTGGCGCGCACTTTGGAACGAGGGTGCCAGATAAGACAGAATCTGAGCCACGTCGGTCTGGGCAAAGGCCTTGATTTCGCGGGCCGAAATCACATCCACCGGCGCAGTGGTCAGGATGTTGGAGCGGCCCTCGGTAGCGCGCGAGCCCGTTACCACCACCTCGTTCAGGTCCTGGGCAGCAGCCAGCAGACGCACATTGAGGCTGTTGCGGCCGTTGAGCGGAATCTGCTGGGTGGTGTAGCCAATGGCCTGCACCGTGATAGTAGCCCCGGGATTGACCGAGAGTGAAAACTCGCCGTTGGCACCCGTACTGGTGCCGTTAGAGGTGCCGCGCTCCAGCACCGTGGAGCCGGGCAAGGCCTCGCCGGAGGCCCCCACCACCCGGCCGCTTACGGCAATCTTTTGGGCCTGGGCCGCAGTCGCACCCAGCAGCAGAAAGAGAAACAGTAGAAGGTTTTTCATACAGAATTTTTTTAGTGAAAATAGAAAAGCTGCTGCGTTTGAAGGCCCCCATTCTTAGTGACAGCCACTTCCCGGGCTTCTAAACCGGTTAGCATAGGCGGAGACCGTAGAAGTGAGGGACTTTTCTGAAAAATACAATACAAATTATGGCATTAGCATAATCAGCTGAATTATACTCGTCCCAAAGTAGGGGGCGGGGGCAGGCCCTACCGGGTACGACCCCGCACCCTACTGCGTTTTTCACAATCCACTTCGTGACGAGTATAAATAGCCATTCAACAGAAATTCCCAACAAGCCTCACCATTTTAGCATCCTGGGACCAGGCAGCAAAAAGCCAGCCCCGGACGCGGAGCTGGCTTTTTGGCAAAAAATAAGGCCGGATTACAGCGTGAAATTCACGCGGCCGAAAT
Source organism: Hymenobacter siberiensis (assembly GCF_018967865.2). Taxonomy (NCBI): domain Bacteria; kingdom Pseudomonadati; phylum Bacteroidota; class Cytophagia; order Cytophagales; family Hymenobacteraceae; genus Hymenobacter; species Hymenobacter siberiensis. The sequence goes on from NZ_JAHLZY020000001.1 coordinate 3,655,237, forward strand.
AGTACGCGCCGCTGAAGCCGAACTGGTTGGAGCCGTAGGGGAAGCGGCCCCGGTTGGTGCCGTCCAGGGTGGTGTAGGTCAGGCTCTGCTCGTTATTGTTGGGGTCCTGGTAGAGGCGGTCGGGGTACACGTTGAACAGGTTGTTCACGCCTATGCTCAAGCCGATGTTCTTGATAACCTGGGCGCTGATAGTGAGGTCGGTCACCCATTTGGCCGAAAAAGTCTGGTCGATGTAGGAGCGGGTGGGGTCGGCGTCTTTGGTCTGCACCTCGCCGAAGCGCACAGTGCGCAGGTTCAGGCCGAAGATTTTGTAGCCGTAGTCGGCGCTGAGGTTGATTTTGCTGCGGGGCTGGCCGTTTTCGAGGCGAGCGCGCTGGGCGCGGTCAAACAGCGTGTTTTGCAGGCTGGGGTTGTTGTCGATGGTGGCAGAGCTGTTGAAGCTGCGCACCGTGGTTTCGTTGAAGTTGGCGGCGGCCGTCAGGGTCAGGCGGCTATCGGGGCCGAGGGTCAGGCGCTCATTGGCCACAATGTCGATGCCTTGGGTGCGGGTGTTCACGGCATTGGCGAAGAACTGCACGCCCTGCACCGGGTTCTGGCCGGGGCGCGGGTTGGCGGTGAGGATGGCAGCCACGGCCGGGTTGCCGCGGCTGAACTGTGAGCTGAGCACAATGCGGTCGCGGATGTCAATCTGGTAGGCGTCCACCGTCAGGGTGATGGCTTTGAAGAGGCGGGCCGTGAGGCCCAGGCTGTAGTTGGTCGACTTTTCCTGCTTCAGCGAGCCAATGCCGAAGGCTTTGGTAATGGCGTCGTCATTACTGGTAGTCAGCACTTCACGTAGTTCGCCGCTGGTAAACTGGGTGCTGGAGTTGGTGAAGTAGCGCTGCTGGAGCGAGGGGGCCCGGAAGCCGTTGCTGAGCGCGCCGCGCAGCGCCAAGCCATCAAGAATGCTATAGCGGGCGGCCACTTTGCCGCTCACATTGGAGCCAAAATCGGAGTAGCGCTCGGCGCGGCCGGCCACGTCCACCAGCAGCTTGTCGGTGAGGTCGCTTTCTAAATCGACGTAGCCCGACACGTTGTTGCGGCTCTGGTTCAGGGCATCGGTCGGCCGGTAGCCCGCAAAACCCTGCGAGCCGGCGGCGGCGGGGCTGCCGTTCACCTTGCGGTCGCCAAGGATATAGGAGCCTACATCACCGGCATTAATCTGGAAATTATCAACCCGAAACTCGCCACCAAACGCCACGTTCAGCGTGGCCAGCGGGCCCACTTCGCTGAACTTGCGGGTGAAGCCCAGGTTGGTGGTATTCTGCTGAAAAGCCAGCTCGCCGGCGTAGAAGCTGGTGGGGCTGGTACCTACCGGCAGCGAGGCGTTGAGGGTGTTGCTGATGTTGTATTTCAGCGCGTTGCGGCCGTAGGTATTGCTGAGGTCGGCGGCGAAGCCGAATACCTTGCCGCGCAGGCCCACGATGGCCGAGCCGTCGTTCACGGTGCTATTGATGAAGGGAAGGAAGCCATTGGGGTAGATGCTGGCATCGGTTTGGGTAACGGCCGTGGGCAGGCGGTAGAGCGCGCCCGACGAGCCCGTGCGGCGCGTGAGGCCACCCGAGAAATACGCTTCAAGGCCGATGCTGGGGACCAGTGTGTAGGCCGCATTCACAAAGCTGCCGTAGGTGCGGGTATCGGCGCCGCCCACCCGGATGTCGCGGCGATTAAAGCCATTCTGGGCCACCAGGGCATTATCGCGGGCTTTCAGGTCGAGCTTTTGCTGGTCGGTGAGACCGGCGGGGTAGTTACCGCCACTGGTGCCCAGGTAGATGAGCGGGGCCGTATCGAGCCCGCTGCGGTCCACGTAGCTGCGGTTCGAGAACTGGCCGCTCACGTCCACGAAGCCCCGGTGGCCGAGGCCGAAGCCCAGGTTGGCATCGGCCTGAAACAGCTGGCCGTCGCTCTTGGTGGTCTGGCCGGCAGTGCTGCTCACGCTGATGCCGGTGGTGTCGTCCTTCAGCTGAATGTTGATGACGCCGGCAATGGCGTCGGAGCCATACTGGGCCGCCGCGCCATCGCGCAGCACCTCAATCCGCTTGATGGCGGCCGGCGGAATCACGTTCATGTCGGTACCCACCGAGCCGCGCCCGGGCGTGCCGTTGATGTTGACGAGGGCCGAAGTGTGGCGGCGCTTGCCGTTCACGAGCACCAGCACCTGGTCGGGGCCCAGGCCGCGCAGGGTGGCGGGGTCCACGAAATCGGTGCCGTCGGTCACGGTCTGGCGCGTGCTCTGGAACGAGGGCGCGATGTAGGTGAGAATCTGGGTGATGTCGGTCTGGGCGTAAGCCTTGATTTCGCGGGCCGAAATCACGTCCACCGGCGAGGTGGTGAGGATGTTGGAGCGACCCTCGGTGGCGCGCGAGCCGGTGACCACCACTTCGTTCAGCTCGGTCTGGTTGGCGGCGAGGCGAATTTCGAGGGTGGTGCGGCCGTTCAACGGCACGGTTTGCGTGAGCGAGCCCACGGCAGAAAACACCAGCGTGGCGGTGCCGGGCACGTTGTTGAGGCTAAAACGGCCGTCGCCGTCGGTGCTGGTGCCGTTGGAAGTGCCTTGCTGGAGCACGGTCACGCCGGGCTGGGTCTGGCCGGTGGCGTCGAGCACGCGGCCGGTTACGGTGAGGTTCTGGGCCCAGGTGGTGGCGGCGGTCAGCCACAGGAGCAGCGCCACCAGCCCGATGCGGGTAGTTGTGGGGTGTATCATCAGTAAAAAAGAGAGGGAAATAAAACAGGTTTCCGGCAGCCCAGAGAATGGGGTTTAGGCCGGATTAACCCAAAAAAAAGAAAAGCCACGGTGTCGACTGGCGAGAGCCACCCACGAAGCAGCTCTGCCCGGCAAGGCACCCATAAATTTCACAAATAGCATATACCAGAAACACCCAAACGGGTTACGCGACTGGCCCGCCAGCAACGCGGCAGTTGCTACGTTGGAATCAGACACCCGCACTTTTCTGGACTGGCATTCAGCCGGGCAAGGCACTCAGGCACTCCCAGCCAACACCCTATCCTAACAACAACAGCAACAGCATCCTACCACGGCCACGCGCATGAACGCTGGCAAGCTGGCAAGGTTCGGGGAAAAGCTGGGAGAGGCCAGCCGATTGCCCGATAAGGGGGCGGCTGCGAGGAATTGTATCACGAGATAAGCATAAAGTCAGATTGCCGGGCCACGGCAGCGGCCGGAATCGAGTGGGTATAAGCGACGGGCGCGGCAAATGTTTTTCGCATCCGTCTGGTAATTCAAAAATCCTGTCATTCTGAGCTTGCGAAGAACCTTGTCACGGTCGAATAGCCAGGTTCAAATACGTTCCAGCCGTGATAAGGTCCTTCGCAAGCTCAGGATGACAGACGCTAAAAAAACCCGTCATAACCAACTACTAAGGCTGCACTACCGCTCCCACCACTGCGAATTCAGTGGACCGGCGGCTACGTCCATGCGCTGGCCGGGGGCGGGCAGCAGCAGCGGTACTTCGGGCCCGGCGGCTTCGAGCAGGCGTTGCACGGGCTGCCGCCAGGCATGAAAGGCCAAGTTGAACGTGCCCCAGTGCAGCGGCAGCAGCGGGCAGCCGCCCAGCAGCCGGTGGGCCGCGAAGGCGTGGTCGGGGCCCAGGTGGATATCGGCCCACGCGGGGTCGGCAGCGCCGATTTCCAGCATCGTCAAATCGAACGGCCTGTAGGCCTCCCCTATCTGCCGGAAGCCTTCTTCGAAGGGGCCGGAATCGCCGCCAAGAAACACTTTGTGCGTTGGCCCGAGCAGGCACCAGGAGGCCCATAGCGTATTATTGCTGGTGAGGCCCCGACCCGAGAAATGCCGGGCCGGCGTAGCCACCAGCGTAAAATCGTCGCCCAACCGGGCCGATTCCCACCAGCTCAGCTCGGTGATGCTGACGGCGGGTACGCCCCAACGGCGCAGGTGCGCGCCCACACCCAGTGGGCAGAAAAACGGCACGCCCGTGCGGCCCAGCACCCGAATGGCGGCGGGGTCGAGGTGGTCGTAATGGTCGTGCGAGAGGACGACGGCGTCCAGATTCGGCAGCTTATCCAAAGCCAGCGGCGGGACAAAAAACCGCTTCGGCCCCACCAGCTGCGACGGCGACACCCGCTCGCTCCACACAGGGTCGGCGAGGATGCGGCGGTCATCGATTTCGAACAGCATGCTGCTGTGGCCCAGCTAGGTGGCGCGCAGGGCCGTGGCCGACACGGGGGCCGCCAGGGCAGCAACATCGGCCCGGAAAGGACCAAGGGGCTTTTGGGGCTCCCGCTCAGCCTTTTCACACAACCAGCGCTTGAGGAGCACGCCGTAGCCGGAGGGCGGGCCAACACGCGTGGGCACGGCGTTCTGGTAGATTTTGCCGGTGCGAACGGCTTGCAGGCGGGCGGAGGCTACTGGTTTCATCGCGAGCACAGACGAAGCAGCGGCCGCAATGTTTGATGAAGGACCGGAAAGCTGTGCTAAAGGTGGGAGCCCCGAACGTGCTTTCCCAGAGTCGTTGCGCCGGTCTGACCGCCTAGGGCGGTCAGACCGGCGCAACGACTCTGGGAAAGCACGGCCTGAAGATTCTGCCTTTACGGGCGAGGCTAAAAATCGGCTTTTATGCCCAGCGCCAAGGTCAGCAGCTGGCCGAAGCCCAGGCCGCCGTTGCGGTTATTGAGGTAGCTAGCAAGGTACAAATCGTTACTACCCAGCTCATAATACAGGGATATTTTGCGCGGCTGGCCGGTGGCCGCCACGGGCGGGGCCAGAAACGTGACGCGGCTGCCCAGCAGCGGCCCATAGCGGGTATCGGTCGAAAACCAGTAGTAGTCGCTGGCGTACTGGCCCTTCAGCTCGTCGTTGATGGTGCCGTGGGTGTAGCTAAAATACGCGCCCACGGTGAGGGGCACCACCTGGAATTTATCGCCCACCGGCAAGTGGAAGGGCGAATACATGAACTTCAGCGAAGCCAGGCTCAGCGTGGAGCCGGCGTAATACTTTGGCACGTAGCCGATAAGAATATCAGTTTCGAGATGGGTTTTTGAGAATTCGTAGCCGGCCCCGGCGGCTACCATGCCCAGGCCGCCACCGGTTTGCAAGGCCAGGTGGGCGGGGCGGTACCAGGGCCGCTCGACGCGACGGGCAGCGGGGGGAATACGGACGGCGGCGGTATCGGGCGGGGTGGCGAAGGCCGGAACACCAGCAACCAGCAAAAGGGCGGAGAACAGGAGCTCTTTCATTAGAACTTGACGCGTTTGATGCGAAACTGCTTGTCGCCCCACACGGTGACCACCAGGTAGCGCCGTTCCGAAAAAGCGTCGGAATTAACGTAGGTTACGCCGTCGTTATAAGGCTGCGTGATGCTGTAGGAATGGTTGTGGCCGTTCATCTCGAACACCAGGTTCGGGGCTTCGTGCAGGGCCTGCACGTAGGGCGTGCGCAGGGCGGGGTCGAAGTCGTCGTTGGTAGGCGGTACGTGCGAAATCACCACCTGCCGCCGGGCGCCGTCGAAATTGGCCAGCTGGGGTTTCAGCCAGGCCATGTCGGGGGCGGTACCGTCGAAATTATATTCGCGGCCGTTGGTGTCCACCATGATGAACTTGGTGTTGCCATACACAAACGAGTAGTTGAAGGCCCCGAAAATGTGCTGGTAGGTAGGCCGGCCATTGCCCACCAAATCATGGTTGCCGATAACCGTGACGTAGGGCACCGTGAGGCGGCGCAGCTTTTCATCCATCCACTGCATTTCGCGGGCTAGGCCGAAATCGGAAATATCGCCGGCAAGCACCAGGAAGGAGATGCCGGGCTGCTGGTTCACGCTGGCCACCAGGGCCTCGGCCTCGTCGTAAAACTGCTGCGAGTCGCCGGTGAAGATGAAGCGCAGCGAATCGCCGGGCGCGAGGGGCCGGGCTTGCAGCTTGGCCAGGTTCTTTTCGGTGAGGTTGGTGAATTCTTCGGGGACGCGGTGGTCGTTGGGGCTGAACTCAATGAGGTTACAGCCGGCTAATCCCAGCAGTGCGATGCCGGGCAGCACGTGCCTCCAGCGGCGCAGATTAGGAAGGAAAAGCATAATGATAAAACCGGCCCAGGACCGACCAATAAAAACAGAATTAACACATAATCCTCTTTAAACTGATTCTTCCGGGTAAGGGTTGGAAATTAATTCACTTTTAACCTTTGCCTGCCCGATTCCTGCACTGCGGCGGCGGCGCGGGCGAACAGGCCGCACCCTCCACGCCCGCGCCGATGGTGGACGAGTAGCCCAGCGCCAGAAACGACTCGCCAGACACTTTTGCTTTTGCGCCGGTAGCGGCGGCCGGGAGCTGCACGGCGCAGCCGCTGCAGCAAAAAATCAGAAACAACAGCAGCGGGTGCAGCGACATCATGAGTAGTTTGGCAGTAGGCGGCACACGTACGCCGCGCCGCCGGCTGCAGATTGCCCCCGCCCGGTGCCAGCCCGCTTTCCCCTACCCCATCACGGCCACCATGCGCAGGGTTAGGCAGGGCCAGGGCCGCATCGCCGGCTACCTGAGCCTGCTCCCGGGCCTCTGGTGCGCTCAGGCCTTTGGTGAACAGCTGCCACGCATCGGCCGGGGCCAGCGCGACGATGGCGGCCGGGGTGGCGCCCCCGGGCGGCTGCAGCTGCCAGCCTCCAGCCGTGCGGGCCAGCTCCCTCCCAGTGCCCACCCGCATTGCCCGTGACGACCACTCGGACCAGCGTGCCCACCGGCGCAGCTACTGCCCGGTACGCGTGCGGCAAACCCCGCATCATTGTCTCAATAAATGGCTGAAAAAAATGCCGGTTGCATCAGCGGCGCGGTCTGGCCCACAGCGGTGCTGATTGAGCTGCTGGCGGTGCCATTTCTCGGTGTAGTCGCAGGCCATGTGGAACCAGTTCAGCGACGCGCTTTCGCCGGCCCAGGCTACCGCAAAAGCGGCCGGGGCCCACGGGTCAAGCGTGTTCAGATAGGCCGTGTATTCGCAACCCGACTGCGCCAGCAGCTCAATCAGCGCCGCCGGACTGAGGCGGCGGGCGGCTCGCACCCAGTCGGCGTTCAGCCGGTTGAGGTAGGCCACAATGCCGGCGTAGCTGGTATCAGCCGGGGCTTCGCCAAAATGGCCGTCGCGCAACATGGAGAACGTGCGCAGGTTGCCATCGAGCAAGTGCGCGGCTACGTCCTGCACCGTCCACTCGCGGGCCAGAGTAGGGCGCTGCCAGTCGGCGGGCGTCAGACTTGGCAGCAGCTCCAGCAGCAGGCGGTCCAGCTCCGGGAAGAGCGGCAGGGTGATGATTGGGGATGGTGGGCGGCATGACAGGCAGGAGCAAGCAAAAAAAGAGAACGTCATACTGAGCGCAGCCGAGGCATCTCGCGTGCAATAGTAAATCCAATCGCAAGAAAAGAATTACTACTACACGCGAGATGCCTCGGCTACGCTCGGCATGACGTGCTTGTTTTGTCCAAATTACCCGATGGCCTGGGCCAGGTCCGCAATCAAGTTCTCGGCTTCTACGATGCATATGCTCAAGCGGATGAGCGGACGCAAGACACAAGCGTTTAAATAGTCATTCACCAAGGCATTTTCAGCGCGTCCTGCCATTTGGTAAACGCCCCGAACGGCACTTTGGCCCGGCCGTAGCTCAGGGTACCGCCGGGAATGGCATGGGCAGCACCATCCAGCTGTCGGAAAGCCGTTTTCGCCGGGGCATCGTTCAGGCCAAAATTCAGAGCTGGAAACGCGGTAAAATTCCTGCCGCCTGGCCCACCCATGAGGTAAACGCCCGTGAGCCTCCACCCAGCGGCCGTGCGCACGGCCCGGATTTTCATCTGTTCGGCCAGCAGCTCGCCCTCCGCCAGCACCCGGGTCGTGAGCAGGCCGCGCACCGGGTCCAGCGTGTCCGGCACGAAGCCGTTGTTTACCAGATACGTGCGCAAACCGACCAGCACCGAATCGGGCCGGGCGGCAGTTTGCACCAGTATCAGGTTGGCCCGGCTGGTGGGCCCGGCGGGGGCTGGGGCGGGCTGCTGGGCCGCCGCTGGCAGCGCCAGCCCCAGCAGCCCACACAGGGCGGCCGCAATTGAAAAATTCCGCATTACCCGATGGCCTGGGCCAAATCGGCAATCAAATCCTCGGCATCCTCGATGCCCACGCTCAGGCGGATGAGCGAGTCGCTGAGGCCCGACTTGCGGCGCTGCTCGGCCGGAATACTAGCGTGCGTCATGGTGGCGGGGTGGCCGCTCAGGCTTTCCACGCCGCCCAGGCTTTCGGCCAAGGTGAAGTACTGGAATTTCTCGAGCACGGCGATGGCATCCTCCTGCTTATCACCCTTCAGGATGAAAGAAAGCATGCCACCGAAATCGCGCATTTGCTTGGCAGCGATGGCGTGGTTGGGATGGTTTTCGAAGCCGGGCCAGTACACTTTCTCCACTTTGGGGTGCTGGCGCAGGTACTCGGCCACGGCGCGGCCGTTTTCGCAGTGCCGCTGCATGCGGATGTGCAGGGTTTTGAGGCCGCGCAGCACCAGGAAGCAGTCCTGGGGGCCGGGCGTGCCACCGCAGGCATTCTGATAGAAGCTCAGGCGCTCGTGCAGCTCGTCGTCGTTCACCACCAGCGCACCCATCACGGTATCGGAGTGGCCGGCCATGTATTTGGTCAGCGAGTACATCACGATATCGGCCCCGAGGTCCATCGGGGTTTGCAGGTAGGGCGTGCTGAAGGTGTTATCCACGGCCAGCAGCGCACCGCACTCCTTGGCCACGGCCGAGGCAGCGGCGATGTCGATGATGTTGAGCAGCGGGTTCGTGGGCGTTTCCACCCAAATCAGCTTGGTTTTTTCGCTCACCACGGCCTTCACGGCTTCCATATCATGCATGGGCACGAAGTGGAATTTGATGCCATAAGGCTCGTACACTTTGGTGAAGAGACGGTAGCTGCCACCGTACAGGTCATTGGTCGAAATGACTTCGTCGCCGGGTTTCAGCAGCTTCATCACGCAGTCGATGGCGGCCATGCCGGAGGCGAAGGCGATGCCGTGCTTGCCGTTATCGAGGGCGGCCACGGCGGCCTGCAGCTGCGAGCGAGTGGGGTTGTGGGTACGCGAGTACTCGAAGCCCATATTTTTGCCGGGCGAGGACTGCACGTAGGTCGAAGTCTGGTAGATGGGCGTCATGATGGCGCCGGTGGCGGGGTCCGGGTGCACGCCGGCGTGAATGGCTTTGGTGGCGAATTTCATGGGTGGGCTGTAGAAGTTGAGCGGCCGGATGGGCCGCCGGCAAAGGTCGGCGATTAATCGGAAACGGCCCCGGTTGCCGGCTCGACGGCCGTGCCTATCTTACCTGCTGATTTTTTCAATTCCTTTCATTCCCCCCTTTTCCCCTGCTCCTACATGAAGCATTTTCTACTCGCGCTGGCTACCTAGGGCTACCACTGGTGGCCCAGGCTACGCCCAAACCACTGCTCACGGCCGCCGACTCGACCGCCCGCCGCACCTTCTACATCGATTCGCTGAACCACGCCCTGCACTACCAGCAGGGCCACGTCACGCTGCCCGGCGGCATCAGCGAGATTGAGGTGCCCAGCGGTTTTCGCTACCTCGACTCGGCCCAGAGCCGCACGGTACTCACCCGCTACTGGCACAACCCCGACGGCGGCTCGCTGGGCATGCTGTTTCCCAGCAAGCTGAATCCACTGGATGAAAACAGCTGGGCCTACGTCATCGAATATGACCCCTCGGGCCATGTGAAGGACGACGATGCCGACGACATCAACTACGACGACTTGCTGAAGGAAATGCGCGACGATATGGTGGATGCCAACAAGGAGCGCACCGCCGCCGGCTACGAGCCCGTGGCGCTGGTGGGCTGGGCCTCTTCGCCCTACTACGACAAAACCACGCACACCCTGCACTGGGCCAAAACCCTGAACTTCGGCAACAGCCCCAATAACACGCTGAACTACAACTTGCGCGTGCTCGGCCGCAAGGGTGTGCTCATTCTGAATGCCGTGGGCTCCGAGCAACAGCTGGCCGACATCAAGGCCAGCATTCCGGGCCTACTCAGCGCCGTGAGCTTCGCCAAGGGCCAGCAGTACACCGACTTCAAAGCCGGCCTCGACGAGGTGGCCGCCTACGGCATCGGCGGACTGATTGCGGGCAAAGTGCTGGCCAAAGTGGGCCTGTTTGCCGTGATACTGAAGTTCTGGAAGCTGGGCCTGCTGGCGCTCAGCGGGGCCTGGGCGGGCACCAAGCGCTTTTTCACCGGCAAAAAGCTGGCCCCCGCCGGCGGCCCCACCCCCGACGACGAGCCCACCGAAGAAACCCCCGAGGCGTAAATATTTCGTCGCTCCCCCGCTTTCCACCGTACTTGCAGGCCGAAGCCCCGCTGCCAACTGGCGGGGTTTCGGCCTTCCTTATGTTCCGACTGCTGCGCGAGCTTTTCCAGAAAAACTTCTCCACGTTCTTCACCATGTTCCTGCTGGTGGCCGTGCCCCTGCTGGGTTCGGCCTCGCTGCTAACGCTGCTCTACGAAAAGCAGGATTTGCTGGAGCACCTCAGCGCCGGCCAGGTCGTGCTGTATTTCGTGGTTATTGCCTTCACCATGGCCTTTGCCCTCACGCCTACCACGTTCGTGGCCATCATCACGGGCTACTATTTCGGGTGGGCGGGGCTGCCGGGCATGGTGCTGGCCTACGCGCTGGCGGCCGCCATCGGCTACGAGCTGGCCAAGCGGCTCGACCACGGCAAGCTGCGCCACTTCCTGCATCTGTTTCCCAAGGCCGAGGCCGTGCTGGGCGAGCTGCAAAACCAGAGCTGGCAGCTCATCCTGCTCACGCGCCTCTCGCCCGTGCTGCCGTTTGCCCTCATGACGTTTGTGCTGGCCATTGTGGGCGTGCCGCGCAAGCGCTTCCTGGCCGCTTCGGTGCTGGGCATGCTGCCGCGCAGCCTGTTCTTCTACTGGCTGGGCACGGAAGCCTCCGACGTGCTGGCCCTGCTGAAGGACCCCGACGAAGGCACCCTCAGCAAACTGGTGCTGGTGGGGCTGGTGGCGGCCTCGCTATTCGGCCTCTATTTTGTCTTCAACCAAGCCCTGAATCGGGTATTGCGCCAAGGCGGCACCGGAAATCAGTAAAAATCTCCAGCTGATTATTAGTCACTTGCTGCCATCTGCACATTTTTATTGAGGAAAAATGGGCGCGTGGTTTGCACAGGCGCTTTTTATCCTCTTACCTTTGTGCTCCCAACACGGGAAAAGGGTTGTGTAGCTCAATTGGATAGAGCATCTGACTACGAATCAGAAGGTTTAAGGTTCGACTCCTTACACGACCACTATTAGACCCTGCAACCAGCTAATTATTAGCAAGTTGCAGGGTCTTTTTCTTTCTGCGGGACGGCTCACGGGACAAAACTTTGTTGATGCTCAACGAAGAGCAATTTTCAGGGCCTGGCTTACGCAGCCTCGAAAAGTTGTTTTGATGAAGTTGCTACATTTGATGAGATTGTCGGCTGGAGCAGGCAATTTTTCCAATAACAACATCTTCTAGCGTGAACCATCTCTACCCCCGCGCCATTCGGGCGCTCTGTTCTGCCTTGCTACTCGCCCCATCTGGGGTAGCCTTTGCCCAGGCTCCTACCATTTCGACCATCGTACCGATGGCCAACGCTAAGGCAGCATCACGCACCGCCCCACTCACCGTTACTTTTACCCAGCCACTGACAGCGGCCTCGGCTGGAGCGTTGAAAGTATTCAGCAACCAGCGTGGCGGGCTGCGTTCGCGTGGCGCTACACCAGCTGTAGTAAATGGGAGTAACCTCAGCTTCGCACCGACGCCTTATGATTTCCGGCCAGGCGAAACGGTGCAATTTACCGTGTCTACTCTTGCGACGAGCAACGGAGGCTCCTTGGCGAGGGCGCTAGTTGGGCAGTTTACTACAGCGGTGGGTGGTACGGGCACGGGCTCTTTTGTGGCAGGCTTTCGGGGGACAGATGCCTCACTTAATTCTATCCGCAACGTGAAGGTTGGCGACATGGATGGCGATGGTGACCTAGACATCGTCACCGCCAATTTTGAAGGCAGAACCGTAGACGTACGACTCAATAACGGAACCGGCACATTTGGAAGCCCCCTGCGCACATCTGTTGGGTTTAACCCTAGCAGTGTGGCCGTGGGTGACATAAATGGCGACGGTAGCTTGGACGCCGTAGCTGGTAACCTCTTTTTCAATCAGTCGAGCGTATTGCTGAACGTTGGGGCTGGTACGTTTACTAACGCACAAACCATCCAAGCAGGCGGTTCTGACGTTCAACGGCTCGTACTTGGCGATGTGGACGGCGATGGTGATTTGGACCTGCTCACGGTCAGCGCGAATAGTTTGGCGAGCGTGCAGCTCAACAATGGCACTGGTACGTTCGGGGCCCCTACCAGTGTACTGGTGGGCAACCAGCCAGCGGACATTGTTATGGGCGATGTGGACGGCGATGGCGACTTGGACCTGCTTGTAGCCAACGCAAGCAGGAACGGACCGGGCACGATAAGCATCAGGCTGAACAACGGCTCGGGCACATTCAGCGGAACTCAGGATTTATCCGTGGGAAGTGGCCCCGGCCAAGTGGCGATAAGTGACGTGGACGGTGATGGCGACTTAGACATTCTGGCAGCTAATTCTTATTCCTCAAACGTAAGTGTGCGTCTTAATGACGGCACAGGCACGTTCAGCGGCAACCAGGATGTGAGTGGAATTAACGCATTTAGTTTAGCAGTGGGCGACGTAGACGCCGATGGCGACGCCGACCTTCTTTCCGGCTTCGGCAGCAACTTGAGCATCCGTTTAAACAACGGCAGCGGCCTCTTTGGAGGCTCCCAAAACATGACCCTTGCCGGAGGCATTGGCAATGGCAACCTACTCCTTGCTGACTTAGACGGCGACAGCGACCTAGATTTTTTGACCGTCAATGCTGCCTCTAACGCCACAATTAACGTGTATTTGAATGGCGGCACGGGCCCGCTATCCAGCTCTCCGAACAGCTCAGCCACTGAGCTGGACCTATTCCCCAACCCTACCCATGGTACTGCTAGAATAACCGGGGGTGCCCCGAACACCACAATCACCGTGCTTGACGGGTTGGGCCGAGAAGTGCTTATCACCAAGTCCAACGCCCAAGGCGCGGCCCACCTAGTCTTACCAGCCGGGTTACCGGCAGGGGTGTACTTGGTGCGCACTGGCGGGCAGGTGCGCCGCCTATTCGTGGAGTAAAGGCGGACTAGTGGTTCAAAAACTTTAATTGGTCGTATCGGATTAAGGATGACTAAGTCCTTCGTTATGACCCTTTATCGCCTTTACCTGACCGCCGACGAACGCCAGACCCTAGAGGGGTGGCAGAAGAAGTATAAAGCCCATTCGGCTAAACTTCGGGACATTCAAATTTTGTTGAACAGCGACGAGCAGACCGGGCGCCGCCCGGCCCTGGAACTGGCTGCCGTGCTGGGTATCTGCACCCGCACGGTGGAATGGGTACGCCGTCAGTTCTGCGAGGAAGGCCTGAAGATGTTCGAGCCGAAAGTACGTAAAACGCGCTCTGACAAAAAGATAGACGGTCGGGTAGAAACCCATCTGACGGTCTTGCTCTGCCAAAGCCCCCCCGACGACCACCCGCGCTGGCAGTTGGGGATGCTGGCCAACCGGCTGGTGGAGTTGCAGGTGGTCGAGCATATTTCGACCACAATGGTGGCGCGGCTGCTAAAAAAAACGAACTTAAGCCTTTTCAGGGCCCCACGCAGTGGGTGATTCCGGCCGAAGAGAACGCAGCCTTTGTGTGCCAGATGGAGCAGGTGCTCGACGTGTACGAGCAGCCCTACGACGCGGATTTTCCCGTTGTGTGCCTGGACGAATCGCCTAAACAACTACTCGATTACCAAGAATTTACTGCTTCCAACGGGCAGCCACACCGCGATTCGGAATACGTGCGCCGGGGCGTGGTGGAGTTGTTCGTCGCCACCGAACCGTTGCGCGGTTGGCGCGAGTTGACCGTGGAGAACGACCACAAAGCCGCCACGTGGGTGCAGTTTGTGGCCCGGCTAATGGACACGACCTACCGGGAAGCGAAAAAAGTGCGCTGGGTGATGGACAACCTGAGTACGCACCGAATCAGCAACTTCTACGCCCACTTCCCACCGGAAGTCGCCCGGGCCTATGTGCAGCGGATGGAAATCATTTACCCCCCCGTCCACGGGTCGTGGCTGAATATGGCCGAAATTGAATTCTCCGTCCTCACGCGCCAAGTGCTTGACCGCTCCTTTTCGAGCAAAGAAGCCGTGCAGGCGGTCGTCAAACGGTGGAAAAACAAGCAAAATGCCAACCTAAAACCGCGCAACTGGCAATTCAAAACCGCTGATGCCCGCATTAAATTAAACCGATTATACCCGACTATTTAATGTTTTTTGACCACTAGTTGTAAATTCAGTAGCTGATAGATACGCCATACACGCTTGTGATTGACCACGACCCGCAGCTTGCGCAGGCGGTAGTAGTATTTCCAAAAGCCCCAGCCGCCGTGCCGCTGCACCAGTGCCCGCAGCCGGGCAACGAGTTCGGCATCGGCGGGCTGGAGTCCCCCACGGCCCCCGCCCGGTGGCGGGGCGTAGCTGTTGCGGGCCAGGCCCACGAGTGCACACGCCTGGCGCTGGCTCAGCCCCCGCCCACAGGCGTAATGGGCCACGGCGCGCCGGGCCGTGGGGGTGACTACTTTTTTCGCAATACCTCCTTGATAACCTGGTGTTCCAGACTCAACTCGGCGTAGAGCTGTTTGAGGCGGCGGTTTTCCTATTCCAAGTGCTTGAGGCGCTGCAACTCGCTCACGCTCATGCCCCCAAACTTGCTTTTCCACGCGTAAAAGGTGGGCTCACTGATGCCGTGTTCCCGGCAAATCTGGACCACTGTCTGGTCTTGGTCCTGTTGGCGTAAAATTCCCGGAATCTGGGCTTCACTAAAGCGACTTTTTTTCATGAACAGTTAAAAATAGAAGAAGTGAAAAGTTACTACTTCTCTCTATTTTTGATTGGCTCACTTTCGGGGGAAGCTTACAATTCATACAAAGAGGCTTAAAAGTTAATTCCAGCCCGGCCGGCAATCAGCGGCGGCCCGACTCGAAATCGAGCCAGTCGGCGCGCTGTTCTTCCAGCTCGGCGGGGCTGATGCCGTAGGCGGCGCAGGCCTCCACGGCATCCATCAGGCCTTGCTCCACGGCGTTGAGCACGGCCCAGATTCTGAGCTTGCGCTCGGCGGCAGCACTCGCATAGTCAGCGGGTTGGGGGCGGTCATCGGTATCGAAGTAATCGGGCTGATTCTCAGTCATAATGCAGCCAAGGTAGTGACGCTACTATTAACGCAGCGTGAACATTGGTTGGATTGGCGCACGGGCCCGGAAGTTTATTTCCAGCGACTAAAAAACTGGTCGAAGCCCTCGCGGTAACCGTCGCTCACGGGCAGGGTTTCGCCGGCAATCTGCACCGTGCCGCGCCCCACCGACTGGATGTGGCCCAGCCCCACGATGTAGCTGCGGTGGATACGCAGAAACTTGCCGGCGGGCAGCTTTTCCTCCATGCCGCGCAGGCTGGTGAGCGAGAGCAGCGGCCGCGTCTGGCTGGCCAGGTGCACCTTCACGTAGTCCTTCAGGCCCTCCACGTACACGATGTCGGCCAGGGGCACGCGCACCAGCTGGTACTCCACTTTGAGGTAGATGTAGTCGTCCTCTGGTGGATTGGCGGGTTGGGGGATTGGTGGGGTGGTGGCGGGCGCGGGGATTTCGCTGGCCTGCTTCATTTCGAAATAGGTTCTGGCCTTGAGGGCAGCGCGCAGAAACTCCTGGTAGTCGAAGGGCTTGAGCAGGTAATCGAGCGCATCGACGCGGAAGCCCTCCAGGGCGTACTGGTTGAAGGCGGTGGTGAAGATGATGCGCGGGCCGTGCTGCAGCACCTTGGCCAGCTCCAGCCCGCTGAGGTCGGGCATCTTAATGTCAAGAAACAGCAGCTGGGCATCGGGGCGCTCGTGCAGCGAGCGCAGGGCGGCCACGGCGCTTTCGTGCCGGCCCACAAGGCGCAGAAACGGGGTTTGCTCGATGAAGGAGCACACCAGGCCCAGGGCCAGGGGCTCGTCGTCGACGGCTACGCAGTTGATGACGAACGGGGCGGCGGCAACGGCGGGGATTATAGATTCAGGTGCAGGCATACTTCGTATTCGTTGGCGGCGTTGTGGGGGTTTACGCGCACGGTGTGGGCGTGGGGATAGAGCAAATCGAGGCGGCGCTGGGTGTTGGCCAGGCCAATGCCGCCGGGCTCATCGTCGTCGTCGGCGGGCCGGTCGGGGAACACGGTGTTGCGCACGCACAGCTCCACGGTATGGGCCGTGGGCTGGCGCAGCTCGATGCTGATGCGGCTGGGCGCGGTGGCGCTCACGCCGTGCTTAAACGCATTCTCAACAAACGGCTGGAACAGCATGGGCGCGATGAACGGGTCGGGGCTGAGCGGGTCGGGCATCTCGAAGCTGACCTGCACTTTGTTGGTCAGGCGCAGGTGCATTAGCTCAACATAATCGCGCAGGAAGCTGATTTCCTGGCTCAGGCAGGTGTGGCCGGCCGGCGACTCGTACAGCACGTAGCGCATCATGCGCGAGAGACGGTGCAGGGCGGCGCGGGCCTGGTCGGCGTCGAGCAGCGTGAGGGCGTAGATGTTATTGAGGGTGTTGAAGAAGAAGTGCGGGTTGATTTGGGCTTTCAGCAGGCTCAGCTCGGTGGCTACCTGGCGGCGCTCCAGCTCCAGGCTGCTTTCGGCGTCGCGCTGGCCCTTTTGCATGGCCGCGAGGCTGGTGGCAATGCCCAGCACCAGCAGCGCCAGCAGCAGCACCCCGGAATTGACGAACAGGCTACCTTCCTCCAGGCCCGGCACCGGGTACGGGCGCGGCGCCGACCACGGATTGGGCGGGTTGAGGACGGCCTCGCGGGCAGCCGAAATCAGCTCGGGCACCCCCAGGCGTTGCTCTGCCTGCTGATGAATGGCCAGCACCGCCAGCACCAGCGCGGCATTCAGCACCACGTAGGCCCAGCCTTTGCCGCCATACAGCAGGCGCGGCGCGGCCCACGCCACGTTCAGGTAAAACACGCCCACCAGCAGGCCAAACACCACGGCCTGCGTCAGCCAGAACTCGGTGGGCTTGGGGCCGGGGTAGTCGGGCTGCTGGGCCACCAGCAACACCGCCACCAGCCCCCAGACCAGAGCGTGCAGTAGCAGTGTGGAAGCCGAACGAAATAGGAGTATGGGCATAGTTGGGAGTTGGGAGTTAGGAGTTAAAAGTGAAGCGTTGCGTAGCGAGAACGAACGGCGGCCAGTCCTCAACCCCCATTTTTAGCTCTTATACTCCCAACTTTTAACTCTCTCCAAAGCTACAACTCGCCCTTGGGTGCCCGGGCCTTGTATCGGCCAGCAGGGGGTGGATATCGCCCAGTCGGCACTATAGGCCGCTGGTGCGGCGTGGCCCCAATTGACCGCGCCGTTTGGGGGGGCTAAAAAGGCGAATGGGCGACGCGGGACAGTAGCTCGGCGATTACAGTTGGCCCCAGTTATTAAGGAGCCGCAAATTTGAGCCAAACCCGCTGCCTATTGGCTGGCAGATTGCCGCTTACTCCTCCGCTCCTCCCCCCTGCTTTCTTCATGGCCTCGACCCTGCTTCCCCGACTTGCTTCGATGATGGCCGCCGCCGCGCTGCTGCTGGTAGTGGCCTGTCAGAAAGACCGCGAACCCAGCACGCCCACCACCGCCGACCTCGCCGCCATCACGGCCCTGCCGCAGGAGGCCACCGCCCCGGCCAGCAACCCGAGCAGCGCGGCCAAAATCGCGCTGGGCCGCGCCCTGTTCTGGGACCCCGTGCTGTCGGGCGGCAAGGACGTGAGCTGCGCCAGCTGCCACCATCCCGCCAGCGGCTACGCCGACGCCCTCGACCTCAGCATCGGCAGCAACGGCCAGGGCCTGGGCACCGCCCGCCACTTCCGCGCCCCCAACGACATTGCCTTCAACCAGCGCAACTCGCCCACCGTGCTCAACGCCGCTTTCAACGGCATGGCGACCGATGGCAGCTACCAGCCCGCCACGGCCGCCATGTTCTGGGATTTGCGGGCGCAGTCACTTGAAAACCAGTCGCTGATGCCCGTGGCTACGCTGGAGGAGATGCGCGGCCACCAGTATACCGAGGGCGTGGCCCTCGATTCGGTGGTGGCGCGGCTGCGCGGCATTGCGGCATATGGGCCGCTGTTCAGCGCCGCGTTCGCGGAGGCCACGCCCATTTCGGCGGCCAATATCGGCAAGGCCATTGCCTGCTTCGAGCGCACGCTGCTGGCCACCGATGCGCCTTTCGACCAATACATGCGCGGCGACAAAAGTGCCCTCACGGCCCAGCAGGTGCAGGGGCTGAACGATTTCGTGACCAGCGGCTGCGCCAAGTGCCACAGCGGCCCGATGCTCAGCGACTACCAGCTGCACGTCCTCGGCGTGGCCGATAATAGCAAAAACCCGGCTTCTGATGCGGGGGCCAATGGCAGCTACGCCTTCCGCACGCCCAGCCTGCGCAACGTGGCCCTCACTGCGCCCTACATGCACAGCGGCACGCTGCCCAACCTGCAGGCGGTGCTGGCTTTCTACGCGCCACCGCCCGGGGCACCGGCCACAGCCAACCCGCACGTGAGCCTGGGGCAGCGCGACCCGCTGTTTCCCGGCCGCGTGACCAATCCGCAGAATATCATCGCCTTTCTGCAATCCCTCACCGCCACCAGCTACGACCGCACCGTGCCCGCCGCCGTGCCCAGCGGCCTGGCCGTGGGCGGCAACATTCACTAGCCTTCCTTTCATTATTTTTCCATTTTTCAACCCTTTTTCCCCAACCAACTTTTATGCGCTTCACTAACCTCCTACGTTTTGCCAGCGCCGCGGCGCTGCTATGCTCCATGAGCAGTTTCTCAGGCTGCGAGAAAGACAATGTGGGCCCCAACGGCGGCTGCACCAAGAAAATCACGACGGCCACTCCGCCGACGACCACGACTACGACGGGAACCGGTACGGGCACGGGCGCTAACTAACCCGGCACAGGGGTACCTCGCCCCCGGCACCTCTCCAAAAGAGAGGGGAACCTGACGTTAGCCCGCGCTGAAAGTCGCGTGGTACCCCTATCTTGGAGAGGTGCCGGGGGCGAGGTTTTTCAGCTGCTGCCGGCCGATTTATTATCTTCACTACTACCATGAAAACCCTCCGCTCGCTTAGACTGCTGTTGCTGCTGTTGCTGCTGCCGCTGGCGGCTTCGGCCACGCACATTGTGGGCGGCGAGCTGGATTTGCAGTACAAGTCCGGCAGCACCTACACGCTCAGCCTCAACCTGTATTTTGATGCCATCAACGGCAACCCGCTGGCCTTGGACCAAAGCCTTATAGCCAGCATTTTTGTGAAAGCCACCAACCAGCGAGTGGTGAACGTGACGCTGCCGCTCACCAGCAATACCTTCGTACAATATACCAACCCGGCCTGCGCCGTGGGCTCGCTGAGCACCCGCAAGCTAGTATATACCAAAGATATCACCCTGGATATCAACACCTACGCCAACCCCGGCGGCTACTACGTGGCCGTGGAGCGCTGCTGCCGCAACATCAGTATCAGCAACATTATGAACCCGGCCGGCGCGGCCCAGACCTTTTACCTCGAGTTTCCGGCCGTCGTGCGCTCGGGCGCGGCTTTTATTGATTCCACGCCGCGCATTTTCCCGCCCCTGGGCGACTATGCATGCCGGGGCGAGCTGTTTTATTACGACTTCGGCGGGCAGGACATCGACGGCGACTCGCTCGCCTACGATATGGTGACGCCGCTGAATGGCCACGCCTCGGCGGCCGTGGGCAACACCGCGCCCCTGCCCAGCGCCGCGCCCTACGCCCCCATCACCTGGAGCCCGAGCCTGAGCGCCGCCAACCAGATTCCGGGCACGTCGGCCCTGGGCATTAACGCGCGCACCGGCCGCCTCACGGTGCGGGCCACCAACCTGGGCCTGTTCGTGTTCGGGGTGCGCTGCGCGGAGTTTCGCAAGGGCGTGAAAATCGGCGAAACGCGGCGCGACTTCCAGCTTTATGTGCTGAACTGCCCCACCAACCTGGCGCCCAGGCTCCAGGTGCACCCCGCCAACAGCGCCACGCTGTACCGCCCCGGCCGCGATACGCTACGCCTGCTGCCCGGCGGCAACCGATGCCTCACCATTCGCTACACCGACTCCGACCCCAACTCGGTGCTTACCATGAGCACCCGGCCGGTCAATTTCACGGTGCCCGCGCCCACCTTCACCACTAGTACCAGCGGCACGGTGCGGGCCGCCGGCGCCCCCGACACTCTCACCGCCACCCTCTGCTTCCCCGATTGCGCCGACACCAAGGGCAAGGTGTACCTGCTCGACCTCATTGTGGCCGATAACGGGTGCAGTCTGCCCAAGCACGATACCGTGCGCGTAGCCTTCACCGCCACGCAGGGCACCAACGCGGCCCCGGTGCTCAGTAGCAGCTTCCCGCCCGCCCCGGCTCCCACCGTAGATACCGCCCCCACGGTGGTGCGCGTGACGCTGGGCCTGCGCTACACCGCCACCCTGACCGGCACCGATGCCAACCGCAACGCCTTGGCCCTCGCGGCCGTGGGCGAGGGCTTCGACCTCGCGGCGATGGGCATGCAGTTCACGGCCCAGAATGGCGCGGGCCTGGCCAATGGAACCTTCGCCTGGGAGCCCACCTGCGCCGCCGTGGCGGCCATCGGCACCAGCAATGGCCTGGTGGTGCACTTCAAGCTGACCGAAACCGGCCCCTGCGTACCGCTGCCGCAGGAGCGGACCATCCGCTTCGAGGTGGTGCCGGTGACGGAGCTGACAGCCTTCCGCCCGCCCAACGTCATCACGCCGAACGGCGACGGGTTGAACGACTTTCTGCGGATGCCCGACCTGCCGGTGGACTTCTGCGATAATAAATTTGCGGGTATCAAAATCTTCTCGCGCTGGGGCCAGCAGATATTTGCTTCGGCAGAGCGCGAGTTTCAGTGGGGCGGCCAGGGCGCGGGCGGGCTGTATTATTACCTGGCTACTTACACCGACGGCCGCAAGTTTAAGGGCTGGGTGGAGGTGATTCCGTAGCGGGGTGGCAATGCTTGGTTACCCGTCATTTCATTACCCGTCATGCAGAGCGCAGCGCTCTGCATGACGGCCTTTATAAAAACCAGCGCCAACGCTACTTCTACCTACTTTTCCCCTCCCATGAAGCTAAAGCCCAACATTGCCACCAGCGAGGCCGGATTCATCTTTAATCCCGCCACCGGCGACTCCTTCGCGGCCAACCCGCTGGCGGCCGACATCCTGGCCCGCGCCAAGGCCGGCCTGGACGCGGCGGCCATCAAGGCCGGCATTCTGGAGTGCTACGACGTAGCCCCCGGCCAGCTCGAAAAGGACTGGGACGACCTGCTGGCCCAGCTGCGCGACTTCAACCTGCTGGTGGAAGCGGGAAGCGAGGAGCGGGGAGCGGGCAACAAAAAGTAACCTGCGCCAATGCCCACTCCCCACTCCCCGCTTCCCGCTTCCAACACCCGGCCGCGCCTCACCGTGGCCGTGACCGGCCTTAATGCCACCGACAGCCCCGGCCCGGGCGTGGCCGTTATCCGCGCCCTGCGCGAGAGCACGGATTTCGACCTGCGCATCATCGGGCTGAGCTACGAGGCGTTGGAGCCGGGCATTTACCTGCGTGAGCTGGTGGATAAGTCCTACCAGCTGCCCTACCCGGCGGCGGGCACGGCGGCGCTACTGGCGCGGCTGGCCCACATCCGCGAGCGGGAGGAAGTGGCCGTGCTCATCCCCAACTTCGATGCCGAGCTGTTCAACTTCATCAAGCTGGAGCCAGAATTACGGGCGCTGGGCATCCACACGTTTCTGCCCACGCTGGCCCAGCTCGACGCCCGCGACAAGCTGAACCTTGCCGCCTTCGGGGCTGCGCACGGCTTCAGCACCCCCGCCAGCCGGCCGCTGCACAGCGCTTTTGAAATAACGACTGCCGCCGAAACCCTGGGCTGGCCGCTGGTGCTGAAGGGCCGCTACTACGATGCCGCCGTGGTGCACTCGCTGGCGCAGGCCGAGCAGGCGTTTGCGCGGCTGAGCGGGCTGTGGGGCATGCCACTCATCGCACAGCAGTTTGTGGCGGGGCAGGAAATCAACATTGCCGGGCTGGGCGACGGGCACGGCCGCGCCCTGAGCGCAGTGCCCATGCGCAAGCTCACCATCACGGACCGGGGCAAAGCCTGGGCCGGCATCACCCTGGAGGATGAGGCCCTGCTGGCCCTGGCCCGCCGCTTTGCCGAGGCCACCCGCTGGCGCGGTGGCTTCGAGCTAGAGCTGATTCGCACGGCCACGAATGAGCTGGTGATTCTCGAAATCAACCCCCGCTTCCCGGCCTGGATATACCTCACGGCCGCCGCCGGCCAAAACCAGCCCGCCGCCCTGCTCCGCCTGGCCCTGGCCCTACCCGTGCCGATGATGGAAGGCTATGCCGTGGGCAAGATGTTCGTGCGCTACGCCTGGGATTTGATTACCGACCACACCGAATTCCAGCAAGTGGCCGCGCTGGGTGAACTTTGAGCTCCCCTCCTCGGCTGAGGAGAGGATATTGCCGCGTAGCGGCAACGGGGGTGGTTGACCGCGTTGAACGACACCCGAACGACACCCGGCTGGTGCGGCCGAATCACGCCCAAACGATGCCCGGCTGGTGCGGCCGCGAGTCGTTCAACGATTCAACCACCCCAGCTGTCGCTTCGCGCCAGCATTCCCTCCTCAGCCGAGGAGGGGAGTTGTCCGCTGGCGCATTATTATCCATCCATGAAACGCCCCTACGAACGTCCTACCCTCCGCAAGCTCACGGCCGGCGCGCTGCACAAGTTTGGGCCGCGCGCCGGGGCCGCACCCACGGCCGCCCTCGATGGCGTAGCCGTGGCGGAGCTGGTGGCCCGGTTCGGCTCGCCGCTCTTTGTGCTGAGCGAGCGGCAGCTGCGGCGCAGCTACCAGGCGGCGGTGCGGGCCTTTGGCACGCGCTACCCGGCGGTGCAGCTGGCGTGGTCGTACAAAACAAACTATCTGAACGCCGTGTGCCGCACCTTCCACCAGGAGGGCGCGTGGGCGGAGGTAGTGAGCGGCATGGAGCTGGAAAAGGCTTTGCTGAACGGCGTGCCCGGCCCGCACATTCTCTTCAACGGCCCCGGCAAGCGGCGCGCCGATTTGGAGCGGGCCTGCGCGGTCGATGCCGTCATTCACCTCGACAATGCCGATGAGCTGCACCTGCTGCTGGACGTGGCCGCCGGCCGCGCCAGCCGGCCCCGCGTGGCCCTGCGCGTGAATCTCGACGCGGGCATCTACCCGCAGTGGGACCGGTTCGGCTTCAACCTGGAGAATGGCGAGGCCTGGCAGGCCCTGGGCCGCGTGGTGGCCTCGGGGCGGCTGGCGCTGGTGGGGCTGCACTGCCACATCGGAACTTATGTGCTCCAGCCCAAGGCGTATGGCGTGGCGGCCACCAAGCTGGCAGCGCTGGCCCGGCGCTGCCGGCGCGAGCTGAACACGGCCGTGCAGTACCTCGACCTGGGCGGCGGCTTCCCTTCCACCAACACCCTGAAAGGCGCTTACCTTCCCGCCGCCGATACCGTGCCGCCGCTCGACGAATACGCCGAAGCCATCACCGGGGCCCTGCTCGGCGCAGGCTTCCCGGCCGATGAGCTGCCGCTGCTGGTGCTGGAAGCCGGCCGGGCGCTGGTGGACGACGCGGGCTCGCTCATCGGCTCGGTGCTAGCCAACAAGCGCCTGGCCGACGGCCGCCGCGCCACCATCCTCGACTTCGGGGTGAACCTGCTCTTCACCTCCTTTTGGTACGACCACCACATCAGCCCCACCCGCGAATTCTCGGACCAAACCGAGCCCACCGTGCTCTACGGCCCCCTCTGTATGAACATCGACCAGCTCCGCAACAGCATCGCCCTGCCCCTGCTCGCCCCCAGCGATACCGTGGTGGTGCACAAAGTGGGCGCATACAACATGAGCCAGTGGCAGCAGTTCATCAACCTGCGGCCCAACGTAGTGATGATTGACGAGGCCGGCGCGGTGCATATAATAAGAGCCGCCGAAACGCTGGAGTACCTGCAGCAGCTGGAGCGGGTGCCGGCGCACCTGCTTCCTTAACTTTCATCGCCCTCCCCGAAAACCTCACCCCCGGCCCCTCTCCCCAGGAGAGGGGAGCCTGACGACCCGTAACCGAAGTATTTCCGGTGCCCCTCTCTTTTGGAGAGTGGGTCGGGGGTGAGGTTACGCCAGCCGCGCCGTTATGACTCCTACCCTTACATCCTTCCTTCGCGCCGTGCTGCACAGCTACGCCATGCTGTTCTTTTCGCAGCATCGGGGCTTTGCAGCGGTGCTGCTGCTAGTGTCGTTTGGGCACCCGGTGGTGGGGGCGGCGGGGTTGGTCAGCACCTGCCTGGCGGTGGCCGGGGCGCAGCTGGGCGGCTTCAATAAGGAATGGACCGCCAGCGGTGCCTACAGTTTCAACGCCCTGCTTACCGGGCTGGGGCTGGCCTCGTTTTTCGCGCCGGGCTGGGGGCTGGCGGGGCTGGTGGTGGTGGGCGCGGGCCTGGCCCTGCTGCTGAGCGTGGCCCTGGGCGGCTGGCTGGGCGGGCGGGGACTGCCGTTTTTGTCGGTGCCGTTTGTGGGCACGGTGTGGGTGCTGCTGCTGGGAGCCGGGCCGCTGCTGCACCTGCCGGCGGCCGAAAGCGGCATCTACTGGCTGAACGATGCCTACGCCCTGGGCGGCCCCCGGCTGGCCACGGCCGCCCAATGGGTGGGCGACTGGCCCTGGCCGCCGCTGCTGGCTACGTACCTGCGGGCGCTGAGCGCGGTGCTATTTCAGGACAGTGCGCTGGGCGGGCTGCTGGTGGCGATGGGGCTGCTGTGGCACTCGCGCATTGCGTTTTCGCTATCGGTGCTGGGCTTTTTGGGAGCATATGGCTTGCTGCTGCTCACCGGGCCGGCGGGCAGCGGGCCGCCCGATTATAACCTGGGGGCCAACTACGTGGTGGCGGCCGTGGCCGTGGGCGGCGTGTTCGTCATTCCCTCGGCGGCCAGCTACGGGTGGGCCTTACTGAGCGTGCCCGTGACGGTGGTGGTGCTAGCCGGCTGCACTACGGTGCTGGACCGGCTGGGACTGCCGGCGCTGTCGCTGCCCTACTGCGCCACGGCTTTGTTGTTCCTCTACGTGCTACTGCTGCGCGAGCGGCCGGGCGCGGGACTGGTGCTCACGCCCATCCAGCGCTACTCGCCCGAGCGCAACCTCTACGCCTACGCCACGGCCCGGGTGCGGCTGGCCCACCAGGGCGCGGTGCCCCTCACCCTGCCCTTCCTGGGCGCGTGGACCTGCACCCAGGGCTACACCGACGGTGGCCCTACCCACCTCGGCGACTGGGGCCAGGCTCTGGACTTCGCCATCACTGACGCCGACGGCCGCACCTACCACGGCACCGGCCGCGCCCTGAGCGACTACTACGCCTACAACAAGCCCGTGCTGGCCCCCGCCGACGGTGTGGTGCAGGAAGTCATTCAGCACATCGAAGACAATGCCATCGGCGAGGTGAACACCCGCGAGAACTGGGGCAATACCGTCGTAATCCGCCATGCGGCCGGGCTGTTCACCCAGCTTTCGCACCTGCGCGCCCACTCGGTGCCGGTGAAGGTGGGCGACTACGTACGGCGCGGCGACATCGTTGGTACCTGCGGCAGCTCGGGGCGCTCGCCCGAGCCGCACCTGCACTTCCAGGTGCAGGCCACTCCCTACTTGGGTTCGCGCACGCTGGCCTACCCGTTGGCGTATTTCGTGGCAGCGGCGGGGGTGAGCGCGGCCAGTATTCCCGCACAGCCAACCCCGCCGTCGCGGAAGCTCAGGCAGCAGCTTGCTCAGTCAATAAATTTATCAGCAAGCATTTATGGGCAAGCAAATGCTGCATTGGATTCGCCGGCTAGGATGAGCTACGCCCCCGATGGAACAACACGCCCGGCCGAAACCCCTGCTTTTGCTGCTTCCCAAATGCCGCAGCTCCGGCACTTTGCCGTGCCCGTGGCGGGCGAAATCGTGCGCCCGCCCACCTTCAACCGCACTCTGAGCCAGGCCCTGCGCCTGCCCCCCGGCTACGCGCTGGACGTGCGCGATGCCGCCGCGCCCACCGCCCCGGCCCAGCGCTGGGAAGTATTCACCGATGCCTACAACCTGACCTATCTGCGCTGCCAACGCACGGGAGCGGTGCTCTACTTCGGGGGCGATGAGTCGGTGTTCTACTGCACGGCTTTTTATGGCGATGAAAGCTCGTGGCTCTTTCTGCTTTACCAGGCCGCCTACCGGGTGCCGCTGGCCGGCCTGCCGGGCCAGGTCGTGCACGACGAGTTTCCGCTGACCGTGGTGCACAACCCGGCTCTTACCTGGGCGCAGGATGTGCTGGCCCCATTTTACCGTTTCCTGCGCCCCACTTTTTGGGCCGAGGAACTACCCGCCACGGCCGGCCATTGGCCCGGCGGTCCGGTGCGGCTGCGCAGCCGTGTGGTGGTGGCAGGCTTTGGCCGCGCCCGCGAGGTACAGGCTGCCGAGCTGCTTTTTACCGAAGGCCGGCTCGCCGAGCTGCGCGTGCGCCGTGCCACCGGCAGCGTCACCCTCACCTGCTCAGTAGCCGACGCATGAGGAAATTAGCCCTGCTGCTGGTACTGCTGGCCGGAACCACCGCCGCCCACGCCCAGGCCCCGGTGCCCGATTATCAAACCACCGACAGCCTGACCCAGGCCCTGGCCGGGCAGTACCGCTGGGCCGCGCTCGACTCGGTGGGAGGCGCCGCCCTGCGCCTCGGGCTCGACTACCCGGCCCTGCGCCGCCGGCTGGGCCAGGCCGCCCTGGCCCGCGACCGCCCAGCGCAGGCCACCTGGCACTACGGCCGCGCCCTGCGCGAAAACCCGGTTGATATCACCGCCCGCTACGGCCTGGCCCTGGCCTACCTCAGCCTGAACCAGCCCGGCCCCGCCGCCCTGGTGGCGCGCGACCTGCCCGACTCGCTGCGCCGCCCACTGCATCTCAACGGCTTCCAGCTGCTGAGCCGGGTGGAGGTGGAGGCCAGTGGCCAGACCACCCGCCAGGAGCATCGGGGACCGGCCGGCTTCCTGCGCCTGGGCGTGGGCACCCGCCTCAGCCCCCGCCTCAGCCTGAGCCAGAGCATTAGCTACTTCGGCCAGAACATTGAGCTGCCCGACCGCCAGCAGCGCGGCCGTGGCACCTCCTACCCCGTGCGCCAGAACGGGTACTACGCCCAGCTGGCCGGCCAGCTGGCGCCGCGCTGGCGGGCACTGCTCGGCTACCATTTCCTCGACAGCGATTTTGGCCGCCTCGAAACCAGCAGCAGCCACCTTGGCTATGCCGCCCTGGCCTACGCCCGCCCCCACTGGACGGCGCAGCTGGGCCAGTACGTGGGCACCCTCACCGATACTGCCCGCGCCCAAACCAACCTGCGCCTGACCGTGTACCCGCTCGGCAACCTGCGCCTGTATGGCTTCGGGCAGGCCAGCGTGGTGCGCTCCAACGGCCGCAGCCACCCGCATGCGCTGCTGGGGGCGGGCGGGCGGCTGCACCGCCGCGCCTGGCTCGATGTGTACGGCGGCCTGGGCCAGGTGCCGGTGCTGGCCGAGCTCGATGGACTATACGTGTACAATCTACTCGACCCCTTGCAGGCCCGCGCCGGTACCGGCCTGCTTATTTTGCTGCCCGAGCGGCTCTCGCTGCGCCTGAGCTACGGCCTGGAGCGCCGCCGCGATGCCATCAACGGCTCCCTGTATAACTTGCAATCTCTTAGTACCGCCCTCGCATGGACCTGGTAAAGCTGACTTTCGCCACCGCTGCCCTCGTGTATGCTGTGCCGGCCGCCGCCCAGGCTCCGGACCAGACTGCCGCCTTTGCCACCAGCTACGCCGCCGAGGCCAAGGCCGACTACGCCGACGCCATTGCGCCCATCAAAAGCATCTACACCGGCACCTACGAGCAGAACCTGCGCCTGGGCTGGCTCTATTTCCTAGCCAAAAACTACCCCGCCGCCGCCGCCCACTACCAGAAGGCCGTGGAGCAGCGCCCCTACGCCATCGAGCCCAAGTTCGGCCTCATCAAGCCCCTGAACGCGCTAGGCCAGATTGAGAAGATGCTGAGCACCTACGAAACCATTCTCAAAGTAGACCCCCAGAATACCCAGGCCAACTACTGGACCGGCGTTATCTACCTCAACCGCAAGGCCTACAGCCAAGCCGCCCGCTACTTCGAGCACGTCGTCAATCTCTACCCGTTCGACTACGATTCCAACATCTCCCTGGCCTGGGCCTACCTCAACCTCGGCAAGAAAGCCGAAGCCCGCGCCCTCTACACCAAGGCCCTGCTCATCCGGCCCGGCGATGCCGCCGCCACCGCCGGCCTGCGCCGCCTCTAGCGCGGCCCCTACGCCGCCAGGCAGCGCACCACGTAGGCCACCAGCGCCTGAAACGTTTCGGCCCGCCGCAGCTCGGCATCGTCGAGCTGCACGTAGCACGCCTGCTCTACCTCGCAGTACAGCTCGTTGCGCTCCACCTCACTGGCAAACACGGCACTCAGCCGGCGACGCGGTATGAGGCAGGACGGCGCAATGAAGTGCCGCCGGAAAATGCGGCGCAAAATACGATAGGCCTGCTTTTTCATACTCGTAAGGGATAAGGCGATAACAGCGGCATGGCTGGCGCGGGCTGCCAGCTGCTCAGTTGGCTGGCCGGCGGCCGGGACGGCGCGCCCGGCGCTGGGCCGCCGGCTTGGCCTGCAGCCGGGCATATTCATCGGCTTTCAATAGTGACCGGAGCTGGGTGTCAAATTCGTCTTCGAAGCGCTGCACGGCAAAAAAAATGGGATGATTAAGGGGAGTGGCAATACTAAATCTTTACCGCCCGGCGGCCAGCAGGCTGATGCGCTGGTCGTCGGGTTGGGCGGCCTGCCACTGCTCCAGCCGCAGCACCTGTATGGCCGTGAGCTGCGCCCGCAGGACCTGGTCGGCGGCCTCCGGCGTGGCGGTAGTGGCTGAGGAGGCCGGATGGGCTGCGGCCAGGCGGGCGGCCAGTGCCTGGCGCACCGCCACCACTTGCTGGGGCTGGAGTTACAGCGTGGTGGTGAGGTCGCGCAGCAGCTAGTGATACTGCGCCACTGAAAGCGCCGCCACTACCGCCACCGGGATGCTGGCCGGGCCATCGGCGAAGGATACGGGCACGCGCGGGGTTGCACTTTCGGCGTCGCGCATTTGCGCGGCGGCGGGCCGGGCTTCGGCGAGGGCGAGCAGGCACACGAGGAGGCGGAGGAGGCGCGGCATTTGCATGGGTGCGGGCTATTGGAAGCGAAAAAAAACGCCGGCGGCGGGCCGGTTTCATGCATCAAAGGTGTTCGGTCGGAGCCGGGGCCTCAAACCCAATCGCCCAACCGTGCTGCCACACCGACTACTTCCCGGTTTGGCCAGCTTATCCACACCGGAGTACCTTGGCTTAAAGCAGAACAACTGGGAGCTTCAGAGCTGATATTCACCGACTTTTTAAACTAATTCGTCGATTTATTATCTTTGCTGCCAACCCTACTGGGTATCTTTGGTCAGCCCCCTCCACTTCGCCCATAGGCTACCCCAAGCGCCGCCTTTTTCTCATCTTACTAATACCCTGTTCCCATGACTGATGCCACCGGCTACGTCACCTCACGCCACCCCACGATTTTACTGGGCAGCGGCTACGCCGTTTCGCCCGGCGTGGTGCCCTGGTCCTACCAGCCCGGCGATGAGCTCGGGGCAGACCCGGTAGCAGAGGGCCAGTTTGTGCTGGAGCAGAACTACCCCAACCCGCACCGCGGCGTAACAACCGTTCCCTTCACCCTGCCCGGGGATGCCGATGTCCACCTCGATTTATTCGACCAGTTGGGCCGCAAAATGGCAGGCGTAGCACGCAAAGGCCGTAACGCCGGGTCGCAAAATATAAAAATCAATCTGGAGGGCCTGGGATTACCGGCTGGCGACTATATTTACCGACTACAGGTCAGCAACCGGTTCGGGATATACCAGCAGGCGAAGCAGATGACCATCGAATAAAAACAACTGGAAGTGAGTGGGCTTAGAAGTGAAGCCCCGAGGCCGACCGCTGCAACGGTCGGCCTCTTTTTTTGGGTCTTGGGGCCCAAGGCCGCATTCGTTTGGCCGAAACCTTTCAGGTTAGGCTGCGCCGCCCGTACTTTGCCGTTGGGCCACTGCGGGCGGCGGCTTACTTTTCCACTCGCTTCCAACTCCCATCGCGGCTCCGCCGCATATCTTTTTCTTATGGCTGACCAAACTCTTACCGGCCTGCGCGCCGGTGTGCTGCACGGCGACGAAGTGCAGGCCCTCTTCCAGAATGCCAAGGCCCACGGCTACGCGCTGCCCGCCGTGAACGTGACCGGCACCAACACCGTGAATGCCGTGCTCGAAACCGCCAAGGCAGTGAATTCGCCCGTGATGGTGCAGTTCTCGAACGGCGGCGCGCAGTTCTTCGCCGGCAAGTCGGTGAGCAACGACGGCCAGCGGGCCAGCATCGCGGGTGGTATTTCGGGCGCTCACCACGTTCACCTTATGGCCGCGCTCTACGACGTGCCCGTGGTGCTGCACACCGACCACGCCGCCAAAAAGCTCCTCCCCTGGATTGACGGCCTGCTCGATGCCGGCGAGAAATACTACCAGACGCACGGCCAGCCCCTCTACAGCTCGCACATGCTGGACTTGTCGGAAGAGCCGATTGAGGAAAACATCGAAATCTGCAAGCGCTACCTAGAGCGCATGGCCAAAATCGGCATGACGCTGGAGATTGAGCTGGGCGTGACCGGCGGCGAGGAAGACGGCGTGGACAACTCCGACGTGGATTCCTCCAAGCTCTATACCCAGCCCGAGGAAGTGGCTTTTGCCTACGAGCAGCTGAGCGAAATCAGCCCGCGCTTCACCATCGCGGCCGCTTTTGGCAACGTGCACGGCGTGTACAAGCCCGGCAACGTGAAGCTGGAGCCCAAGATTCTACACAACTCGCAGGAGTTCCTGCGCCAGAAGCACAACATCGCCGAAGCCCTGCCCATCGACTTCGTATTCCACGGCGGCTCGGGCTCGTCGCAGGAGGAAATTCGCGAGGCCATCAGCTACGGCGCCATCAAGATGAACATCGACACTGACCTGCAATGGGCGCTGTGGGAAGGCATCAAGGACTACTACGTGAAGAACGAAAGCTTCCTGCAGGGCCAGATTGGCAACCCCGGCGGAGCCGATTCGCCCAACAAGAAGTACTACGACCCGCGCGTGTGGCTGCGCAAAGGCGAAGAGACGTTCTCGGCCCGTTTGAAAACGGCATTTGAGGACCTGAACTGCATCAACCGCCGCTACTAGCCGGTTGAACGTCCCACTCCCCTCCTTTTTTAAGGAGGGGACATTTTCGCAACGCGAAAATTGGGGTGGTTGCATTCGTTGAACCGAAGGTCGGCGTAGCCAACGACACCCGAACGAGGCCTTTGTGCTATGTTCGGGTGTCGTTGGCGTTTCGGGACCCGCCGCAAGTCGTTCAACGACCTCACCACCCCAGTGTCCGCTACGCGGCCACGTCCCCTCCTTGGTAAGGAGGGGAGTTTGTCGTTCTTCATCTCCCCATCATACCCTACCAAGCCAACCCTACCCGCTACCAGGAAATGACTTACCGCCGCTGCGGCCGCAGTGGCCTGAAACTGCCGGCCCTCTCGCTGGGCCTGTGGCATAATTTCGGCGGGGTCGACACCTTCGAAAACGGACGCGCCATCCTGCACCGCGCCTTCGACCGGGGCATTACGCACTTCGACATGGCCAACAACTACGGCCCGCCGCCCGGCTCGGCCGAGGAGAATTTTGGCCGCATCCTGCGCGAAGATTTCGCCGGCTACCGCAACGAGCTCATCATCTCGACCAAAGCCGGCTACCACATGTGGGAAGGCCCTTACGGCGATTAGGGCTCGAAGAAATATCTCGTTTCCAGCCTCGACCAGAGCCTCAAGCGCATGGGCCTGGAGTACGTCGACATCTTCTGCCACCACCGCCCCGACCCCGACACGCCCCTGACCGAAACCATGGCCGCCCTCGACCTCATCGTGCGCCAGGGCAAGGCCTTGTACGTGGGCCTGAGCAACTACCTGCCCGCCGAGGCCGCCGAAGCTTTCGCCCTGCTGCGCGAGATGGGCACGCCCTGCCTCATCCACCAGCCCAAGTATTCCATGTTTGAGCGCTGGGTCGAAGACGGCCTGCTCGACCTACTGGGCGATGAGGGCGTGGGCTGCATCCCCTTCTCTCCCCTGGCCCAGGGCCTGCTCACCAACAAGTACCTGCACGGCATCCCCGACGATTCCCGCGTGGCCAAAGGCGTGGGTTTCCTCACCGAAAACAACCTCACACCCGAGCGCCTCGACCAGGTGCGCCGCCTCAACGACCTGGCAAAAACCCGCAACCAAAGCCTCGCCCAAATGGCCCTCTCCTGGCTGCTGAAGGACGAGCGGGTAACATCCGTCCTCATCGGTGCCAGCAAGCCGGAGCAGCTCGACGACTCGCTAAAGTGTCTGAAAAACCTAGCGTTCAGCGCGGAGGAGCTGGCGACGATTGAGGAGATTTTGTAGGGTGCGGGGCTGGCCCCGCCCGCCGTTGAACAATTCATGCATCAACAGTACAACGGCAGCAGTTACCAGTGCCAACGGCGGGGCGGGTGCGTATTTTTGTTGCGATGATAAACCCTTCCGACAACACCGACGGCCCAACCGCCAATGCTGCCCCTACCGAATTACAACAGCTAGAGGCCGCCTTGCAGTCCAAAGCCATTTCGCCGGCGCTTTTTGCTACCCTCGCAGCCCGATTGCACCTAGGCGACACGCCACCCGTCGTCGCCCCATCCATCAGTACCGGGCCGGAAAATACTGACCATACCGAGCTACCCTCGCTACTGTCACTTTTCGAGAGCCCGCCAGTGCCCCCGGTGCCGCCACCCGCTCCGCTGCCTTTGCCGGCTCCGGTGGCAGCACCGCCCGATGCGGCGGCACCGCAGCCACAACCGCCGATAACCAGCCCATCACCACCAGCTTGGGTAGCGCCGCCGGTGGTAGCTCAACCAATTATCCGTCCGGTAGCACCACCGGTTGCGCCCCCACCGGTTTACGTTCCGACTTCGGAAGTGGAACCGGCCGCTCCACCCCGCCGCAATGCACTAACGACGCTGCTGGCCTCATTGGGCGGCGTGGGCCTGCTCGGGGTGGGCCTCTACTTGTATGTAGACCAGAACCACCCCGACAAAAACCTGACCGGCCCGCAGCCCGCGTCCACCGAAGAGGCGGCCCCGGCCCGCATCCCCGAGCCCGAAGCCGCCATAGTCGCGGCCCCGGAAACCGTGCGGGTAGCCGCGCCCACCGTTGCCACCACGGATTCCAGCGCCATAGCTGATGCACCCACCGAAACAGCCCCGGCAGAAGCCTCGGCTACGACCCCAGATACGGAGGAAGCCACCGATGCGCCCGCCCCGGAGAGTAGCCCCGCTGCTGCCACCAATACTACCATACCCGCCCCCGTGCCCGCCGCGCCCGAGCCCGATGACGACGATGCCACGCAAAAAATCCGCACGGTACTGGCCGGCTATTACGCCGACTTATTTGCCCCACCCCTGAACGCCGAAAACTACTTTGCCCCGCAGGTAGAACGCCTCTACATTCAGCAGCACCTCACGCCAGCCCAAATCAACGCCACCATTACCCAGACTTTTTTTCCGGATAACAAGAAGGCCGTTTACCAAGTGGAGCCCGGCACGCTGCGGGTGAGCGCGCCCGCGCAGGATGGCAGCCGTATGGCAACGTACAGTGAGGCATGCCGGCTGTTTCGGGTCTCGAAAGGTCGCTACCAGCGCCTGCGTACCCAAGTGCGGGTCAAATTCGACGCCGACTACCGCATTACGTTTCTACGACAGGAGAGAATGCTGGAGAATGTGTTTGAGTAGGGGCTCAACTGGACTAATCAGCTGGCGGCGTGCTGGCTTGAGCGGCTGACATATCGGATGTCTGGCCCAAGGAACCGATTTTGGGCTGAATCTGAATGATGAAACGCCGGTTCAGGTCTTCCTCTTCGTTTTTATAACGGTTCACGCCGCCAAAACCACTACCAGCAGGCATTACTTCGTAGCGCGGAGCCGGAAATACAATCCCGGCATCGCGCCACAGCTGATACACCGCCAGAGCCCGCAAATAGCTGATTTGACGGGTTATGGAGCCATCATAATTCTTTGGGGTATCGTAGGAATAGGAACCATCCGGCAGCCGCTGGTTGAACCGGGCAGTGCGGCCTTCAATCACCAACAGGTACTGAATACTATCCGGCGCATTCACCGTACTCAGCTGGCGTAGCAAGAAGCGTCCGGCATCAATCAAACGCGGCTTATCGGCTTCGGGGAGTTCCGAACTATTGGCCGCGAAAGCAATTTTGAAGCTTAACTCGTAGCGCTTGAATGCTTTGTTGTAGAAGAAATAGCGCGGGTCGTCCAGCCGCTTCAGGGCTTCTTTTATTTCATCAATTTTCTTCTTTTCCTTTAGCTGCACCTCCAGCTTCGCCTTGGCAGCTATCAGACTCGCTTCCTTGTCCTGAAACATCTTGTAGCTGAGCACAAACAGCACGAGCATGACCAGAAACAAGGCCGTCATCAGGTCCACGTAGCTGGGCCAGAAAAAATTGTTGCGGTCCTGGTTCACGGGCGGGCTATTTCTTCGGCGTGAGGCCGAGCATTTTTTGGAGCCAAGTGCGCTGGGTGAGCAGTTCGAGCACGGCGTTGGTACGCGTCACCTGCTGCACCAGGGCTTGCTGGAGGGCGGCATCGGCGGCAATCCGCAGTTCCAGCTGCTGCAGGGCGCGGGCGGTTTGGGTGGCCTGCTTTTCCTGCAATTGGTTGAGGGCGCGCTGCTGGGCCGGCATCTCGCTGAACGGACTCAGATACTGCACGATGCGCTCGTATACGTTGTCGTTATTCAGCTTACGAAAATGGTCTTCGAGTACGCCGGCAGCCTGGTCGGCTTCGGTGGTGAGCACGGCCATGCGCTGGCGCATCACCTGGGCCAGCTTGTGGTAGCTCTCGTCCATAAAGGCCTCGCCCTGCCGGGCCAGGCGGTCCATCTCGGCCTGGTTCTGGCTGAAGAATCGCAACTGCGACTCGACGGTGCCCGCGTGCTGCTGCACCAGGGCCGGCACTTGGTTCAGGCCTTCTTCGAGGCCTGTGAGGCGGCTCAGCAGGCTGGTGAGCGTGGTGGCCACCTGCTGGCCGTTGCGCAGGGTCTGGTTCAGCTCCTGCTGGTAGGCCAGGAAATTTTCGAAGTGGTGGGCGCTTTCCGCCACCTTGTCGAACACCCGGATGCTGGCGTTAGCCATCTGGGTGTAGCCTACTTTTTGCAGCTCCGTCAGGAAATCTTTCTGTACGGTAATGTTCTCGTTCAGCGCCCCCACAATGGGGCCGAACTCGTAAATCTTGCTCAGAAATTCCTGATTGAAGGAGTCCAGCACGGCCTTGAGCGTGCCAAGGCTGCCGGCCATGTCGGAGTGCAGAATGGGCAGCAGCTGCACTTGCAAAAACGTGTAGTAATCGTTGCGGCGCTGCTCGCTCTGCCGCCGAGCGGCTTTGTAGAGCGTGTTGCCCCACAGCGTGAGGCCCAGCCCAAACAGGCTGCCAATCATGGCCACCGTTACGCCCCGTAGGAACCCCTGAATCCCCACTTCATCGAACTTACCACTGCCCGCCAGCAAGCCGCCCAAGCCCAGGATAGCGCCCAGAAACGTGCCCATAAGCCCAATAAACAACGGGGCCGACGTGCCCGACTGCACCTCCGAATCGAGGGCCACGGCGCGGCGCTCGGCAATGCTCTGCAGAATATCGAAATCGGCGGTGCCCTTATTTTTGAGCAGGTAGGCGTTGGTATCGCGCTCCACCAACTCAAAATCGGGCGTGGCCCCGGTCACCAGCAGCACGTCAACTAGTTGGCCGGTGGCTTCATCCTGGTGGCGCGTCAGGCGCAGGGCCATACTGGGCGGGAAAAGCGTGGCCAGTTGCGTGCTGGCCTGCTTTCCCTGCCAGAAAGCTCGTCCCTGAAAACCAATGATGATGACCAGCACCAACCACTCTAGAACCTCCATCACAATAAAAAACTGCTATTCAAACCGCACTTTGGCGCGTTGCACCACTTCCCAGTCGTCGCCCCGGCGGCGCACCATGCCGGGCTCCACGGTGATGACGCGGGCCTCGCTGCCCAGCGGGTAGCCACTCACGTACTCGCACACGGGTTCGAGCACGCTGCGGTGGTCGCGCACGTGGCTGGCCAGGTTGCCCGTCACGGCAAACGTGCCTTGCTCGGGCTGCTGCTCACTGCTTTCGATAAGGAACATGCTGTACGTGCCCGGCTGGTCGCTCAGGGCTCGCGCCGGGAAAGAGTTGTTGAACGGCGCTTCGTTGGCGTATTGCGCGCGCAGGCAGGGAGTTGGAGCTGCCGGTGCCAATGCCGCTACCACGGGAGGTAACGGTAACGGCGCGACTGCTACTTTGGCTTGCTTCTCAGCCACGCGCTGTTCGATTTGCCGGGTAATTTCCTGTTTAATAGCAGCAGTCATACCCGCCGGTGAGGTGCCATTGCCGCCAGTAGCTTTAGGGCTGCTGACCTCCAACGTGCGCCGCAAGGTTGCGATTTCCTCCCTGGTATTACCCAGCTTATTCCACAGTAATGCGATACCCAGCAGGCCCAATCCTGCCAGGCCCAATGCCAGCCACAGCAAGGAATTGGTTGGCGGGGCGGGCGCAGAAACCGGGGCAACTA
Source organism: Hymenobacter siberiensis (assembly GCF_018967865.2). NCBI lineage: Bacteria > Pseudomonadati > Bacteroidota > Cytophagia > Cytophagales > Hymenobacteraceae > Hymenobacter > Hymenobacter siberiensis. The sequence goes on from NZ_JAHLZY020000001.1 coordinate 3,692,248, forward strand.
CTAGCGCAACTGACTCATTAGCAGCTGGAACATTCGAGCTGGCCGCCACTTGATTCATGGGGTTATCAGCAGCCGGCTGCGACAGAGCAGCAGCGGCTGGAACCGTGGGCACGGCTCCGTTTGCCAGCTGATTGAGTCGTTGGGTAAGCAATTCAAGCTGCTGCGCCCGCGCCGGGTCGGCCATGCGTTCCTTATTGTCATCGAGCTTGCCCACAATAGCTTTGACCAGCACGGCCGGGTCGTTGGGGTCGAGTGGTTGTGCCTGAATCGTTTTGACCAGCTCCTGAAACTTCAGTAGACGCTTTTGCCCCGCCAGCTGCTTGTTTTCCAGCATCACGGCTTCGTCGATACTGTGGTTGAAAGCTACAACACTGCTGTTTTTAATGGTTTTTAGCAGGTCTGGCTGAATTTTATTAAGGTCACGGTCGTCCTTATAAACATATTCGGCCGTAGCGGCCCAGATGGCCGCCCGTGACGATGCGGTAACGGTGCTAGCGGCAGCCTTCGCTTCCGATGGTCTTCCTTGTCCTTGGGCGGCTCCTGTCCCAAAAGCAGCCACGATTACTGCCAACCAAATGACCCGCTTAAACTGTTTGCGCAGCATAATATTTCCGGTAAAGCTCCTGCGACAGCTTGAACAGCGCGTCGCGGAAGGCGAAGAAGAATAAGGATTCGGGTAGTTTGTCGCCGGGCTTTTTGCTGGCGGCCACCAGGGCATTGTAGCCCGTGTTGAGGCTGTCTTTGAAGCGGCTGGTGAGGAAGTCGCGCACGAAATCAGCATCCAGCTCGATGTTGAGGCGGGCCAGCAGGTCCTGCACACCATCTTCGCGGTCTTGGGTAAGGAAGTCGAGCAGGTGGCGGGCATTGGCCAGCACGCCCTCGCGCAGGTCGCCGGCCTCGCTTAGCAGCGTGGGGCGGCGGATGAGGGCGACGGCATCGGGCGCGGGCGCGGCGGTTTCATCGGCCGGCGCGAACTGCTCGTTGCCAGGCAGCACGAACTGGAGCTTTTCGAGCATTTCACCCAGCTCGGCTCCGCTGTCGCGGCTGGCCTGGCGCATGGTGCGCTCCAACTCCTGACCGCCGCTTTCGTCCCAGCGCAAGGCGCTGCCGTTGGCGGTGGCCTCCTTGGCATTGTCTACCAGGGTCAGCGAAAAGTCGGCGGGCACTTGCAAGCCGCTGGCAAACTCCAGCACCCGCTGGGCCAGCCGCTTGATGGTGCTCAGGTTGGCGTTGAGGTCGAGCAGGCGCAAGTATGTGCTCCCCTTGCCGCTGAACGTGACGTGGCGTGGCAGCTGTTTCAGCCCTTTGGCGCGACACACCTGCCCTACGTGGTAGAGAATGGCCGCGTAGTGCAGCAGCAGCAGCACACGCATTTGCTTGGCCTCGCGCACGTACTGGCTGAACTGAAGCTGCTCATCGAAGTTAAAAAGCAGGCTCACGAGGTCGGCCGAGCCTACGCTGTTGTTGCGGAGAGCCGCCAGAAAAACCTCATTGGCCTTCTTCGCCTCATCGCTGATAGAAGCGTTTTTGGTGCGCGACCGGTAGTCCAGCAGCAGGCCGTTATGCGCACGGTTGCCATCGGCGGCAGTTGTCCCCAAATCCCCCCACAGCACATCGCCGGCGAAACGGAACGAGAACGTAGCCGCGGGCTGCAAACCATCGAGCAGCAGCACGTCGGTGGTTCCGCCGCCGATGTCAATATTCACCACACTATCTTCCTGGGTGGGCACGATTTTACCGATTTTCCGCAGATACAGGTAGGGAGCCAACGACTCCGGGACTTTATCAAGCTGACTTTCATTGGGTATTCGGCCAAATGCCTTATTGTATTCATCACTCCATACCTCACTAAAAAAGTACTGGGTGGCGACATCCATGCTCAAGGGGTAGGACCACACCAGACGCACTTGGTTCAGGTCGCCGCCGTTGAGCGCGGCTTTGTGCTTGAGTAGTCGCAGCAGCTCGCGGAAATAGAGCCGCACGCGCTTCTTACCGGCATCCGCGTTGGGACCGCCGTCGGTGTTCCATTTCAGGTTCGTCTCGTAGCGTCCGTCCTCAGGCTGGCTATATAATTCGCTGTCGCGGCTTAGGAAAAACCCTACGTTAGCATCACCGAAAAGAAGGGGTTCGCCTTCGGCCGCGAAGCGGGGCGTTTCACAGGTCGCCGTGCGAATCGGAAAACTCGCTTCGGCCCCCCGGATGCCAACAAAAGATGGCACGAATTCGCGGTTCTGTAGCAGCGATGCCCGCGGAAAAGCCCGCACCTGGTAGCGAGATGGCAGGTCGTAGTCACCGGCTGCTTCGGGCTGGCTCAGCAGTACGGTTTGCAACTCGCGCTCGGCACCCATCGTGAATGGTTCGGCTACGTTACCATTGGCGGCCACGGCTACGTGGGTATTGGTGGTGCCAAAATCCACGGCAAATGTGAACTTCGTGGTGCCGCCTACGTCGGTACGCCAGTTTGGGGCGAGCAGCCCCGTGGCAGGCGGACTGCCGTATCCGCTGCCACCGGACACACTCACTTCCAGCAAGTCGAAATGCGTACCGCGCACTTCGTAATAAGTACTGGCCGGGCTCAGCGGCGAGCGCACCTGTCGGGTACGGGCCACCACTCCGCGTAGTGCGCCGCCCGCAGCCGCGCCCAACTCCTGCGGCCCGCCCGTGGCCGAGTACGTGAGAAATCGCAGCTGCGCGGGCGCGGCCGCCGTTTCGCCTTGCTCGGCCAACATCACCGAGTAGGCGTTGTTGTACCCTTGCATCGTGGGTTCAACGAACTTATAAAACGGAAACACCGCAATTTGCAGGCGGGCGGCTACGCGGCCGCCGCCGTAGGGCTTGTCGGCGCTTTGGCTGGGGGCCGATGGCACGGCCTGCTCGGCAGGCTGGCCGGGGCCGGGCAGGGCGTAGCGCCGCTCATACTCCACCGTGCGCCCGCCCGAAACCGGGATGGTAAGCCGGGCCTGCACATGGTTGGAGAACACCGTGAGGCGCAGCTGCCGGGCCAGGTCTTCGGGCTTAAAATAGTCGAAGTACGCCCTTTTCAGGGGCAGCAGGTAGCGAAACGGGCGCTGGTCCAGGGTCTGGCCGGGCTCGGCCTGCACTTCGCCGAAGTGGTATTTGTCGCGGTTCACGGCGAAGGGCACTTCCACCAGCACGTCTTCCAGGAAGTCGTTCACTGTCAGGTACGGATAGAGCTCGCCCAGGCCGGGCAGCTCGCGGGTTTCCAGCTTTTCGTAGCCGGCGGGGGCGGCGTAGCCCACCACGGCGGTATCGTCGCCGGGGGTGCCGGCAAAGTAGTTGGTCCGGCGCAGGTCGAGGCCCGGCCGCAGCACCAGCGGCAGGCGCGGGTGCGCGGCAAGCAACGCCGGATTGGGCACGATAAACCAGTCGCTGCTCACCGCCTGCCGGGCCTGGCTGAGGCGGCGCAAGCCCACGCCGCGCACCTGCACCACGTTGCCATAATCATCGAGCCAGCTTTCGTAAGGCGCGGCGAAGGCTTCGGCCGTCAGGCCCTGGCCGTCCAGCTGGTTAACGCGGTTGGGGTTGAGGGCCTGCAAATAGCGGTATACGCCGTAGGCGAAAAACTTGTCGCGCAAGGCACGCTCCACGGTAAATAGCCCGTAGATGTAGGTTTGAAATGGCTCCGGGCGGGCACTAAGCGGCACGGCCAGCTGATCGAAATACTGGCCCTGGCCGTTCTTGCGGGCCACGGGCAGCGGCTGCAACGCCGGATGCGCAAATACCAGCGTAAATGGCGAAGTTCCGCCCAGCAGGCGGCGCTCCTGCCCCGACTTGTGCTCGGCGAAGATGAGGAACAGCGACTCCACACCTTCAAAATGGCGGTCGTTGGCCAGGTATAAATCAAGAGTGCGGCCCAGCAGCGCCGTGCGCGGGTTGGCCTGGAGCTGCTGAAGCTGCTCGGCCCGCTTCCAGGGCACGAAGCGCAACCGGTAGGCATCGGTGTCTTTGGCGTAGAATAAGAATTCGAGCAGGTCCCAGCACTGGCTCACCAGCCGGTGGTACATGCTTTGACCCAGCGGATTATCGGCCGCGAACTTAAAAGCCGTTTCCAGCAGATGCAGCTGGCCAAACGGCGTGGGAATGGCCGTGGCCGTGCGCCGGGCGTTGCCGCCGGCCGGGTCCACAATATTCTGGTCGATAACGGTTTCGGTCAGTTGAATCGACTCCTGCCAACCGCGGTATTGTTCGTTGCCCCCGCTGTGGAGGCGTAATATCTTGCTCACGGGATGATGCCTTTAGAAAATGAGGGAGGGGAGAATGGCGTTGTGGCCCGCTTAAAATCCGGGGACTTTCTCCACCACGGCTTTACTCAATACTTCGCTGAACGCCCGTACGAAGGCCGCTGGCCCATCGGCCGTTGCCACGGGCTTGGGTATGGCCTTGTTCAATTCACCAAACAAATAGCTGCGGGTGAGCCCCTTGTTGAATAAGCCGGTAGCCGTGGACTGGCCCGCCACTACGCGGTTGAAGTTTTCCGTGGCCATGGCCGGGTCTTCGAAGGGCAGGAACGCCCGCTCATTGGCACCTAACTCACGCAGCCATGCCTCGAAGCCGAAGTTATTGTCCTGCAAAAACCGTTGGAGCTGCTGGTAAAACTCTTCGTCGCGCCAGGCGCGGGGCAGTTGCAGGTGGTTGGCGTAGGGCGCTTCCTGGGTGTGCGGCAGGTGGTAGCGGCACCACAGCGCCAGCATCTGGAGCTGGGTCAGGGGCTGGGCAATTTGCCGGAATGACTGGCCGGGGTCCAACGCCTTGAACGTGACCTGGCGGACGTCTTCCTCCAAGCCGTACTCGTAGTGCAGCGGCTGGTTGTGCTGGAGGTAGTCGGCGGGCTGGCGCATGAAGTCCAGCACGGCCAGGGCCCCCACCATTTCAATGAAATGGGCATTGTTTTGCTGCTGGCTGCCGCCTTCGTGGTTGGCCAGCTGGCCGGTGCTCTGGTCGCCGAGGTAGTAGAGAGCATTCAGCTGCTGGATGTTCTTCTGATAGTAGGCCAGGGCCGCTTTAGTCTTTGTAATGAAGCCGTTGGAGTCGATGGCGCTGCCATCGTCGGCCAGCAGGTTGAAATAGGGCAGCACGGTGAGGGCACCCATCGGAGCCTGGTTCAGCAGTTCGGCGCGGGGCAGAGTGGTGCGGGGGTTGCGCAGATTTTTGAGCAGCAGCGGAAAGCCCGCCGCTCCCGTGCCGCCAAAGATGGACGAGATGAAGAACACCCGGTCGCCCTCGGCAAACGAGTTGGCGAAAAACTCCAGCTCCGGCGAGCTCATCAGCTGGTTCAGTACTACGCTGCCCACGTTGGGGCTACCCTTGAAGCCCACGGTGAGCTTGCTGGCCAGGTTGGCGGGCGTGAAGAGCAGGTCCACGAGGTGGCGGCTTTCCACGGGCATGTCGTCGTAGTGCAGGAAGTCGCGGTAGCTTTCGTCCATGCCCCCGAAATTGTAGGCGAAGGTTTCCTTCACGCGGGCATCGCGTGGCTGGTTTTCGCTGGCCGCCATACCGGCCAGGGTCTGGATTTCGGTGGCAAAGAACTCGCCCGGCGCGGGGGCTGGTTTCAGCTGCCGGCGCAGGCGCTCGTAGGTTTTGAGCAGCTCCACGGTGCGGGTCATGTCGCCGTTCTGCGCGTCCGGGTCGATGATAATAGGTACCACCTTATCACAGTTTTCGACGGTGGCTCCGGCGGCCAATAGCATGGTCAGCGAGCGAATAACGCGCGAGCCGGTGCCGCCAATACCGAATATATATAGCTTGGGCATTTTTGATAAGCTGTTAGCTGACAGCGGTTAGCTGCTGGCTTTTCCTGAAAAATAAAAAATCGTGGCCATCTGGCCGGGCGGCCTAGCGGCTGGGCCAGCGCACCGGCGTCACCTTCGCATTCGGCGACAACCCCTTGATGATGAACGACCACAGCACGAAAAACAACGCCCCAAATAGCACATTCACAAAGGCAAAGCCCAATACGTAGCGCGAGTACGCCGACTCGCTGCCCGGCGGAATCACCACGCCCTTGGTGGCCAGCACCTCATACACCACCGACCGCGCCTGAAACCAAGCCAGCAGCCCGGAGCAAGCGGCAAACAACAGCAGAAACAAGAACCAGTGCTTGGTTTGGTAAAGCGCCGTGGTCAGCAGCCGGTTCAGCACTAGGTAGAAAAATAGTGTTCCCAACAGGCCAATGCCAAACAAGGTGGCCAAGCCTACGCCGGGAAAAATGCTGTTTTCGAAGGCGGCCGTGAGCATGGCAGGTTCGGGCAGGCCCAGCAAGGCTTCGTAGAGGGAAGTAAAAAGCTTTTGGAACATACAGGGAAAGGAAATAAGCCACCCGAAGGCGAAACGAGAAAAACAATGGATAGCCGCCAGCAGCAGCGGCGCGGGTTAGTCGCGGGTTTCCACCTGCACCGGCAGGCTGAATACGCGCTGGGCACCGGGCTCACCGGCAAAATACTCCTCCACGCCCATCATCACCTCTTTGAAAAAGAATGTTTTAGCCCCGGTTTTTTTGATGTTGCTGTCGTCGGCCACGGAATAGGCGGCAATCCAGGCGGGTTGCGGGCGGGCCAGCTCCAACGCCAGCGTGGTCCGGGGCGGGGCCTGCGTGAAGCGGAGCTGCACGAAATGCGTGTACTTGGCGAACGCGGGCTGCGACTTCGCGGCGGGCTCCTGGGCCAGCGGCCACGCCCGCACCAAGGTGGCCGGCCCGGCACCGTCGGCTAGGCGTAGCGTTTTCAGGCTCAGCTCATTGGTTTGGCTGGGGGGCAGCTTGCTCAGGTTGAGGCCCAGCACCAATTCGGCCGGCTCCCGGAAGTTGGGCTTTTCTCGAAACGTTACCGCCGGCGTAGTGCCGGGTGCGCCATTTTCCGCCGTCCATTTCCCCACCATCGGCTCATAAAAATCGAGCACTGCGTAAGCGGGCTGGAAGCGCACGTTATAGTGCGCCTGGGGCTGGGCGGCCAGCTTGCCCAGCAGGCCGGCATCAACTTGCGCCACCAGCGCGGGGTCGCCAAGGACCCAGATGTAGTACGGAATTTTCTCGCCGTTCAGCGCCTGCTTTCCGCTGCGGTTGCCGGGGTAGAAATTACCTCGATACTCGGAGGTATTGGCAAATACTGAAATAGCCAGCTTACTGGCATCCACCTCACTCAGCGCATCCTTGATGAAGGTTTTGATTTTCCAGGTTTGTCCTTTCTCTTTTGGGGCGAAGATAAAGTCCGAGATGAGCAGACTCACAGTGCCGGGCTTCTGGGCCTGTAGTTTGAGGGCCTCACGCAGCATCTGGGGAAGTTCTGAGCCCCGGGCGGCGTTTTTGAGCCCTCCGCTCACGGTACTGGTCATCTCATCGTAGCTGCTCGGCACCAGCAGGCGGGCATCGGCGGGCGTGCTCTCTTTGAAGAAGTAGTAGCCTGTCGGCATGTGCTGCCTGGTTTTTTGTGCATTTACTTCGGAGAGCAAGTCGGTCACGGTGTTTTGAAAGCCGCTGCCCGAAGCGCCGGGCGCTACCGGATGCACGAAGCCCTGCATCCCACCTGACATATCAACGAACACATTGATTTGGCCAAGCTTTGCCACGGTCTCCGAAGCTATTTCAGTGGGCTGGCCACCAGTGCTTTTCTCCTGCGGAGAGGCCCCTCCGCAAGCACTCAGCAGGAGCAGGCCTGTCGATGCGAAACTAACTTGAAAGGTAGCTCTTGATAAAAATGACATCGAATCAGGATAGATTATAAAATGGGAAAGAGGGGCAATACTACTGCTTTTCGGATAAAGACCATCACCTTATTATTGCCAACCAGAGAAAAAACCGGCGCAGACCGTTAGACAAGATAGCCACTCCAACGCGCTCCACGCCCGGCTATTACGCGCCCTCCGGCCAATGACCAAATTTTCTGGCCTTATCCAACGTGGGGATGGAGTCGTACTTCGTTCAGCTCCCCTGCGCCACCTGCCTTTCGGCCCAACGTTTTTACCGGCCGCGCTGTTATAAAGCAGAAGGCAAATTGGGCCACCCCAACCCCGCCCCGTACCTTTGCGCCAGCGGCCTCCTACGTTGTGGCCGCCTCAAACCCGACGCCCGGTTAAAGGCACTTATTGCTCTTATGCCCAACACGATTTCAACCGATATCTGCATCATCGGGGCCGGCCCGGTCGGCCTGTTCGCCGTTTTCGAAGCCGGTTTGCTCAAGCTCCGCTGCCATGTGGTTGATGCGCTGCCCCAGCCCGGTGGCCAGCTCTCCGAAATTTATCCCAAGAAGCCGATTTACGACATCCCGGGTTTTCCCGAGATTCTGGCCGGCGACCTCGTCGATAATCTGATGAAGCAGATTAAGCCCTTCCACCCCACCTTCACGCTGGGCGAGCGGGTGGAGCGGTTTGCCAAGCTCGACGATGGCTCGTTCCAGCTGTTCACCACCGATGGCACCGAGATTCACTGCAAGGCCGTAGCCATTGCCGGCGGCCTGGGCTCGTTCGAGCCCCGCAAGCCAGCCGTCGAAAACCTGGAAAACTTCGAGGGTGGCAAAGGCGTGCACTACATGGTGCGCGACCCCGAGAGCTTCCGCGACAAGAAAATCGTGATTGCCGGCGGCGGCGACTCGGCCCTCGACTGGACCAACTTCCTGGCCAATGTGGCTTCCGACGTCACGCTCGTGCACCGGGGCACCACCTTCCGGGGCGCGGCCGACTCGGCCGAGAAAGTGCAGAAGCTGCACGAATCCGGCAAAATCAGGCTCGTGCTCAGCTCCAACGTTACGCACCTGCACGGCAACGGCACGCTGAAGGAAGTGACCATCACCGGCAACGATGGCAAGGCCGAAACCGTGCCGCTCGACTGCTTCATTCCCCTCTTCGGCCTCACGCCCAAGCTCGGCCCCATCGGCGAGTGGGGCCTCGAAATCGAGAACGACGCGGTGAAAGTGAACACGCTCGACTACAGCACCTCGCTGCCCGGCGTATTCGCCATCGGCGACATCAACACTTACCCCGGCAAGCTAAAGCTCATCCTCTGCGGCTTCCACGAAGCCGCCCTGATGTGCCAGGGCGCGTTCAAATACATTTTCCCCGACAAGAAGTACACCCTCAAGTACACGACCGTGAACGGGGCACCCTCTATGTGAGATGGTGAGTGGTGAGAGGGCGAGTTTGATGTTCGGTTTGCGCAGGTAGCGCGGCTGGAACGTCAAGCTCGCCCTCTCACCACTCACTATTTCACCATCTCACTATATGGAAGAAGACATCCGCATCTACGTCGAGGAAGCGCCCGGCCAGCGCCGCGAAATAATTGCTCCCACCGACATGGGCCTGAGCCTGATGGAAGTGCTCAAAGCTGATGGCTACGACATTCAGGCGACTTGTGGCGGCATGGCCCTGTGCGCCACCTGCCACGTGGAGGTGCTGGCCGGCCCCGCCCTGCCCGAGCCCCAGGATGCCGAGCTCGACATGCTCGAAACCCTGCCCGTGGTGCACGAAGGCTCGCGCCTGAGCTGCCAGATTCGCCTCACGCCCTGCGTGGATGGGCTGGTGGTGCGCCTGGCCCCCACGGGCGCTTAGCAAAGCCTTTAATTACCAACAAAAAAGACCGTCAGCTCAGCATGACGGTCTTTTTTATGTATTCAGATGACACCTTATCCGGCCGCCACCAGCTGCTCGCGCATGCGCTCCTTGGCGGCAGCCGACAACCCCGGGCCAGCCTGCACGCGGCCGGCAGCCGAGGCCCAGGCCCATTCGGTAATCAGGATAGACTGCCGGGAGTAGCGCTTGCAATAGGGGCACAGGTGCAGGTGCAGCCACAGGCTGGCACGCTCGCGCTGCGGCATTACCGGGTCCTGGCGCTGCTCGATGAGCAGGGTGGCATGCTGGCAGTTGATAAGTCGTAACATAGCGAATAGTTAGTTTTTGCCCATGCCGTGTTTTTCGAGGCAGCGGCGCAGCTGCAGCTTGGCCCGATGCACGATAACCCAGTAGTTAGACGCAGTCAGGCCCAGTTCCTGACAAATTTCCTCGGCCGATAATTCCTCCACGAAGCGCATGGCAAATACGGCGCCTTGCTGCGGCGGGAGCCGCTCCTGGCACAGGCGCAGGATTTCGTGCAGCTCCTGCTGCTCCAGGGCGGCATCGGCCCGGAGCCAGCTGGCGGGGGCCTGCGGGCCGGTCCAGTGGCCGTTGGCGGGGTTGAAATAATCAGCTTCCGTAGCCCCGCCGTCGTGGAGGGCATCGAGGCCGACGTGGGGGGCGCGGGTCTGCCGGCGGTAGTGGTCGATGATTTTGCGGCGCAGAATCACAAACAGCCAGGTTCGTTCCGAAGCATCGGCGCGGAAAGTGACCAGACTGGCCAGGGCGCTGAGAAAGGTTTCCTGTACCAGTTCTTCGGCGACCTCCGAATCGGAAACGCGGCTCAGGGCAAAGCGGTAAAGCTCGTCGCCGAAGCGGGCAGGCCATTCGGCCGGTACGGGGGTGGCTGGAGTCATGCGGAGCGACGACTGGACGGGTTGAGTCGCACCACAATATTACGCTTCGCTTGGTGAGCAGTAGCGCCGACTTTGCCGTCCGCGTACTATTCACTCACTACTGACGTAGTGGCCACGCCCACAATGCGGCGCGAAGCAATTTCCTGTACCAGCGCTACTACCCGCAGATTGGGGCGCTTCCAGCCAGCAGCCAGGGTGAGGGCCGGCGAGGCGGTGAAGGAGCCGTCGGCCCCTACCCTGCCCAGCAGCAGGCCCGCATTTTCGCCGCAGCCAATCTGCGAAGCCAGCCCGCTCTCGATGATGGCCAGCAGTACCTCGGTGGCAGCGGTACCGGCAGGCAAGCTGCTCACCCGAACCTGTGCGCTACTGCCCAAAACTGCCACCGACACCACCGCCTGCGGCACTTTGGCGGCTTTGGATACGGTGGCTACCAAGTCGGCAGAGCGACTGCCCACCAGCTCGCAGCGACCATTCGCCACGGCCTGGGGCGTGTAGGAACCCGTGCCGAAACTGGTGGCGTACTGCCGCTGCCGCGCGGTGTAGGCCGGAGCCGAGAAGCCATCCTTCCACCCCAGCCGGTTCCAGTAGTCGACGTGCTCGCCCAGGGCAATGACTTCGACACCGGGCACCGCCTGAGCCCGGACCAGCTCACGCAGGGCCGCATCGGCGGCCGGGCAGCTGGAGCAGCCTTCGGAAATGAACAGCTCGACCACCACGGGCACCCGGCCGGCCCCCGCGAAGGGGCCCACGGGCCGCGCCGGCACCGGTGCCGCCCAACTGCCCAGCATCGGAACGGCCAATAACCAGTGTAATGCTTACATAACAACCAAAAATAGCCAACGCGAAGGCTACCAGCCGCAGACGCGGCCACCACCTCCCCTGCCCGGCCAGACGCCGCACGGGCACCGGCCTTACACGCCATGCAAAAAAAGCCCCCGGCGCGCTGGGGCGCGCTGGGGCGCGCTGGGGCGCGCTGGGGCGCGCTGGGGGCTTATCAGGGATTAGGCTGCGCTTGGGAAGCCGCGGGGGGCCAGCACTATTGGGCGCGCTTGGCGGGAACCGGGTCGGTGGTGCCCGCCGCCGGCACGGCCGGCGAGGGGGCCGCCGGGGCAGCAGCTGCGGCCGCGCCGGCAATGGGCACTAAGTCGAACATCTCCAGGGCAATACGCCAGCTGGCATCGGCCTCACGGCGCCAGATGCGCAGGAAAGTGCCGTTTTCCTCGGGGTGGTTGGTGCTGGCCGGGCGGTGCAGCGAGCCCACCACATAGCCCAAATCGCCGGCGGCGGCCAGGTAGCCGGTATTGGCAATGAAGAGGTAGCCGCCGTCGATGGACTTCATGTTGGCCGAAGCCGCCGCGCCCTGCATCATCGACAGGCCCGAGCGGTAGAGGCGGGCTTCGGCGCTCAGGTATTGCTGGTAGGTGGCACCGGGCTTCATGAGCTCGGCGGTGGCAAATTTGCTATCGACTTCGAGCACAATATTGGACGGCGCGGTGCTGGGCGTGGCCGCGGCGGCCATCAGGCGGGGCCGGGCCACGGTGGCCATCTGCGAAGGCACGGCCCCAATGCGCTCAATGCTCATATCAACCGCGAATTTCCACCGCCCATCGAGCTGCTTGCGCCATACGGTCACGTAATCGCCGGTCGAAACCGGGCGGTTGTTTTGCAGCATGGTCCAGGGGCCGGTGGTGTAGCCCAAGTCGCCCGACTGCGCGGCATCGGCCAGCACCGGGTACCAGGTAAGCTTGCTGCCGGGGCGCGAGGGCAGCGTACGCCACACCTCCTGGGCGTTGGCCAGCTTGCCGTTTTCGGTAACCAGGGAGGTGGGGGAGCTGTTGGCCAGAAACGCCGCTTCCGTACTTGTTTGCGTAGCTTGAGTCGCAAATGCTACTTCGGCCGCCACTACTGCCTCGTGGGGCAACTGGGCAAAGGCAGCCATTGGCAGCAGAAGGGCGACCGTAGCGGCTATAGTCAACTTATTCTTCATAAGGTCACAAGTAAAGTTAATTCCAGCTACTAATGTACGCGGTACGGTATAATTATACTTTTGGTACAATTTACACTTCCCCTTTCTGTACCGAACTTGCGGCCCTATTGGCCTAGCTAGGCCGGTTTTGGCTTTTTGACACTCTTGCTTTATTCGTTTTTTTCCTTGTTTTTATGAAATTATCAGACCTCACTGCCCGAGCGCGCCGCATTCGCCTGGTGCTCACCGATTGCGACGGCGTGCTGACCGATGGCGGGGTGTACTATTCCGAGCGGGGCGAGGAAATGAAGCGGTTCAATATCCGCGACGGCATGGGCGTGGAACGCCTGCGTAACCACGGCATCCTGACGGGCATTATGACGGGCGAAATGTCGCCGTCGGTGCGTACCCGCGCCGCCAAGCTGCGCATTGAGGAGCTGCACCTGGGCATAAAAGACAAGCCCACCTGCCTACACGAAATTCTGGCTCGCACCGGCCTGACGGCCGAAGAAGTGGCCTTTATCGGCGACGATACCAACGATGTGGAGATTCTGGGCCTGGTCGGCCTGTCGGCCTGCCCCGGCGATGCCACGTCCTTTGCCCGCGCCGTGGCCGACTTTCACTGCCAGACGGCCGGTGGCCACGGCTGCTTCCGCGAGCTGGCCGAATTCATCATCGCAGCGCAAGCGGTGAAATAGTGAAGTGGTGAGGTGGTGAATAGGCGCAGAGCGATTTCGGCGTTGGTGAGGCCTTCGCCCACTAGGCTTAGCACCTCCATTTCGCGCTTGCTCAGGCCCAGGCTCAGGCGGGCAACGGTGCCCTCAACGGGCCGGGCCAGATATAACCGGTTTAGCAAAGCCAGGCCGATGGCCGAACACAAAAACGGCCGGCCGGCCGCCACGGTACCCAGGCTGTGCAAAAGCTCCGGCAGCAGCGCCGATTTAAGGATGTAGCCGTTGGCCCCCAAATCGAAGGTCCGGGCCACGTAGCGCTCGTTGGTGAGCTCGCCCCGGGCAAGCACGCGCAGCTGGGGGTACTGCTCGCGCAGGGCCGCCAGCACCGCGAAGACATCGGGGCCGTGCAGGCTCAGGTCGAGCAGCACTACTGTGGGGCTCAGGATGGGCAATTGGGCCAGCAGCTCCTCGCCCGTCGTGGCTTCGCCCACTATTTCGAGGCCTATGGCAGCTCCCAACCCGATGCGCAGCTCCTCGCGGGTGAGCCTATCGCCATCGGTAAGTAGCAAACGAATCATGGACGGAGAAAAAGGTAGAGCAGGCAGCTGAAAGATGGAGTTGTTTAGAAAGTCACAAAAGGTACTCAACCGGTCATGCAGCGCGCAGCGAAGCATCTTGCTCGCATCGTTGAACGGGCCTGAGGATGCGAACGGTCATGCTTCGCTGCGCGCTGCATGACCGTTCGGGGACTTTCTAAACAGCTTCCTTATCAAATTCTCAACCTACAAATCAGTAAAATGAGAATAAACAACCCGAAATTACCCTTTTTGCTAAGCTCAACTATAAGTATTGTAACAAAAGCAGTGTGAATCCCTTCAAAAAGCCGGATTAATCCGGGTGATTTAGTACTAATACGTAGCCCCGGGTCTCGTACATTCCAAGTTGCCAACTTTGTTGCGCGCCGGCCGTTTTGCCTAGTTCAAAATATCTTCCAGCTATGACACGACTACTTCTTGCCGATGACCACACCATCCTGCGTGATGGCATCCGGGCCCTGCTCTCTGCCGAACCGGACCTCGATGTGGTGGGCGAAGCCAGCAACGGGGCCGAAGTGCTGGCCCTGCTCGAAACCACGCCCGTAGACGTGGTGCTGATGGACGTGCAGATGCCCATACTCGACGGCTTTGCCACCATGCCGGAGCTGCGCCTGCGCTTCCCCGAGGTGCGCGTGCTGGTGCTCACCATGCTCGACCACGAGAACTACGTGGCCCGCATGCTGGACGCCGGCGCGCTGGGCTACGTGCTCAAGAACGCGGCCATCAGCGAAATCACCCACGCTATTCGCACCGTGGCAGCTGGCAACCCGTTTTTGTGCACCGAAATTGGCCTGAACATGCTTTATAAGGCCGTGGTACAACGCCCGGGCACCGAAGACTCGACCGCCGAAGGCCACTCCGGGGCCGACCTCACGGCACGCGAGCTGGAAGTGCTCAAGCTAATTGCCGAGGGCCTGACCAACGGCGAAATCGCCGACAAGCTTTTCACCAGCAAGCGCACCATCGAAACCCACCGCCAGAACATCATCGCCAAAACCCAGGCCAAAAACACCGCCGCCCTCATCAAGCTGGCCGTGAGCCGGGGGCTGATTTCTTGAGTTAGGAGTTAGGAGTTGAGTTCGTCGCAGAATGACTTTCAACAGCCATTACAGCTTAACTCTTAACTCTTAACTCAATTAAGCATTCCGCCGATGGTGCCGATGGTGAGGGCGACGATGACCGTGTTGAATATGAAGGCGATGAGGCCGTGGAGCAGGGCGGCGCGGCGCAGCTCGCGGTTGCCGATGCCAATGTCGGCGGTTTGGGCCGTCATGCCGATGATGAAGGAAAAGTAGGCGAAGTCTACGTAGTTGGGCGTGAGTTTGGGGCTCTGGTCCTGGCCCTGGTCGTCGGGGAATATCAGGCCGCCGGTGTCCTGGCCGGTGTCTTCATCGGCGTCGTAATAGGTGTGGGCGTAGCGCAGCGTGAACACGAGGTGCACCAACGTCCAGGCCAGCACTACGGCGGCCACGCTCAGCACTACGTGCAGTACGCGCAGGTCTTTCGAAATGCCTTTGAGCGAGCCCATCAGGCCCACTACGGCCCCCAGGCTGGCCATGGCCGCGCACACCACCAGCACGAAGGCCTGGGTGCGGGGCAGGTCTTCGGAGGCGGCTACGCGGCGCATGTCGTCGGTGTCGGCCTGCCACATGCCCATGATTATCAGCGCCAGGTCGGTGGTAGCAAAGCCCACCCAGCCCACCACCACGCGGGCCAGGGTGCCCAGCAGGTGCGGGGCCAGCAGCGCACCCGCAATGCCGATTATTACCGCCAGGGCCAGCCGCCAGCGCACATCCATTGTTCGCGCCCAGCTCATTGGCCGGGTGCCTGTTGCCTTGGTTTTATTCATTTGGCTGCCAAGGTAGCGCGGCCTGGCCAATGCCCACGCCGCAGCCCTTGGTGGCCGGAATAGTTGCCGCGCCGTAAGCAAATGCATCTTTCCGCTGTTATTTCGCTCTATGAATGCTGCTCCCCTCTCCGGCCTCTACGCGCCCTCACTTGCCCTCGTCACCGATTTATACCAGCTTACGATGGCCTACGGCTACTGGCAGCAGGGCTTGCAGGACCGCGAGGCGGTGTTTCACCTCTACTTCCGCAAGGCCCCGTTTCAGGGCGGGTACGCGGTAGCCGCCGGGCTGGCCCTGACCGTTGATTGGGTGGAGAACCTGAAATTTTCGGAAGATGACCTGGAATACCTCGGCAGCCTGCGCGGCAGCAAAGGCGGGGTGATGTTTCCGCCCGATTTCCTGCGCTACCTGCGCGAACTGAAATTCACCTGCGACATCGACGCCGTGCCCGAGGGCACCGTTGTATTTGGCAATGAGCCCATTATGCGGGTGCGCGGGCCGCTGCTGCAGGCGCAATTGCTGGAAACAGCCCTGCTCACACTCATCAATTTCCAGACCCTGATTGCCACCAAAGCGGCCCGCATCCGGGAGGCCACCGGGCCAACCGACCAGATTCTGGAGTTTGGCCTGCGCCGCGCCCAGGGCTTCGATGGTGGCCTGGGAGCCAGCCGGGCGGCCTACCTCGGCGGGGCCGATGCCACCAGCAACGTACTGGCCGGGCAGCGCTACGGCATTCCGGTGCGCGGCACGCACGCGCACAGCTGGGTGATGTCGTTTGCTAATGAAGTGGATGCGTTTTCGGCCTATGCCCAGGCATTTCCCGACGACTCGGTATTTCTGGTGGATACCTATGATACGATTGAGGGCGTGCGCCAGGCCATTAAAGTGGCCCGCCAGATGCGCGCTAACGGCCACGAGTTAGCCGGTATCCGGCTCGATTCGGGCGACCTCGCCTACCTTAGCCGCGAGGCGCGGGCGGTGCTCGACGAGGCCGGCTTTACCGAAACGCGCATCGTGGCCAGCAACGATTTGGAGGAAAACCTCATCACCAGCCTCAAGCAGCAGGGCGCCCGCATCGATACCTGGGGCGTGGGCACCCAGCTCGTAACGGCCTACAACCAGGCCGCACTGGGGGGCGTGTACAAGCTGGCCGCCCTACGCAAAGCCGATGACTCGGGCTGGGACTTCACCATCAAGCTCTCCGAGCAGGTGGCCAAAACCAGCATCCCGGGCATCCTGCAAATTCGCCGCTACCTGAACGAGTACGGCAAGCCCCGCGCCGATATGCTGTACAACACGGCCGAGAGCCTGCCCAGCCACCTCATGCTCGTGGACCCGGCCGACAGCACCCGCCGCCTGCCCATCCGGCCCGATACCCAGTTTCGCGAGCTGCTGGAGCCGGTGTTCCGGCGCGGCCGCCGCGTGCTCGACCTGCCCACCCTAGCCGAGAGCCGCGCCCACGCCCAGCGCGAAGTGCAAAGCCTCGACCCAGGGGTGCGCCGCTTCCTGAATCCCCACGTATTCCCCGTCGGTCTCGAAATGGGCCTCTACGAGTACCGTACCCGTCTGATTCTGGAGAAGCGGCCGATGCGCTCGGCGTAAATTACTTTTTTCAGAGTTTTTTCCTTTTCCACTTGTCGAAGCTGTTTAGAAAGTCGGCTTTTGATTAATTTTTCGCAAAAAGATGACGACGAAGGCGAGCCAGTGCCAGGCCAGCCAATTGCCGACGCTGGTTTCGTAGCGCACGAGCAAGGTTTTAAAGCCGTCGAGCCAGGCGTTGGCGTGTTCGACCACGACGCGGCGGCGGTAGAGTTCGGGATCGAAAAAGGTGTCGTCGTCGGTCTGCCAGTCGGCGGCGCGGCGGTTGCGGGGAATGTTGGCCTCGATGTCGCGCCGGGCGCATTCCTGACGAAAGCCTTGGGTGTCAAAGGCTTTGTCGGCGTTCAGAAACAGCCCGGCGACGGGAATATTAGCCGCTTCGAGCGAGGCGCAGATTTCCCCGAACAAGGCGTTGAGCTGGTGGGTGTCGTGGTGGTTGCCCGCCTGCGGGCTGGCGCAGGCCAGCGGTTGTCCCCGGTTATCGGCCAAGAAGAGGGCTGTGGTGGTACGGGCTTTCTTGCGGCCCTGATAGCCGACGGCCTCCCCGCCGTTCTTGGCGGGCGTGTGGCTGCCGTCGAGTTGGACGCTGGAACAGTCCAGATGGGCCCCGTTTTCGCGCAACAAGCGGAGCCATACCCCTTGCCAGGACCCGTCCTTGCGCCACGCATTAAAGCGGGCGTACACGCCCTGCCAGGTCAGCGATGCGCCCGTAAAAAACTGTTTAACAGGCAACAATCGCCATTGACAGCCGCTTTTGAGTTTGTAGAGAATGGCTTCCACCAACTCGGCCGGCTCCACGACCGAGGGGCGGCCATGGGCGGAGAAGGTGAGCGCGGGCAGAATCCATTGGCGAATCATATCTTTGGACAGGACTTCCATTAAAATGCGAAAAAAGGAGTGTTACACCTCAAATTTCGCGCTTTTTTGGGAGTCCTTTGACTTTCTAAACAGCTTCGTCTTTAAACAGACACTCGTGTTGCTATGTAGTCTGTTGGCAAGTTGAATAAGTTATTGATGGCAGGGTCGTGCGCTACCGCCTCATCTAATCCGACAATCAGCATTTTATCGCTTGACTTATTTGCAAACGACCAAGTACCATCGTCGCTATCGTGCCAGACCCAAAGAATAGGTCGTCCTCCGCTCAATACTTCTTCAGCTATAAAGGTGGCCGCGTTTCGGGGCTCGAAAAATTTGAAGTCAAGCTTCTGGCCCAGAAGAGGTTGGTCTAGTTGGTAGCTCTCCTCGAACTCCGGCTCCCAAGGGAACTTACCGCCTTTATCCGTCCAGAATAGTTGCAGCGCGGGGAAGGCTTCGCAGTCATAAAACCACTGGGCATAGCCGAAATAGTCAGGAATATTATCTGCACTAACCTGCCGAAACTGAACCGGGTGCAGCTCCAGAATATCGAAGTTATTGATAGCCGTTTCCAAAGGATTACCGGCTTTGATGGTGTCACCGGCATCATTCAAAATAGCGTGCATCGTATCGAGAGGTAGACCAAAGGCAATTAGCTCGGGATGATTAAAATTCTTCCACAGACCAATTGTGTAAGCAAATGCGGGCGTGGCGGTATCTGCTTCAAATAAGCAGACCGTCCAGCCATGTTTTTCAATATCGTTTTTGATGTTGATTTCGGCTTGGGTATTGTGTTCTTCATGCGACATAGCAGTAAAACTAGCTTAGGCGTTATCACAAAAAATCCCTGCCGTCAATCAAGACAGCAGGGATTTCTATTGAGTCATTAAGTCTTACGCGTACCGAAGCTCGCCCGCGCCCACATGCAGCGTCACGCCACTCTCAGCCGTGAGGCGGCCAGCCAATTGCGCGTCATAGCCGCTAGCCTGCAGTGAAGCCACTACGGCAGCAGCAGAAGCTTCTTCGGTTACGACGAGCATGCCGGTGCCCATATTCCAGTAGAGGTAGGCTGTTTCGGCGCTGATGTCGCCGATTTCGCAGAGGCGCTGCATGGCGGGCAGAGGCTCGAAAAGATTATCCAGCACCGCACCGAGGCCATTTTTGAGCACCCGCTGGAAGTTATCGGCCACACCGCCGCCCGTGATGTGGGCCACGCCGTGTAGCGGCAGGCCGGCATCGAGCAAGGCCGCTACGCCGGGCGAGTAGATGAGCGAAGGCGCGAGCATGGCGTCGCCCCAGGTGGGATATAGGCCGTCGTCGGTGCCGTCGTAGGGCGCATCGTGCCAGTTGTCACCGAATACCTTTTGCAGCGTCTTGCGGGCCAGCGAGTAGCCGTTGGAGCGGAACGAGGGCGAGCGCAGGGCCACCACCACGTGGCCGGCCTGGGCGGTTTTGCCGCTCAGGGGCTGGGCCAGGCTGGGGTGCAGCACGCCGATGGCCGTGGAGCACCAGTTGAAGTTCATCTTCGCGCCGGGCCAGCCGCCGATGCGATTGCCCAGCTCCGCGATTTCGCCGCCCGTGATGGCCACCTGGGCGAAGTTGGCAGCATCGTGCAGGCCGCGCATCATCTGGTCCACCACGTCGTAGTCGAGGTGGTTCACGTCGATGATATTGGAGAGGTTGGTGGGCACGAAGCCAGCGGCGATGAGGTCGTCGGCCGTCATGGCGATGAGGTCGTAGCCGAGAGTATCGTACTTGTTCAGGCGCTCGGCCACCTCAATCTTGGTCCCGATACCGTCGGAGCTGATGCCAAGGCGCTCGGCTCCGAAACGAATTTCGTTGCTGAAGCCGCCGTCGAGGTCCTGGGCGGGCTCGCCGGGCTTGCCTTTGCGGTTGACGAAGGTTTTTTTCGACCAGTTGTAGGCGTTGCGCGAGGCGGCGTTGCCTTCTTCGATGGAGTAGCCGGCGGGGTTATTTTTCGTGTCGTTCATGCGGTTCACCTCACCCCCCGGCCCCCTCTCCTTGGGGAGAGGGGGGAGCCGAGGCGGCGCGAATTGAAGTTGGAAGTTGAATTTCAGGATAGAAGTCGTTAGGCTCCCCCTCTCCCCAAGGAGAGGGGGCCGGGGGGTGAGGTGAGACTAATGCTCCGTCGGCTCGGGGGCTTTGGCGCTCACCGACTTTTTTTCCTTTTTCTTATCGCCGCGGTGGCTGGCGCGTTCCTCCTGAATGTGGCGGAGGTAGTGCGTCACGTCGCCCGTTGGGTATTTGCCCGAGAAACAGGCGAAGCAGCTGCCGCCGTGGCCTTTCTCCTCGGCAAAAAGCTCCTCCAAATCCGACAAATCCTGGTAAATCACCTTATCGGCTTCGATGTAGCGGCAGATTTCTTCCGTCGAATAATTGGCCGCAATCAGCTCGGTGCTCATGGCCATGTCGATGCCATAGATGCAGGGCGACACGATGGGCGGCGCGCTGGAAATGAAGTATACCTCGGCCGCGCCGGCTTCGCGCAGCAGCCGCACGATGCGGCGCGAAGTAGTGCCGCGCACAATGCTGTCGTCCACCACGGCCACCTTCTTGCCCGCCACAAACTCGCGGATGGGGTTTAGCTTTTTCTTCACCACGTCCTCGCGGCCGGCCTGGGTGGGCACGATGAAGGAGCGGCCCATGTGGTTGTTTTTCACCAGCGCCCGGCGGTAGGGCACGCCAATGGCCTCGGCCAGCCCGGAGGCCGCGAAGTAGCCCGAGCTTGGCACGTCGATGACCATGTCGGGCTTCAGGCCGGCATCGACCACCTTGCGAGCCAGACGCTTGCCGAGGCGCACCCGCTCGCGGGCCACCAGGTGGCCATGAATCACGGAGTCTTCGCGGGCAAAGTAAATGTGCTCGAACGCACAGAACGCCTTGGGCGAGGCGTAAGGATTTTTATAGTGAACCTGAAAATTGTTGTCGATGAAGATGGCCTGACCCGGCCCCACATTCTTCACAAAGGCAAAATCGAGGTAGTCGAAGCAGGTACTTTCAGAAGCGAAAGCATACACCGGGCCGGCGGGCGTGTCGCGCCGCCCTAACACCAGCGGCCGGATGCCCAGCGGGTCGGTGAAAGCCAGCAGGCCATGCCCGGCTATCATCGTGATGGTGGCGTAGGCACCCTTCACCAGCTCCTGGGTGGTTTCTACGGCGTCGAAAATATCCACTACTGACAGGTGGTCGAGGTCTTTCACGCGCAGCTCCGAGGCGAAGGTGTACATGATGAGCTCCAGGTCGTTGGTGGTTTTGGGCAGCACGTGGTACTTGTCGTGCAGGCGCTTGGCCACGTCGCGAAAGTTGATTACGTTGCCGTTGTGCACCATGGCCAGCCCGAAGGGGTAGCTGGTAGTGAAAGGCTGCGCGAGGTCAGAATCGTTGGCGCCCTGGGTGGTGTAGCGCACATGCCCGATGCCGATGTTGCCTTTCAGCTTCTTCACGTGCTTGGGCTTGAACACGTCGTTGACGAGCCCCTGCCCCTTGTGCAGGTGGAACGAGTCGTCGAACGTGGCGATGCCAGCCGCATCCTGCCCCCGGTGCTGGAGGGCGGTGAGGCCGACAATCATATCAGCCACGACGTTATCGGGACCGTGAAAACCTACTATTCCGCACATGGGATGGGGTTGTTAATTTGTAAATAAGGGTGGGTTTGTCATGCAGAGCGCAGCGAAGCATCTTTACCGCTTCGTTGCATTCGCATTGATTACTACTGCGGTAAAGATGCTTCGCTGCGCTCTGCATGACGGCCTTTTTGTATCAGTTCAGCCAACGCTTGGGCATATAAATCATGCTCCACGGCCAGGCCGCGCCGCTCGACTTCCGCCAGGGTATCGGCCCCGCGCAAATCCACCGTTTGCTGAGCGAGAATGGGGCCGGTATCGAGGCCCTCATCAACCAGATGGACGGTGATTTTGGTTTCGGGCAGCTGGTTATTAAAAGCCCACTCGTAGGCGTGTAGGCCCTGGTGCTGGTGGGTGTCGGCGGGGTGAATATTGATGATACGGCCCGCAAACGGCTGAATGAAGGCCGGCGAAAGAATACGCATGTAGCCCGCCAGCACCACCAAATCGGGCTGATACTGCTGGAGCAGCGCGGCGGCTTCCGCATCGAATGTTTCGCGCTTGCGGCCCTGGCTGGGCAGCGAGGCTACCGGGCAGCCCTGCTCGGCGGCGAAGGTAAGGCCGGGCGCATCGGGCTTGTTACTGAACACCACCACCACTTCGGCCAGCCCTTGCAGCACACCAGTTTTGGTGGCTCCCAGCAGCGCCAGCATGTTGGAGCCGCGCCCCGACAGCAGGATAGCCAGGCGGGCAGGCCTCCCCCCCAGCCCCTCGCCGGGGGAGAGGGGCGCCAGACCACTTTGCGCAAAGGCATCAAGGAGCTTGGTCACTTTTAGGCGCGCTTCTGGTATCATACTATACTCAATTTACAACACTGTCTGTCAGCACCGGCGCGGGGCGTTGGGCAATGTCGGGCCGCACGTACATATCTTGGAAGCTAACGATACTGCACGCTTCGTAGGCGCGGGCAGTCGCATCAGCCAAATCAACGCCGTGGGCGGTGAGCACGAGCACGCGGCCGCCGTTGGTCACCAGCTCGCCGGCCTCGTTGCGCCGGGTGGCGCCGTGGTAGGCGCGCACACCAATGGGCAACTTATCGAGGCCGGTGATGGGGAAGCCGGTAGCGAATTTTGGAGCCGGGTAGCCGCCCGAGGCCAGCACCACGCCCACAAAAGCGCCGGGCCGCTGCACCACACCCTGCCGGGAAAGCGTGCCGTTGAGGGTGCCTTCGATGAGGGCCAGCAGGCTGCTGTCGAGGGCTGGCAGCAGGACTTCGGCTTCGGGGTCGCCGAGACGCACGTTGTATTCGAGCAGCTTGGGACCGGTGGGCGTGAGCATGATGCCGAAATACAGGAAGCCCCGGAAGTCGAACTGCTCGTGCTGGATACCGCCGAGGGTGGGGTCCACGATGTCGCGGCGGATGGCGGCGAGCACGTTGTCGTCGGCAAAGGGCACCGGGCAGTAGGCGCCCATGCCGCCGGTGTTGGGGCCGAGGTCGCCGGCCAGCAGCTGCTTGTGGTCCTGCGAAGTGGCCAGCAAGCGAATAACACGGCCATCGGTGAGACCGATGATGCTGATTTCGGGACCGGTCAATTTTTCCTCCAGCAGGAAGGAAAACCAGCCGGAGTAACTCGTTTGCAAATCATCAAACGCCGCTTCGGCTTCTTCCGGCGACGAGCACACATACACGCCCTTGCCGGCGGCCAGGCCGTCGTATTTCACCACCACATGCCCGCCCAGCTCAGCCGCTTTGGCGCGAGCTTCGGCAATGTTGTCGCTGCGGAAGGTCCAGGCCTGCGCCGTGGCCACGCCGTGGCGGCGCATGAATTCCTTGCTCCACACCTTCGAGCTTTCCAGCCGCGCCGCCGAGCGGGTAGGGCCGAACACCTGGATATTGGAGCCCGCGAAAAAGTCGGTGATGCCGGCCGCTAGCGGGGCTTCCGGCCCCACCACAATCAGCCGGGCGTCGTGGGCCTGCGCGAAGGCTTTCACGGCCTCGA